>JBFIJN010000192.1:0-15309 GCA_041600735.1 Nannocystaceae bacterium
TGCTCGGCCTGGGCACCGGCTTGGTCGCGGGGCCGGTCTCGTACGACTCCGGGGACCGCGTGGAGGCGGTGGCCGTCGCGGATCTCAATGGCGACGGTGATCTCGACATCATCTCGGCCAGTCGGGACGAAGACGAGCTCCGGGTGTTGTTCGGCGGGGGAAACGGCCTGTTCCGCTTGGGGCCCGAGTTCGACACGGGGTCCGGCCCGGTGGGCCTCGCCCTCGCTCACCTCGACGGCGACGCCGCGCTCGACCTGGTGATCGCGCTGCGCGACGCCGATGCGGTCGCGCTCCACCTGGGCAACGGGCTCGGCGGGTTTGGAGCGCCGCTGCTCCTGCCCGCGAACGACCGCCCGACCGCGGTGGCGCTCGGAGACTTCGACGACGACGGGCTCCCCGACATCGCGGTCTCCCACGAGACCAACGGAGATGTGGCGATCTTGCTCGCCAGCGGGCCCGCTCGCTACGTGCCGACCAGCTGGATCCCCGTGGGCGCGTACACCAACGACATCGTGGTCGGCGACATCGACCTCGACGGCGCCCTCGACATCGCCGTGGCCAATCTCCACTCGAACGACATCGTCGTGCTGCTCGGCAATGGTCTGGGTGGGTTTGCCACGCCTCAGTCGTTCTCGACCCCGAGCAGCGCGTGGAACGTGGCGCTCGGCGATCTCAACGAGGACGGGGTGCTCGACCTCGCGGCCACGGTGCCGGCGACCGATCAAGTCGCGCTCGTGCTCTCCGCGCCCTGATCAGCCCCGCGGCTAGGCCATCAGTCCCGCGGCGACCCCCACGAGCCCCACGAGCAGCATCAGCACCAGCACCCGGCCCCACGGGTGCCGAGGCTCGGGCGAGGTAGGCAGCAGCGCCATCAGCCGCTCGCGACGCTCGTCCTCCACCGGCGGCAGGCTGAGGTCGTCCCAGGTCGTCACGATGCCAGCGGCGAGCTGGGCCTCGCACAGCGCAGCCTCGACCTCCGTCATGCTCGCGATGCGCTGCGCGGGATCCTTGGCGAGGCATCCCATCACCAACGCATCGAATGCCGGCGGGAGGCTCGACCGCACTCGCGAGGGCAGCGCGGCCTCGCGCTCGAGGTGTCCGGCGAAGATCTCGACGTGGGTGTCGCCATCGAACGGCAGCCTGCCGGTCAGCACCTCGTAGGCCAGGCACCCCCACGCGTAGATGTCGACGCTCGCGTCCACGCTGCCGCCACTGATGACCTCGGGTGCGGTGTAGTGCGGCGTGCCGGCGCGCAAGAGCATGCGCTCGCTGCCGTCGTGAATCGCAGAGATTCCGAAGTCGAGCAGCTTGACCGCATCTTCGCGATCGTCGCGGCGGGTCAGGAAGATGTTCTCGGGCTTGATGTCGCGGTGCACGACCCCCGCCCCGTGGGCCGCGGCCAGGCCGCGAGCGACCTGCCGCAGAATGCCCACGGCCCGAGGAACCTCCATTGGCCCGGCGAGCGCCTTCCAAAGCGTGGTGCCCTCCAGCAGCTTCATGCAGATCATCAGCCGCCCGTCGGGGATCGGCACGAAGTCGTAGATGTCGACGATGAGCTCCGAGCCGACGCGGCAGGCCGCGCGGGCCTCGTTGCGGAAGGCTTCGACGACGGCATCGTCGTGCGAGACTTCCGCTCGCAGGATCTTGACCGCGGTGCGCCGCTGGATGTCGACGTGCTCGGCCTCGTAGACCTCCCCCATCGCCCCCTCGCCGAGCCAGCGAACGATGCGGTATCGCGTGCCCTCGATCCGCTGCCCGGGATGGAGTCGCGCGCGCTCGAGCCCCGGGCGGGGCTCGACGAGGCCCTCGTCGACCCGCGTGGGGCCCGGCCGCGGCCGCGTCCAGTCCAGCGTCTCGCGCAAGGCATGGGGCCGCGTGCGATGCTCACCGCCCATCCCCTCGAGCGCGGGGTCTTGGCTGGCTTCAATCGCGTTCCGCATGGAAGGTTGATGAGCAAGAACCCATCCAACGCGGAACATCGTGGAATCCCGGAGGCGGGTGCTCTGGCGGGGCGCCCCTTGGCTCCCCGCGGGGGCACGATGCCCCCGCCAAAGTGACGCCCCGGCGTGCTCACGCCCATGCGGTGCACCGATCTGGGCGACGACGCCAGGGCGGCGACGCAGTATGCTGCGGCCATGCCACCGACCCAACGTTCGGCCAAGGTGATGAAGCGGCTCGAGCAGCTCGGCGATGAGGGGGTGCGCAAGATCTACGCGCGCCACGGAGTGATCGGGCCGACGTTCGGGGTGCGGTATGCGGACCTCTACGCGCTGCAGAAGGAGCTCGGGGTCGATCACGCGCTCGCGCTCGAGCTGTTCGATTGCGGGAACCACGAGGCGCGGATCCTGGCCACCCTCATCGCCGATCCCGAGGCCTTCACCCTCGCCCAGCTCGATGCGTGGCAGCGCGCGTGCGAGGACCACGTCGTCAATGGTGCGGTGGCTACGATCGCAGCGTGCAGCACCGTGGCGCGCACGCTCGCAAAGCGCTGGTCCGCGGCGAAGCAGGAGCTGCGCGCCGCCGCCGGCTGGCACATCATCGGCTCGCTCTCTGCGCCCGGGACTGACGCGGACGATGCATGGCTGCAGCCGTACTTGGCCCAGATCCAGGCCGGAATCCACGGCGCCCCCAACCGCACGCGCAGCGCGATGAATACCACGTTGATCTCGATCGGTGGCTACCGGCCCGCGCTACGCGACGAGGCGCTGGCGGTCGCGAAGGCGATCGGCAAGGTGGAGGTCGATCACGGCGACACGAGCTGCAAGACGCCCGATGCCGTGGCCTACATCGAGAAGATGGCGGTGAGGCACAGCAAGCGGGCGGCGAAGAAGGCCCCGGCGAAGAAGACCTCCGCGAAGAAGACCTCCGCGAAGAAGACCCCGGCGAAGAAGCCCGCCGCGAAGAAGGCCGCCGCGAAGAAGCCCTCCGCGAAGAAGCCCTCCGCGAAGAAGGCCGCCGCGAAGAAGCCCGCCGCGAAGAAGACCGCCGCGAAGAAGCCCGCCGCGAAGAAGACCGCCGCGAAGAAGAAATCCGTCGCCGCGTGAGCTGCGGCGTCGGCGGTCAAGGGCTCTGGCAGTCGCCGATGAGCTCGAGCCAGGTACGAAAGTCCTGGTATGCGCCATCGCTCGTGTCGAAGAACTTGTCGCTACCCTCGTGGGGGAGCCCGCCCGCGGCCTCGGAGAGCGGCTTGAGCAGCAACAGGCTCTGCGCGGGGTTCTCTAGATCGACCAGGCCATCGTCGAGCACCCTGCGCATGGTGGATAGCGAGCCGATGTTGCAGTCGCCCTCGATGATCCAGCGCGGAGCGTTCTCCGGCGCCAGCCTCTGGCCGTCGTAGTGACAAGGAAAGCAGCGCCCGCGCCATGAGTAGACGAGCTCGCCGAACGCCCGCTCGATGGTGAGATCGCTACAGTCACCCGGATCGTCGAAGCCGCGCGCCGGGAGGCCATCGGCGGCGGGCGGGGTCTCGCAGGTGGCCGGCGTGCTCTCGCGCCCGCAGGGGTCGTCGATCGGCGGGCACAGATCCGCCCCGCACTCCGCATGGAGCTGGATCCACTCGAGCACCCCATCGTGCTCGGCCTGCACGACCTCGGGAGTGATGAGCTCGCTCTCGGGCGTCGCGCGGAGGATCCACCCGAGCACGCGACTGTCGGCGGGCTGCTCCAGATCGACGATGCCGGCCTCGACCATGCAGGCCATCGTGGCGCACTCGCTGCCCCCGCTGGCGTAGAGCCCGAGGTCGACCCCCGCGAGGTGGCACTCGTTGCAGGCCGACTGATTGCCCTCGCGCAGCAGCGGGGCGATGCGGCTCTCGAAGAGCTGAAGCCTGGCCTCGCTGCGGCACTCGCCGGGACCATCGTCGACGCCGTCGTTGCAGGCTCCGAAGGCGAGACCCAGACCGAGGCCGCACGCGACGACGAGGAGATTCCGTGCCGACACGCCTACCCAGGGTAGCCGCGCCCGCAGACCACGGCAATCGCGGAGCGACGCGCTGGCTGCGTCGGATTGTCTCGGCCCGCACGCTTGACCGCGCCGGATCGCGGCCGGCATGCTGCGCTCGCCATGACCCTACGACCGTCCTACGCGTCTTCCTGTTGCATCTTGGGTTGCTGGATCCTCGCGGCATGCCCCAGCGAAGAGGGCACGGGCGACGACGCCCACGACGATCACGGCGATCACGGCAGCACCAGCCACGGGACCGCCGACCACGGAACGGCAGACCACGGGACCGCCGACCACGGAATCGAGACGTCGGCCGACGATCCTGCGGTCATCTATTGCAGCTGCGTGCTGGCCAACTGCCATGATCCATATCACGCCAAGTGGGGCGATGATGAGATGGTGGCGCAGGCGGCTTGCCTGATGGAGGCCGACGCGCTGCCCAAGAACGGCGGCGACACCGAGATGGGCAACTTCATCGAGTGCCGCCAGCACTTCTGCGAGCTGGCGGCGGCCGACGCCGACCAGTGCGCCAACGCGCTGGGCGACGCGGTCTGCATCTGAGCCGCGGGTTGATCGCGTGGTGCGAGGCCGCGGCGGATGTTAGCCTGCCGCGTGCCAACCCCCGGTCTCGAGTGCAAAGTCGTGATCTCGCAGCTCGGCGAGACCCCCCTCCAAGCGCTCGAGTCCTACGCGTCGCTGCAGCCGCAGCCGCGACCACCGAGCGAGACCCTCGGACCCCACGAGGTCCTGATCGCGGTCCGCTGCTGCGCGGTGGGCTGGGTGGATCTGCTGATGCTGAGCGGGCAGTACCAGCACCTGCCCGCTCCGCCGTACACGCCCGGGCTCGAGTTCTCGGGTGAGGTGGCCGCGATCGGAGCCGAGGTCGGCGACTCGGCCGTGGGCGACGCGGTCATGGTCGATCCCTTCGTCGCCGGGCCGCGCACCGCGGGTGCCTATCGAGCGGGTGGGTTTGCGAGCTGGGCGGTGGTGCCCGATCACGCGCTGCTGCCCGTGCCCGGCGGGCTGGATTTCGCACAGGCGTGCAACCTCCTCGGCAGCTACGAGACCGCCTACCACTGCTTGATCGCACGAGGGCAGCTCGCCGCGGGGGAGACCGTGTTGATCCACGGTGCATCCGGGGCCACGGGCCTCGCCGCCGTGCACGTGGCCAAGCGCGTGGGCGCGACCGTGATCGCCACGGGCCGCTCGGCGGCAAAGCTCGCCGTCGTGCGCGAGCAAGGAGCGGATCACGTGATCGACAGCCGTGCGCCCGAGGGCGAGGCGGGCGTTCGTCGCTTCCGCGACGAGGTCAAGGCGCTCACCGACGGTCGCGGGGTCGATGTGGTCTACGACGGCGTGGGCGGCCCCATCTCCGCCGAGAGCCTGCGCGCGGTGCGATTCGGGGCGCGCTACCTCATCGTGGGCTGGGCGGCCACGCCGTTCGTGGCGCAGGGGCGAGGCCAACGCGGCGCCCCCAATGCCAACGTGTTGCCGACCAATCTCATCATGATGAAGGGGCTCGATGTACTGGGGTGCCCTACGGTGATCGCGACCCAGCACGACCCCTCGATCCGCGCGCCGCGGCTCGCCACGCTGCTGCGGTGGGTCGAGGAGGGGGCGATCGTCCCCCATGTCTCACATCGCTATGCGCTGGAGGACTTTGACGAGGCGATGCGCGCGAAGTGGGCCGGCCAATTCGTGGGTGGCGGCGTGGTGTGTCGCCCCGAGGACCTGGAGTGCTCGTGATCCGCTCGAGATGGCGCTATGCTGGACCGCTCGTGGGGGCTTGGATTCGTTGGGGATCCGCGGTGGCGTTGCTCATCGCGGGATGTCGGGGGCCGCAGGGCGACTTGACCGACGGCTCCGAGACGAGCGACGGCACCTCCAGCACCGGGGATGGCGCCGACGCCGGGAGCAGCGACGACGGCACCAGCGACGACGCGGGGGAGCTCGATCCCTCCACCGTCCCCGAGCCCAAGGCGGCGCGGCTCACCGACCTCCAGTATCGCTACACGGTGCTCGACGTGCTGGGCGAGGCGCTCACGCCCGCCGAGCTCGACACGCTGCCCACCGACATCCCCACCGGTCGCGACTACTCCACCACCGTCGATCCCCAGGTGTTCAACTCCAACTATGTGCTCGCCTACGCCGAGATCGCCCGCTCGGTGAGCGCCCGCCTCGATCCCCTGGCGCTCGTCGAGAAGCACGGGGATTGTGTCGAGCTCGATCGCTCGTGTCGGTCCGCGTTCATCGAGGGCCTCGGTCGACGCATGTTCCGACGCCCGCTCACCGATGAAGAGATCGCCCGCTACCTCGAGCTCGCGGCCACCATCGACTCGATCGAAGAGACCCACGAGGAGCACGTGGTGCGGGGCCTCGTGCAGGCGATGATGCAGGCGCCCCAGTTCCTCTATCGCCTCGAGCGCGAGATCGAGGGCGAGCCAGGGGCGCTGCGACGCCTCGACGGCTACGAGCTGGCCGCTCGCCTCTCCTATTTTCTGTGGCAGTCGGCGCCCGACGAGCCGCTGCTCGCGTTCGCGGCCGGCCCCCAGGGCGATGGCGTGTTCGACCCGGGCGCCGTAGGAGCACACATCGATCGACTGATCGCGAACGCCCGCTTCGCCCGCACGCGCGCGCTGTTCTGGGGCGACTACACGCTGGCCACGCGCTCGAGCTTCGCGACCGCCGACGTGCAGCTCGCCGCCGAGCTGCGGCAGAGCCTGCTGCTCACGCTAGATCGCATCTCCGGAGCCGATGGCAACCCCGAGCCGCTGTCCGCGGTCTTCTCGGGGCACGAGCTCATCATGACCCCCGCGGTCGCCGAGATCGCGGGCGCGGAGCCGCTCGGCGACGGCCCCGAGGTCTACGACACCTCGCAGGCCGAGGAGCGCCTGGGCGTGGTGACCCACCCGGCGTTCCTCGCGTCGATCAGCACCACCTCGTTCGTGGGGCGCGGGCTGTTCCTCAGCGAGCGACTGCTGTGCCAGCACGTCGCTCAGCCCCCGCTCGAGGTCGAGGAGGAGATCGAGAGCACGGCGCAGGCAACCGAGGGCATGACCCCGCGCGAAGCCAGCGAGTTCCGCATGGGGCTCGAGGCGGTGTGCCTGGGCTGTCACACCCAGTTCGAGCCGATCGCCTACGGCTTCGAGCGCTACGACCTCGGCGGCCGCTTCACGCTCACCGACGCGCAGGGCCGCGAGCTGTTCTCCGACGGGGTGCTGCCGGCCTATCGCGAGCGACCCGAGCTCGTGTTCGCCGATGCGCTCGAGCTGCTCACCCAGCTCGGCGAGCTCGATGCCGTGCACGCCTGCTTCACCGAGAACATGACCGAGTTCGCCACGGGCAAGCGCATCGACCCGACCACCGAGTTCCACGAGCTCACCACCGCCGACTTCCTCGAGCGTGGGCAGACCTTCGACGCGCTGGCCCGGGCGGTCGCGAGCAGCGAGCAGCGCAGCTTGCTGCGGGTGGTGGAGCCATGAAGCGCCGACCACCCATGCTCACTCGACGCGCAGTGCTGCGCGGAGCGGGCGGCATCGCGATCGCGCTGCCCTTGCTCCCCGAGCTGCTCCCCCGCGCGCGGGCCGAGCGTGGCGACGGCATCCCCTGCCGCCTGTTCACCATGAGCTTTGGGCTGGGGCTCTCGCGCAACATGCTGACCGAGCAGTTTGGCGGGCCGCTCGAGCCGCTCCAGTCGTTTGCGAGCAAGGCCGCGCTGTTCACCAACGTCGACAACGAGCCGCTCTCGGGCCCCGGCACCCCGCACTACCGCGTCGCGGCCGGGCTGTTCACTGGAGTGCCCCAGCAAGGCGGCCCCTCCTACATTGCCAGCGGGCCCAGCATGGAGCAGGTGATGAAGCGGGCGCTCCATCCCGCGGGCGTGCCCAACGTCGCCATCCCCGAGCTCTCGGCCGGCCTGTGGTCGAACACCGGCTGCGTGGCGGCGTTCACCCGCCACTGGAACGACGACGGCTCACCCGGTCAGCGCCCCGTACGGCGACCGACCGACGTGTTCGAGACCCTGTTTGGCGGCACGCGGCCGCGCCCGAGCGGCCACGAGCCTCGCCCCGAGGAGATCGCCCAGCGACACCTGCACCGCAGCGTGCTCGACACCGTGCTCGAAGACTACGAGGCCATGGTCGGCCCGAGCTCGAAGCTGGGCGCGGCCTCCAAGGCGCGGATCGACAGCCACCTCTCGACGATCCGCGACGTCGAGAAGCAGCTGGTTCCGCCCGACGACCTCGAGCCGCTGCCGCGCTGCCCGGCGCCCACCGCCGACCGCATCGAAGACCCGCAGCCCTACAGCTTCTACGACGCCGAGACCGGCGCGGCCGGGGTGGGCGCGCCCGTCGTCGACTGGGAGGTGGCCGACGCCGCGATGGCGCTGCTCGGCCGGCTGATGGCGCTCGGAGCCGCGTGTGACCGGCTCCGCTTTGGCAGCATGATCTCGGTCGGCGCCGGCGAGTACCTGCGCTTCTCGGGGCAGTACGCGGCGATCGGCGGCGTGGCCGACTTCACCACGCTGTTCGCCAGCAGCACGCCCCATGACGCGATCTTCCACGCCTACGACCCCGCGATGGTGCGCCTGCACCAGCACTTCTCGATCTCGATGCTCGCGCACATGCTCCACGAGATGGACGCCGTCATCGAGCCCAATGGCGCCACGCTGCTCGACAACTCGATGGTGCTGCTGGCCACCGAGTATGGCGTGAACCACACCGCCTCGCCGGCCTTCCATGCCGTCCTCGGCGGCGGGGGCCGCTTCAATCCCGGCTGGTACGATCAGGCGCTGCTGCCCTCGGACATCTACCACCAGTCGATGGCCGCCTACGGCATCGACTCGGGCATTCCCGCGCTGTGGCCGGCCTACGCCCCGCAGGAGATCGCCGGGTTCCGCAACGTCTGATCCGAGCGGAGCGCCGCTCGTCGCTCAGCCCTCGCCTGCGTCGATGCGGTCGGCCGCGCAGCGAAAGCCGTTGTTGCTGAAGGCCGCGTTCGGATCGGACTTCCCGCGCGCGAACAGGCCGAAGCCCGAGCACGCGCTCGCCGAGCACCACCACGAGCCACCGCGGGCCACGCGGGCCCAGCCCGAGTCGGGCCCCTGGGGATCGGTCACGCCCGCCGCGTGCTGCGCGTAGGTATCGCGTGCGTACCAGTCGGAGACCCACTGCCACACATTGCCCACCGGATCGTAGAGGCCCCACGCATTGGGAGGAAACGCGCGCACGGGTGAAGTGTAGAGATGACCATCGAGCCGCTCGTTGCGCTGGTGTCCATCTCCCTGCCAGTAGTTGAGCCCGTACGATCCGTCGGGGCGCCGCGGCTGGTCGCCCCACGGATAGCGCGTGCCCTCGGCGCCGGCCCGCATCGCATACTCCCACTCGGCCTCGGTGGGCAGCCGCCGGCCGAGGTGCGCACAGTAGCGCGAGGCATCCACCCAGCTCACCATCACGACCGGCTCGTCCTCGCGCTGCGGCGGCGCGTCGTCACCCCACGGGGCCCGCCACGTGAGCCCCGGTCGCTCGTCCCACTCCCACTCGTCCATGCCCTCGATCGCGGTCTTGCCGTAGCCAAAGCGCTCCGCGCTGGTCTGGTAGCCGGTCTGCTCGACGAAGCGGCGGAAGTCCGCCACGGTGACCAGCGTGGCCTCGAGCGCGAAGGCGGAGATCGTCACGCGGTGCGCTGGCGACTCGTCGGCGCTGCGTGCCGGGTCGCGCCCCATCGTGAACGTCCCCGCGGGGATCGGGACGAGCGGGGCCCCGGACGGGGGCGCGGCGCTCGCAGCCGCGGGGGCGGGGTCCGTGGGGACGGGCGCGGTGATGACCTCGGGCGAGCGCTCGGGCCCACAGGCTGCGATCGTAGCTGCGATCGCGGCTGCGATCGCGACCTCGGCTACGGCTCGTCGTCTTCGTAGTAGTCCCAGCACCACTCCAAGCACTCCTTGGCCGACCGCCGGAACTTGCGCCCGCAGAGCTTGTAGAGATCTCTATCGCCCTCGATGTCTTGGGACATGCACTCGCTGATCTCCTTGCACTTGGGACACTTGCGCTTGCGCTCGCGATTGAAGGCCTCGTTGCAATCGGTCTCCTTCTTCGCACAGTCGACCGACTGACACTGCTCCTTCTTCTCCATACAACTGCTCCGACAGGCAAGCCGATCCTCTGCACACTTGCGAATGCAGTCGGCCCCGCCGTCGGCGCAGGCCGCCTTGCACTGGCCGCACGAGCCCGCGCACTCGCTCTCGCACGCACCACACGGCTCACTGCACGTCCGAATGCACTCCTGCCCTTGGTCCCAGCAGCCCGCTGGATCGGGCGAGCAGTTCTGGTCCCACGCGTAGAACTCGCACTCGGTGACCGGCGTGGCTTCGTCCATGAATTCGGCGTCGACGAGGCTGAAGCGGTGCGAGCAGTCGGCGACGTAAGCCTCGACCCAGGTGGTGTCCGGCAGATCCTCGAGGTCGTCCGGCGACATCGGCTTGGCCGGGGTCACGGGGGTCACCGGGGTCGCTGGCGTGTCGACGACCGCGGGGACCGCAGGCGTAGCGGGGACCGCGGGCGTGGCGGGGACCGCGGGCGCAGCGGGGACCGCGGGCGTAGCGGGGACCGCGGGCGTGGCCGAGGCCGCGGGTGCGAGGGGGGCCGCAGCCACGGCCGGGGCCGGCGGCGGCTCGGTGGCAGCACACGCGAGCACCATCGCGAGTGAGAGCGACCAACCGAGCAAGGACATCCGTGGACGACGTGCGGAGGGCGGCATGAGCGTCGATGGTATCCCTCGCGCGCTCGCGTTGGGGGCCGGCGCGACAGCCCTGCCGACACGGTCGCCAAGACTGCGCGGTCCCTTGGCCATGCCGAGCGGCTCCAACCCCGTTCATGCGCCCTCGCGTTCGTCACGCCCTGACCCTCACGCTCGCGGCCCTCGTCGCGGCGGCCGCGGCGGCTTCGGGCTTCGGCCTCGCGGCACGCCTGGACCCCGGCGGGTTCGAAGTGCGCGGCGGTGCGGTCGAGGCGGCGCGCCAGGAGCTGGTGCAGCGCTTCGCGGTCGGAGAGCCCGACCTGGTGGCCGTGGTCCGGGTCGAGGGCCACACGGTGGACGATCCCGCGTTCGTGCGCGCGCTCGATCGCATCGACACCGCGGTGCGCTCGCGGGCGCAGGTCGAGGCGCTGATGACCCCGCGCGACCCCGGCGGGGCGGCGCTCGTGTCGGTCGATCGCACCGCGGCGGTCGTGACCGTCGCCCTCGCGGGCACGAGCGCGGATCAGCAAGCGGCGGCCGCCGAGATCACGACCGCGCTGCACGTGGAGGGGGCCGAGGTGATCGTGGGCGGCGAGGTCGCGGCGCAGGTCGAGGGCCAGCGGATCGCCGAGCACGACCTGGTCCGCGGTGAGCTCATCACGCTGCCGCTGGTCGCCGCGCTGCTGTGGATCTTCTTTCGGGGACCGCTCGCGGCGCTGCTCCCCATCGGCGTGGGCGCGCTGGCGATCGGGATGGCCGCGCTCGTGCTCCGCGGGCTGACCCTGGGCATGACGGTCAGCGTGTTCGCCCTCAACGTGGTCACCTTCGTCGGGCTGGGGCTGTCGATCGACTACTCGCTGTTCTTGGTGCAGCGCTTTCGCGAGGAGCTGGCCGCCGGGGTCGAGGTCGAGGCCGCGCGGCGGGCGATGCTGCGCACGGCCGGCAAGACCATCGCCTACTCGGGCGCCGCGGTGGGGGTGAGCCTGCTGGCGCTTGCGTGGATCCCGATTCCGCTGCTGCGATCGATCGCGATCGGCGGCACGCTGGTGGTGGGCATGACGCTGCTCGCCGCGCTCGTCGTGCTCCCGGCCGCGCTCGCGCTGCTCGGCCACCGACTGCAGCCCCGCCGCGCGCGGGCGACGAGCTCCACCCACGGGGCGTGGAGCAAGATCGCGCACGCGGTGATGCGCCGACCCGGGCTCGTCGCGCTCGCGCTCTTGGCCGTGCTGCTCACGCTCGGAGCCCCCGCGCTGCGCATGCGCGTGGCGGTCACCGACGCGACCTCGTTTCCGGCGACGAGCGAGGTCCACCGCGTGCACGCGGCCATGCAGGCCCACTTTCCCCACCTGGGCACCACCACCCTCGAGGCGCTCGTCGAGCTCGATCCGGCGCGGCCGAGCGTCGCGCTCGAGCAGCTCGCCGCGCTCGAGGCCCAGCTCGGTGCGCTCCCCAGCGTGGTCGACGTGGTGGGTCCCACCGCCGCGCTCGCGCGGGCTCGACTGCCGCCCGCCCCCGATGAAGCCACGCAGGCCAAGATGCGCGCCGCCGTGCTGCGCCCGTTCGTCCACGAGGGCTACGGGCGCCTCCGCATCGTCTCCAACGCGGGGCCGGGCACGCCCGAGGCCGATGCGCTGGTCGCCGCGATCGAGGCGCAGGGCTCGAGCGCGCGCCCGATCGTGGCCACCGGAGCCGCCGCCGCCGCCCGTGAGACCCACGTCGCCATCCTCGCGAGTCTGCCGTTCGCGGGGGCCAGCGTGGTCCTCACCACGTTCGTGGTGCTGGTGCTCGCGTTCGGCGCGGTGACGGTCGCGCTCAAGGCCATCGTGATGAACGTGCTCTCGCTCAGCGCGAGCTTCGGCGCGCTCGTGTGGATCTTCCAAGACGGGCGCTTCGAAGGCCTGCTCGACTACCACTCGCCGGGCTCGATCGACCCGCTGATTCCGCTGCTGGTGTTCGCGATCGTGTTCGGGCTCTCGATGGACTACGAGCTGTTCCTGCTCAGCCGGATCCGCGAGGACTTCGCCGAGACCGGCGATCCGCACGGATCCGTCGCGCGCGGGCTGCAGACCACCGCGGGGCTCATCACCAGCGCTGCGCTGATGCTCATGGTGGTGATGGCCGCGTTCGCGACCAGCGGGCTGCTGTTCCTGCGCGAGCTCGGCGTGGCCATGGTGATCGCCGTCATCATCGATGCCACGCTCGTGCGCGCGCTCTTGGTACCCTCGACGATGGCCTTGCTCGGACGCCTCAACTGGTGGGCGCCGCCGCGCTTCGTGGCCTGGTGGGCGCGGCACCGGCTCGGGGTGCACGAGGGCGTCGCGGGCGAGTCCGACGAGGACGCGTAGCGGGGCGTTGGGCAGGTAGCGAGGCGCGTGGGGGCCGTATGCGGCGCCCACGGAGCCGCGTGCACTCAGAGCCGCTGGGCCGCGCCAACGATGCAGGGGAAGCGAATCGTTCCGTGGGGCCACGGCCTCCAAGCAGTGATTCCGATGTTGGATCGGAGAACGGTGACCCCCACATGCACCCCTCACACACACTGCTCTCGCTCGGCATGTTTGCGTTGGTGTCGTCCGCGGCCTGCGGGTCCTCGGACACGGCGCCGACGCCGGCCGAAGCCAGCCCCAAGACCTCGCCGATCGCCGACGCGAAGGCCCCGGCCACGCCGCCCGCGACCGACGAGAAGGCGACCGAGAAGGCGACCGAGAAGGCGACCGAGGTCGTGGAGGTCGCCGAGGCTAGCGATCGGCCCATCGACTCCGCGCTCGTGCAGAAGCTCGCGAGCGAGGGGCTCGCGGTCGTCGCGGCCCTCGGCGACACCATCGCCGCCGTGGACGCTGGCAAGAAGACCGAGGCGACCGCCGCGATCGCTCGCGCCCGCGACGGGCTGACCAAGCTCGAGGCCGACCGCCCCAGCGTGGGCGTCGCGGTCGAGGTGTGGCGCAGCAGCCGAGACCTCGAGCTAGGGCACGCGGACCTGGCGGACACGGTGGACACCATTCCGCTGCTCGCGACCGTCACCCGGCTCGAGCTCCCGGTGTTCGACGCGAAGGAGCTCGAGGCCCGCCACACCATGCGCAAGGCACAAGATCCTGCCACGGTCACGGCCAAGGACAAGGCGACCGACCTCGAGATCATCGACGCGAACCTCGTCTACGAAGAGCTCGACCTGCCGATCGCGAGCACCAAGATCCACGTGCTCGCGGCGGAGAAGCTGCTGGCCGAAGGCAAGCTCCCCGAGGCCAAGGACGTGGTGCAGCGAGCACTGGCCACGCTGGAGACCGTGACGCTCGTCGAGCAGGCCCCGGAGCTCCGTGCCCGCCGCCTGGTCGGGGAGGCCAAGCGCGCGTTCGTGCGCGGCGACGCCAAGGAGGCCATGCGCCTGCTCGCCGCCGCCGCCGTGCTGCTCGATCCGCTCGCCAGCGCCAAGGACGACAGCGATCCCCAGGCCAAGAAGATGGCCGCGCTGTTGCTCGACGAGCTCGCCCCGGTTCGCGACGTGCTCGCGGCCAATGACGCCGGACACCTCGACGTGCTCGGCCGAGTCGAGCGCAACGCGATGATCCTGGCCCGTCGCGCCACCATGCGCATGGTGATGGCCTCGCGTCGGGACGACGAGCGCCTCGCCCTCGCCGATGCGCTGATGTGGCTCGAGCGCGCCCGCACCGAGGGCCTGCTCGAGGGCAAGGAAGGCGCCGGGGGCAACCTGCTGCTCGCGGAGGGCATGCTCGAGGCGGCCGCGAAGGATGCGCCCCCGTCCGCCAAGTCGGACCTCGACGATCTCAGCGCTCGGATCGAGCACCTCATCGAGCTCGACGTCAGCACCAAGCGCGATGCCGAGGCCATCGAGGCGAGCTACCGCAGCGTGACGTTCGATCTGCGCATGCTGATGCTGGACCTTGGGTTCGCGCCCAAGCCCAGCCAAGGCTGAGCCCACGCGCCCACCGAGGTCTCACGGACACTCGTCGAGCGGCTGCGGCCGCTCGCCGAGGCCGGAGATCATGCAGTCGTAGCGGTCCGCCGGAGCCTCCATCGCCATGCACCCCGTGAAGTAGTCGGGCGCCAGCAGCACCCCAAGACGCGGCTCGAACGCCAGCACCCCGACGTCGATGCTCTGGCAGCCGGCGCGCAGGGCCATGCGCCCCTCGAGCACGTGCACGACGTACTGCGACTGACCGCTGAAGACCCCGTCGTCCTCGAGCCCATCGATCTCGAGGCGGGCGGGCGTGCCATCGCGGAGCGTCTCGAGCATGCACTGCATCGCCGGCTCGTCGTAGGTCAGCTCGCTCGTGCAGTCGTAGAGGTCTGCACCGGGCCGCGGGCACTCGACCGTCAGGCGCGCGCAGGGCTGCGCCTCGGGACAGCCCGGGACCCAGGCCGCGAGCGCCTCCGCGCTGCACGAGGAGTCCTCGCCCCCGAACGCATCGGGCTGCGCGCATGAGCATGGCGCAGGAGCGATGCCGCCGCTCGAGTCGGCCGCGGTGGGATCGGTGGGATCGGTGGACGAGCCGGCGCCGCTGGTCGAGGTGAACCCCTGGCTCGCGGTCGAGTCGGCCGCCGTGGTCCCGAGGGTGGTCGCATCGCCCTGCACGGCATCATCGGACGAGCACGCCAAGCCGAGCGCTCCCGCCCACA
>JBFIJN010000193.1:0-15298 GCA_041600735.1 Nannocystaceae bacterium
GCATCGCAGGCGATCGACGCGACGGGCTGAGGCGCGGCCGCACACGAGCGGCCGTTTTCTTCGCGGGATCGTGAACCGCGACCCCGGCTCGCATGACCTCGTGGATGAGACCACCACCATGCACCTCCGACAATCGATCAAGCTCCTCATCCTTGGCGCCTTCGGCTTCGCAGCCAGCTTCGTGACGGCCTCGCAGGTCCGCGCGCAGAACCCGTGTCAAGCGCAGTACGACGCCCGCAACGCAGCCCTCACGGCCTGCACCAATACCGGGGATCAGTACGCTTGCTACGCGTGCCTGGGGCAGAACGGGTTTGCGAACGCCGACCGGGCGCTCAAGGCCTGCCACTTTCCCGAGACGCCGCTCGCCCCCCCCGCGGGCATGGAGTGCGATTCCCTGGGCGAGCCCGGGGGCTCGGAGGGCTCGGGGGGATCGGACGGCGGATGGGGCTCGGGGTCGGACGGCGGATGGGGCTCGGCGGGCTCGGAGGGCGGCTCCAGCTGGTAGCCGGTCGATCTCCCGTCGCAGTCGTCACGTAGTAGCCTTGCGAAGCGAAGGCTCGCGAGGCTCACGTGCGTACCGTCGACACCGGCCCCGCGGAACCGATCTCCGATCCCGCGGACCAAGAGCTCGACGCGTTCGCGGCCGCACCGTTGCTCGCGGATCGCTACGCCCCGCTCCGCAAGATCGGCGAGGGGGGCATGGGGCAGGTGTTCCTGGCGTGGGACGTTCGCCTCGAGCGTCAGGTCGCGCTCAAGCTGCTCAAGCGCGAGCGCCACGGCGACGAGGCGGTCGAGCGGCTGCTCCGCGAGGCGCGATCCATGGCGCAGCTCAGCCATCCCAACGTGCTCCCCGTGCACGATGTGGCCGAGCACGAGGGGCGAGCGTTCATGGTGATGGAGTACGTCCGCGGGAGGACGCTGCGGGCCTGGCTCGCGGAGCGGCCGCGAGCGCGGCGCGAGATCGTGGGCATCTTCATTGCGGCTTCACGGGGGCTTGGCGCGGCGCACGAGGCGGGCTTCGTGCACCGCGACTTCAAGCCCGACAACGTGCTGGTCGGAGCGGACGAGCGACCGCGGGTGATGGACTTCGGGCTCGTTCGTCCCGATCCCACGCTCGACCTCGCACTCGGCATCGAGGTCGCCGGCGTCACGCTGGGCGCAACCAGTGCGCTGACGCTCGAAGGCTATGTGCTCGGAACCCCGGCCTACATGGCCCCGGAGCAGCACGCGAGCGAGAAGGCCGACGCACGCGCCGACCAGTACGCGCTGTGCGTGTCGCTGTGGGAGGCGTTGGTCGGCGCGCGCCCGTTCGCGGCCGAGGGGGTCGCCGCGCTCGCCGAGCTGAAGGGCAGGGGGGCGCCGCCCGCTCCCGAGGGCGGACCTGGCCTGCCGCGCTCGCTCGTCGCCGCGCTGCGGCGCGGGCTCTCGCCCGATCCGAGCGCGCGCTTCGGCAACATGCGCGAGCTCGAGCTCGAGCTCGCGCGCGAGCCGAAGCGTCGTCGCCGTCGGATCGTGCTCGCGCTGGCCGGCGTGGCCGCGGTGGGTGTGCTCGGCGTGCGCCTCGATCGATGGCGCGCCGAGGCCCGTCGCGCGGCCTCGTGCGCGGCGGCGGTGGCCGCCGTGGACGACGCGTGGAATCACGAGCGCCGCAAGGCGATGGGCGCGACCATGCTCGCGAGCGGGGCGAGCTACGCGGCCGATACCCTGGACCGCACCGCCTCGCGCCTCGACGAGTACCGCGGTGCCTGGCAGGAGACCCGTGGTGGGCTGTGCGAGGCCGAAGCGTCGTCGTCGGAGCTCGAGGCACGGGCCGCGCAGGGACGAGTCGCGTGCTTGGATGCAGCCCTCGACGAGCTCGAGGCGTTCGTCGACGTGCTCGTGGTCGGCGACGCGGAGGTCGTTCGTCACGCCGTCGTGGGGGTCGTCGGCCTGCCCGCGCCCTCATCATGCCTCGATGACGCGGCGCTGCCCGCCGCCGCGTTGCGCCACGAAGACCCGAGCCTTCGTGCGCAGCGGCGGGCGCTGTGGCGCGAGCTCGCGAGGGCGCGCGCGCTGCTGCGCGCCCACTCGCTGCCCGAGGCCCGGGCCGCCGCCGTGGCTGCCCACGAGCACGCGGGCGCGCTCGCACTCACCGACCTCACCGTCGAGGCGCAGTTGCTCGTCGGTGGCGTCGAAGAAGCACTCGGGCGCTTCGAGGAGGCTCGTGCGAGCTACCAGGGCGCGTTCGTGAGAGCGGTCGAGTACGGTGACGAGCGTCGCATGGCCGCGGCCGCCCGCAGCCTCGCGTACGTCGAAGGGGCCCGGCTCGCCGACGTCGAAGGCGGCGCACGCTGGGGGGCCATCGCGCGGGCGGGGAGCGCACGCCTCGGCCTGCTCGAGCGCCCCGCGGCGATCGAGCTGTGGCTCGCGCTCGCGGCCGTGCACCAGCGCAACGGACACTTCGCCGAGATGCGGGAGGCTACCGACAAGGCCGAGACGATCGCGACGGCCTGGCTCGATCCGCACGATCCCGCGGCGATGCGGGTGCTCGAGGCGCGCTCCAGCTACGCGCACGAGACCGGCGATCGCTCCCAGGCGCTCGCGCTCGTCGAAGAGGCTCATGCCCGCACCATTGCGCTCGTCGGCGAGTCGCATCCCGATGCTGCGCTCACGCTGGCGCGGGTCGGTGCGATGTTGGCCGATGCCGGGCGCGTCGACGAGGCCCGCGAGGTCCTCGAGCGGGCCGTCGAAACGCAGCGCAGATTGCTCGGGCCCAGCGCCCCGCTCGCGGACACGCTCGGCAACCTCGGGCGGGCCTACGAGCTGAGCCGAGAGCCGGGCCGCGCGCTCGCCCGGTATCGAGAGGCGTTCGAGCTCGAGCTCGATCTCTACGGCGAGCACCACCCCAAGGTGGCCGAGCTGCGGGTCAACCTTGGCAACATCCACCTGATGGCGGGCGAGCTCGACGAGGCCATCGCGCTCAACGAGCGTGCTCGCGAGGACCTCGAGGCCGCCTTCGGCCCCTCTCACCCCAGCCTGGGGCACGTGCGGCACAACCTTGGCGTGGCCTACGAGCTCCAGCGCGACTACGCGGGGGCGCTGCCCCACTTCCGGGCCGCGGCCGAGCTCTGGACCGAGACCCTCGGGCCCGCGCACCCGATGCGGGCGCGGGCCCTGGCCGCGGTCGGCAACACCATGTTCAACCTCGAGCGACCGGCCGAGGCGATCGAGCCCTACCGAGAGGCGCTACGGGTGTGGTCATCGCGCCCGGGAGACGATCGCTCGATGGCCGCGGCGCGGTGGATGCTGGCCGTGGCGCTCGCCCAGACCGACGGCGACCGCCAGGAGGCGCGCGCGCTGGCGCTGCAGGCCCGGGCCTACTACGCCGCGCACGAAGGCGACGCCGCACGGGTCGCGGAGATCGATCAGTGGATGCCGCAGCTCGGCCTCCTCTGACGCGATCATGCACGCTACGATGGCGCCGTGAGTCCCCCCTTTCCCTTTCGCCTCTACGGCTTCGGCATGCACCTCGACGGGGAGCCGGACTATCGGATCCAGTTCGCGCCCGAGGTCGACATGGAGGCCGCCGTCGAGGCACTCGAGGCCTTCGCGGCGTTCGAGGGCGCGCCCCCCGAGTTCGAGCTCTTCGTCGAAGTCGAGGGGCGGTTCGTGCACTTCGCGTTCAACGAACCTCCGGAGGAGTCGTGCGGCTACGAGTCGGTGTTCCTCGATCACTTCCAAGCGGTGCACGCCGAGTTCCCCATCGTCGAGGTCGTGAACCTTCGGCCGGGGTTGGAGCTACTCGGAGGCCCGTGGCAGACGTGGTCGCTCGAGCAGCAGCCGCGCCCCGACGAGGGCCCGCACTTCTGTGATCACTGGGTGTGGGGCTGAGGCCGTCAGCCGGCCGTGCACGCCCCCAGCATCTCGAGACCCGCCGGCGCGGCGCCGCGCCGGTAGTAGGGCACGCACGTCAGCCCGGCGCCTGCGGCCGCGCACGTGGCATCGGCGTCGGGATCGCCCAGATCGCACCACGGCGTGCAGCACTCGCTGCGGCACTCGGGGATGAGCGCCGGATCCACGCACAACGATTCCTCGCTACACATCGACTCGCCGCAGATCCCCGAGTTGCCCTGCACGGCCCCGCCTTGCGCGGGTAGGCAGTACGGGGCGCCCGAGCTGGTGAGCCGGCACTCTTCGCCCGCGGGGCAAGCCTCGGCGTCGAGTGGATTGCATGGCGTGAGGCACAGGGCGAAGGTGGCCTCGTTGAGGTCGACGCACTCCTGCGGGTCCGCGCACGCGCTCGCGTCCGCCGAGTCGCAGAAGGCCTCGCACGTGCCCATGAGCGTGTCAGGGTCCACGCCCCAGCACATCGAGTAGAGCGCGCAGTCGTCGATCCCGGAGACCGCGCTGCCCTCCGCCGTGCAGGGGTCCCCCGCGGTGGCGGGCTCGGGATCGACGGGGGAGCAGCGGGTCGCGTTCCAAGCATTGCCGCCGTCGTTGGCCCATGGCATGCACTTCTCGCCGTCCGGGCACTCGTTGGTCGCGCGAACGTCACACTCGAACGTGCAGTGCCAGAACGCTCCTCCCGGGGCCTCACCGCAGCCGCCGGTCCCTTCGATGAAGATCGTGCCGGTGTCGGTGCTGCCCGCGTCCGTGCCCGAGTCGGCGCCCGTGGTCGTGGTCGTCGTGCCCGGATCGGAGCTCGCCGACAGCTCCGTCCCGCTCGCACTCTCGCTGCCCGATGACGAAGCGCTGGTGTCGCTCTCACCCGCAGGAGGCGGGACGGAGCCACAGCCGGTGGTGAGGAGCAGAAGCACGGTTACGGGGAATAGTCTCGTGCGATTCATAACAAATCAAACAAAACTCTACGCCGTGGTGGAGAGGGCGTCAACCGCAAAATTTCGCCCGTGGAGGGGCGATGGCCCGCCATCGAGGTCGCCGGACGTCGACGCCGAGCGAGTGCCGGGCGGCGAAGTAGTCGTCGCTGATGCTGTAGAGCACGAGGTCCTGCAGCTTGTCGCGGAGGGAGATGGCCGCGGCCACGCCGAGCGGGGCCTGCTCGAGCAAGATCATCTTCGCGGCGATGCGAAGATCGCCCGCGAGCAGCAGCCCCACGCGGTAGCCCGTGAGCTCCGTCGCCGCCACCCAGCGTCGCACGTCGATGGCCTCGCCCTTCGCGATGAGCCGCCCGACGAGGTCGCGCAGGGGCTCGCGGGCCGTGGTCGTCATGCGCCCGAGGACCTCGTGGGCGATCTGGGCGAGCGCCTTCGGATCGTGCAGCCCGGGCATGCCCAGCCCGTGCAGACACGCCATCACGACCTGTCGCAGTGCCGCCGGCGAGCGGTCGAGCGCCACGAAGCAGAAGTGCGGCGGGTAGAGGTCGAACAGGTAGCGGCCCAGCGCAAACGCGAGCTCGCGCGCGTCCGTGCGGGTCGACAGGTTCTGGAACACCACGATCGTGGGATGCAGGTGTTCGTCGCGCTGGGTGTTCATGAGGCAGAGGTCGCCTTGGTCCTGAGGGCGGACGAAGACGTCGGGCGGCAGCACCCCCAGCACCCACTGCACGTACTCGAGCGAGCGCGTCAGCGGGGTGGGGTAGGTCCAGACTCTGCTGCGATCCTGGGGGCGGAGCGGGGCCGGCGGCTCCACCGAGCGCCACACGGCCACCGCCGGCGCGATCGAGCCCAGGATACAGGTGAGGGTGAGGTCTTGGTCGGGGTGGGCGACGTGCTGTCGCAGCGTGTCCTCGCAGAGGGGCTGCCGAGCGCGCGGCAGGTCGGGGCGGCGCAGCTCCTCGACGAACGCCAGCTGCGCGGGCGTGGCCTTCCGCAAGAAGGCGAGCGCCGACGCTACGCAGAAGGCCGCGTCGGTCCACCCCGCTTCCTCGTACAGCCCGAACAGCGCGTGGTAGCTCGCGTGGTGAAACGGCTCGGCGCGCAGGCGGTCGTAGTGGCCCTTTCGAGCCGCATCCCACGGGCCAACGGTGGTGCTCATCGGGCTCGGCTACCGCCGCTCCCGCGGCGGTATGTCCGAATTCGGCGCCAGCGCGAGGATCTCGGCGAAGGCGCGCCGCAGCCGAACTTCGCGATCCGTGCTGCGTCGCTTCCACACCGCCCGACCCGCCAGCCACCCGGCGGTCGCCCCCGCGGCCACCAGCGGCCCCATCGTCAGCATCAGCACCGACTTGAGCAAGAGCGCCTTGAGCGGGATCATGGCCATGATCCCGAGGAACCCGCCGCCGACCGCCGGGAGCCCGACCGTCGCTCCGGCGTCGCCCGGCATGCGCTCTTCGAGGCGAAGCGTGGTGCTGCTCCCGTGCTCGACCACGGTGAGGTGCACCCGACGCGAGGTGCGGGGCGTGGTCGACCAGATCCGCGTCGCGCCCTCGACCTCGAGCGCGCCGGGATCGCCCAAGAGTCGCCGCAGGACCTCGAGCATCCCCGTGAGGGTGGGCTCGTCGACGTGCCCCTCGACGACCTCCTCGAACATGAGATCGGTCTTGCCGCCGAGCCACCACACCGGGCGGTTGCGAACGTCCTGCACCGCGATCTCGGCGACCGCCTTGGTGACGAGGGCGCGGGAGATCCCGAGGTCGGCCACGACGTCCTCGATCTCGACCTTGGTCAGCGATCGCGCGTCGCCCTTGTCGGCGCCGTCCTCGTGGAGCTCGGCGACGCGCTTGAGGATCAGGCCCACCTCGCGGTCGTCGTAGCGGCGATCCTCGGGCACGGGCCACCGTACCTCAGCTCGCGCGTGCCTGTTCCGGCGCGTCGCGGACCGTGCCGCTCACGGCGCCTCGTGCTCGGCCAGCCATCGATCGATCTCCTCCACCAAGTCGCGTCCGCCTGCGCCCAGCCCGTCGGCCTCGCGCCTGGCCTGCTCCATTGCGCGGCGGCCCTCGATCGGCTCGCCGGTGTCCCATAGCGCAGTCGCCAGCAGCTTGCGCATCTGCACGAGGCTCCCCGGGTCGAGCTCGGCGCCCTCGAGCAGCGCGACGGCGCGGCGCAGATCGGCGAGTGCTCGATCGGGGCGCTGCGCCATCAAGTGGGTCTGCCCGCGTCCGGCGAGCGAGAATGCGAGCTCCGGATCTGCGGGGCCGCGAGCGTCCTCGAGCAGCGCCAGCGCGCGGTCGTAGCCGGCGATGGCCGCGTCGAGGTGGCCGGTGTCACGATCGACCTCGGCGAGGTTGTTGATCAGGATCGACAGCTCGGGATGATCGGGGCGCAGGTGCTCCTCGAGGATCTCGCGCGCCTGCTGATAGGCGCGCCTGGCCTCGTCGTAGTGCTGCATGTGGTGGTGGAGCACGCCCAGGTTGACGAGCGATCGACCCACGAGGAACGCGCGCGCGCCAAGGGACTGCTCGAGCAAGATCTTGGCGCGCTCGTGGACGCGCAGTGCGTCATCGAAGCGCCCCATGAGGTAGTAGGTATTGGCCAGGTTGGTGAGGAGCTGCGAGTACAGCGGGTGCTGCGGCCCCACCGAGCCCTCGAGGCCGTCGAGGGCCTGCTGGGTGTGCGCTGCGGCGGCCGGCAGCTCCCCGAGCGTCTGCTCGACGACGCCGAGGTTGCCGTAGGTGCTGCTGACCTCGGGATGGTCGGCTCCGTAGACCGTGATGCGGTCGCTGAGGACGCGCTCGAGCAGCGCACGCGCGCGCACGTTGTCGCCGAGATCGTGGTGCGAGAGCGCGATGTTGTTGCGCAAGGTCAGCGTCTCGGGGTGGAGCGAACCCAGGCGCTCCTCGGTCTTGGCCAGCGCGACTTCGTAGTGCGCGAGCGCGGCCGCGAACTCGCCGTTGGCCTGGGCAAGCCCACCCAGGGTGCCCTCGAGCGCAGTCTCGGCGTGGGTGGGGTCGGGCAAGCGAGCCGTCGCCGCGCGAGCATGGCGAACCCAGCGCTCGGCCTCGTCGGGGCGTCGCAGGTGCCGACCGAAGAGGAACACCAGCTCGGCGCTGATCTTCGCCACGAGCGGATCGTCGCCGACCGCCTGTGCCTCGAGCCGAGCCTCGACGAGCTCGTGCTCCGCCGCCTCGTACTCGCCGCTCGCCATCCGCACGGTGCCCTGCAGGTAGCGGGCCTCGGCGACGAGTGGCGCGTGCCCGAGCCGGGTCGCGTGGGCGAGCACATCCGCCGCCAGCAGGCGGGCGTGATCATGGTGGATCGCGCGCGTCATGGTGCGCACGCGCGCCATGTCGTCGTAGATCTGCTCGACCTCCGCGGCCATCGATGGCGGTACCGCGGCGATGGCCGACCCGAGCGCCTCGCCCTCGCACTCGCCGGGAGGCCGCAGATCGCCGACGGCCTGCACCGCGTTGCGCACGGTGGAGGCATCGGCCTGCTCGAGCTCCGCGACCAAGCCGCGCAGCGCGGAGAGCCGTCGCGCGAGGCAAGCCACCTGCCGATCGAGACGCTCGGCCGACTCGCCCTCGGCCAGCCTCGACTCGCACGCGCCGCGCCGGGCCTCGGCCAGCGCCTGGGCATGCGCGTCGAGGCGCTCGCCGACCTTGCGCCAGGTCTGCCCCGCGTACGAGACCCCCGAGCCCGTGAACGCTTGCTCCACCGCCGCTCGGGTGGGCTCGCTCCAGACTTCGGTGACCGCGGCGGCCGCTCGGTCGCAGGCCTCGCGAGGGTTGGAGCGGGTGGCGAGCCACGGCGCGAGCGCGGCGGCACCGATCGCCATGGCGGCCGCGGCCAGCCAGAGACCGGTGGGTCTGCGCCGCGGCTCGAGCTGCTCGAGCAAGGCGGTCATCGAGGGCCAGCGATCGCGGGGCTCCACCGCCAGCCCGCGCAGCACCAGCGCGCGCAGGCGGGCCGGCACATCGGCCTCCGACGGCGGCTGGGGCGGTCGAGCCCGTACCTGCTGCGCGAGCTCGCGCGGGTCTTCGCTGGGAAATGGCCGCTCGCCGTAGAGCGCCTCGTAGAGCGCCACGCAGAAGCTCCACTGGTCGCTCTGCGCGTCGACGGGCGCGCCATCGTGGGCCTCGGGCGACATATAGGCTGGGGTCCCCACCGCACACCCGGTCGCGGTCATGCGGATGTCCAGCAGGTACGCGCCCTCGGACTGGAACGTGGGCACCTCGTCGCCGCGGACGGGCGCGGCCAGCCCGAAGTCGGCCACGCGCACCCGGCCATCGGCCCCGCGCAGCACGTTGGCCGGCTTGAAATCGCGGTGCACGAGCCCCGCCGCGTGGGCCGCCGCGAGCCCTCGTCCGGCCTGCACGAAGGCCGCGATGATCTCGTGCCGGGTCGGACGCTCGCGCAGCCACGCCCGCAGCGTGCCGCCGCGCACGTACTCCATCGCGATGAACACGCGCCCGTCGACCATGCCCACGTCGTACACGTGGATCACGTTGGGGTGGGAGAGCTTGGCCAGCGCCTGCGCCTCTCGCAGCAGGCGGGGCGTGCCCGCCGAGGGATCGAGCCGCGGGCTGGGAGTGAGCAGCTTGATCGCGACCTCGCGGCCGAGCTCGGGATCCACCGCGCGCAGCACCAGCCCCATCGCGCCGCGGCCGATCGGCTCGCAGACCTCGTAGCGCCCGACCCGGCGGGGGAACTCGAACGTCGGCGGCGCCATGGGGAGCGTGGGATCGACCGCCGCGTCGATGTCGGTCGAGGAGCTCACCGAGGGGGAGTCTAGCTGGTTGAATCGCGCGGGTCTTCAGGGGGCGGCGCTCTGGGAAGCGAGCCGCGACCGATCCCGCGCGACTCGCTTGCCGATTGGTCACGTGCAACGACGAAGACGCGACGCCTTGCCGCGGCGCGAGCGGGCTCGACCCAAATTCACGTGATTCTGGGGCGGCACATCCGTTGCAACTTGCCTCGCGCATGACCACGGTCTTCACCGCTGCCCTCATGTTTGCCTTGGCCGGTCCCACCGTCGGGCCGAAGGCTCCACCCTCGCCCTCCGAGCATCGCTGGCGCCTCCACGCCGAGATCACCCCGCTCACCCTCCAGTCGGAGACCTACGGCGGCACCCGAGCGCAGCGCTGGTCGCTGACCGCTCCGGGTCGCACCACGATCGGCTTCGGCCGCGCCCTGGGTCCCTACGTCCTGCTCGGAGCCCGCCTCGGTGCGGAGCTGGGCCACTCCTATTCCTCGACCGTGCTGGGCAACCAGCGCGTGAAGCAACGCTGGGCCTGGGGCGCCGGATCGATCATGCCCTACGTCGAGCTACGGCCGCTGCCCGAGCGCCGCGTGCAGCCGTTCGCGCTGGTCGAGGGCGGCGTGGCGATCTCGGGGTCTCGGCAGCGAACGTCGTCGGACGACTCGCTTTCGCCGTCCCGCGGGCGGACGATCAGCCCCTCGGTGGGTGGTCGACTCGGGCTGCACGCGTTCGTGCTGCCGCGACTCTCGATCGACGCCGACGTGGGCCTTCGGCGGCTGTGGGCGTTCCACTCGTCATCCCCGCCGCTCCCCGGTGACGGGGCCGAGTCCGAGCAGCCGCTGCGGCTCACGTTCGCGGGCACGCTAGGCCTCTCGGGGTGGTGGTGAGGCGCGTGCCTCGGCCCTTGTAATCCTCCGCGCCTCGATGGAGGCTCGTGGCGAGACCGTGCTCGGCATGAAGCTGCGAGACGTGCGAGAAGACGACCTGGCGATCTTCTTCGAGCACCAGCAAGACCCGGTGGCGCAAGCCATGGCGGCCTACGAGGCGCGCGAGTGGGACGCGTTCATGAGCCACTGGCGAGCGAGCGTGCTCGGCGATGGAAGCGCGGGCAAGCAGACGATCGTCGTCGATGGCACCGTGGTCGGCCACGTCGTCAGCTGGGATCATGGCCGGCGGCGGCTCGTCGGCTACTGGATCGCACGAGCGCACTGGGGCCGCGGAATCGCCACCGCGGCGCTGCGCAAGTACCTGGCCCACGACCCGCACCGCCCGCTCCACGCCTACGTCGCGACGCACAATCGCGGCTCCGTGCGGGTCCTGGTCAAGTGCGGCTTCCACCCCGTCGGCGACCCTGCGATCGGCCCCGACGGCGTGGAGGAGCAGCTGTTCGGGCTCGACGCCACCCCCTCAGCCCTCGCGCAGCCGTGACAGTCCGTCGAGGATGAGCTCGAGCCCGATCTCGAACTCGTTCGCATACGCATAGCCGGGCCGCAGCGCGTGCTCCACGACCAGCTCGGCGAAGTGGGGAAACTCGCCCACCGGCAGCTGCTCGAGGATCGAGCCCGCCATCGCACGAAGCTCTTGCTCGGTGCGAAACGGCAGCGCGAGCTCTTGCAGCACGAAGCCATAGATGTAGCTGTCGAGCAGCGAGAACGCGTGCGCGGCCGCGGCCACCGAGAACCCGCGCTTGCGCAGGCAGCCGAGCACCGCGTCGTGGTGGCGCAGCGTGGCCAGGCCGGGGCTGCGCCGCGAGTCCATCAGGCCCACGGCCCAGGCGTGGCGCAGGAGCACCTCGCGGGCCGAGCACGCGCGCCGCTGCATGGCCGTGCGCCAGCCGGCCCGCGGCGAGGGCAGCTCGATCTCGGCGAACACCGCGTCGACGATGCCGTCGAGGACCGCGTCCTTGTTGGCGACGTGGTGGTAGAGCGACATCGCCTCGACCTCGAGTGCCTCGGCCAGCTTGCGCATGCTGAGCGCGGCGATGCCTCCGGCATCGGCGAGGGCCACGGCGGCCTCCAGCACCCGCTCCCGGCTCAAGGCAGGGCGGGGGCCGGGCTTGGACTTCCTTCGTGCAACCATCTCGCTTGGCTCGCTTGACTCGTCGTCCTTACGTCGTAAGGTAGCCTTACGACGTAAGGGCGTCAATGCCCGCCACACCAAGGATCGACAGATGAAGGCCGCAGTCTACGAGCGCTATGGAGCCCCCGAGGTCGTCGAGATCAGGGAAGTGCCTCGCCCCACCCCCAAGGACGACGAGGTGCTCGTCGAGATCCACGCCACCACGGTGACCTCGGCGGACTGGCGCGGGCGCAGCCTCGAGCTACCGGCGGGCTTCGGGCCGCTCGGGCGCTTGGTCTTCGGCCTGCGCCGGCCCCGGCAGCCCGTGCTGGGCACGGAGCTCGCGGGGCGCGTCGTAGAGATCGGCAAGCGCGTGACCGAGCTCGCCGTGGGCGACGACGTGTTCGCCTTCCCCGGCGCCGCCCTGGGCTGCCACGCCGAGTACCGCTGCGTGCGGCAAGGCAGCCCCATCGTGCGCATGCCCGCCAACCTCGACTACGACCAGGCCGCTGCGCTCTCGTTTGGCGGCACCACGGCCCTCGCGTTCTTGCGCCGGGGCAAGCTCCAGCCCGGCGAGCGCGTGCTCATCAACGGGGCCTCCGGAGCGGTGGGCACCGCCGCCGTCCAGCTCGCCAAGCACTTCGGCGCCCACGTGACCGGAGTGTGCAGCGGCGCCAACGAGGCGCTCGTGCGCTCGCTCGGGGCCGATCACGTCATCGACTACACGAAGGAGGACTTCACCAAGAACGGTGAGAAGTACGACGTGATCATGGATACCGTCGGCACCGCCGGCTACGCCCGCAGCAAGGCCTCGCTGAAGGCAGACGGACGGCTGCTGCTCGTGCTCGGCGGGCTGCTCGATCTACTGCGTGGCCCCTGGGTGGCGCTGACCAGTCGGCAGCGGATCATCGGCGGGCCGGCCCCCGAGCGGGTCGAGGACCTGCGGCAGCTCGCGGAGCTGGCCGCCGCCGGGGAGCTGAAGGTCGTGATCGACCGTCGCTATCCGCTCGAGGAGATCGTCGAGGCCCATCGGTATGTGGACACCGGGCGCAAGCGCGGGAGCGTGGTCGTGACAGTGGGGCATTCGGAACGCTGTTGATTCCGCTCGAATCGACCGGCGATCCGCCGCGCGCTCGTGAACCCACGAATGTGGGATCTTCGCCCGCGGAGGACCGAGATGGGCAGCAAGCACGTCGTGATCGTGGGCGCCGGCCCGTGTGGCCTGGCCGCGCTCAAGGAGATGCTCGAGGCGGGGCATACCGCGGTGGCGCTCGAGAAGGGGCCGGGGATCGGAGGGGTGTTCCGCCGCGAGGAGGACCCGACCTACGAGAACCTCTACCTCACGATCTCCAACATGTTGATGGCGTTCTCCGACTTTCCGCCCCTGGATCTCCGCATCAAGTACTCGCCGAAGGCCGAGTACCAGGCCTATCTCGAGGCCTACGCCGATGCCTTCGGGCTGCGGCCACACATTCGCGTGCGCACCGAGGTCACGCGAGCCACCCGCGAGGGTGAGCGCTGGCGCATCGAGACTCGCCGCCGCGACGCCAGCGGCGCCGAGGCGATCGCGGTGCTCGAGGCCGATGCGCTCGTCGTGGCCACCGGCTCCAACCACGTCCCTCGACGCGTCGAGCTGCCGGGGTTCACGGGGCGGGTCGTGCACTCCGCCGACTACCGCAGCCCCCGCGAATTCGTTGGCCAGCGCGTGCTCGTGGTCGGCAGCGGCGAGAGTGCCTTCGACATCGCCGCCGACGTCTCGGCCGTGGCCGCCGAGACGACGGTGTGGGCCCGCTCGCCCATGGCTCCCGCCCCGCGCTTCCCCGGACTCATCTCGCTCGACCGTGCGCACGACGAGCTCGAGGTGATGAAGGACGAAGCTCGCTGGAGCCGCACCAGAGTCTCCGACTTCCTCGAGGTGATGACCACCAGCCGCATGGCCAACGCCGCTTCGATGTGGGCCTACACGACCATTCGGCACGTCATCTTTCGCGCAATCCCGCCGCTGACCCCCGCCTCGCGGCTGCTCAACGCGTTCAACATCCGCAACATGGCCGGTCATCCGCTGCTCGGCGACCAGGTCTCGATTCCCACCAAGAGCGCGCGCGTGTGCACCCTGGCCGCCCGCGGCAAGCTCCGCGTGGTCACGGCCCGCACCGCGACGTTCCGCGAGCGCACGCTCGCGCTCACCGACGTGATCGACGATCGCCGCGGCACCAAGCCCTCCGGGGCCGCCGAGGTCACGCTCCGCGATCTCGACGTCGCCGTGCTCTGCACCGGCTACCAGACCGACTTCTCCTGGCTCGAGGTCGACGCGCTCGACTGGAACCCGCGGACCTGGTGGAAGCACTGCTTTGCTCCCGGCTTCGCTGGCGCGCTCGCCTTCGTCGGCTGGGCGCGCCCGCACCAAGGGGGCATTCCCGCCTGCGCCGAGATCCTCTCGCGCTACCTCGCCATGGTCCTCGCCGGCACCCGCACCCTGCCCGCCGACTACGCCGACCGAGCCCTGGCCGAGGGCGCGCAAGAGCAGGCCTTCTACGTCAACGATCCACACTCGCCCAACGTCGTCGACTATCCCGCGTTCATGGATTCCGTTGCGCGCCTGATCGGCTGCCTCCCCGTGCGCCCCAAGGCCTCCGCACCCGAGCGACTCGTGCAGTACTGGGTCTACCCCAATTGGCCGGTGTGGTATCGGATGAACGGCCCCGGAGCGCGCCCCGATGTCGTCGAGACCGTGCTCTCGAGCTTTCCGCTGCGCCGCTCGTTTCGCCCCGACCCGTTCAACCTGATGGCGCTGACGTTCTCGTTGTTGCAGGCGCCGATCGATGCCGTGGTGCCGCCGCGGGCTGGGCTGGGCGGCGGGTGGATGCTGAAGGCCAAGCGGCACATCCTGCACGGGAATGCGTGAGAGGGCGGAACTCCGCCCTCGGGGGGCGGTGAGTCGCGGTCACGGGCCGGGAGCCGCTACCCTTCGAACGCCGCGTCGGTGATCGCGAGCGCCTCGTCGATGATCGCGAACCCCTCGTCGAGCTGCTCCTTCGTGATGCAGAGCGGGGGATTGCACATGAAGCTACCCCAGCGCACGAAGGTGAACAGGCCGTGCTCGCGGAACCACTTGGCGAGCTCGTTCATCGCGGGGTGGTTGCCGTTGAACGGGGCCATGGGGTCGCCCTTGGCGTTGCGCTGCAGATCGACGATGCCGAACAGGCCGATGCAGCGGCCTTCCTTGACCGAGGGGTGCTTGGCGGTGAGGCGGTCCATGTGCTCGCGCATCACGGCGCCCATGCGCGCGGCGTTCTCGACCATGCCCTCGCCCACGAGCACGTCGACGGCGGCGAGGGCCACGGCGCAGGCGAAGGGATGCGAGTTGTAGGTGAGGCCGCCCCAGAACACGTTGTCGCGAAAGTGCTCGGCGATGGGGTCGCTGACGCCCATCGCCCCCAGCGGGACGTAGGAGCTGGTGAGGCCCTTGGCCATGGTCACGATGTCGGGGACGATGCCGCCGTGCTCGTAGGCGAACAGCCGACCGGTGCGGCCCCAGCCGGCCATGACCTCGTCGCAGACCAGCAGGATCCCGTAGCGATCGAGCAGGGCGCGGAGCCCAGGTAGGTAGCCCTCGGGGGGCGCGAGGATCCCGTTGGTCCCGGTGACCGTCTCGATGAAC
>JBFIJN010000194.1:0-15271 GCA_041600735.1 Nannocystaceae bacterium
CCCTGGCCGAGCGAGGCGTTGGCGTGGGCGATCGGGTGGGGCTGTGGCTGGAGAAGTCGGGGCTGGCGATTGCCGCGATGCAGGCGTGCCTGCGCCTGGGGGCCGTCTACGTGCCGCTCGACCCCACCAGCCCGTCGAGCCGCGTGGTCACGATCATCGGCGACTGCGAGCTGCGAGCGCTGGTGACCACCAGCGCGCGAGCCGAGCGGCTCTCGGAGGCGCTGCCCACCCTCGCGTGCCTGTGCGTCGATGACGAGCGCTGGCGCCACGGATCCCTCGACCCGCTGCCGCTGGCCCCTCGCTCGGCCCGCGACCTGGCCTACATCCTCTACACATCCGGCTCCACGGGTCACCCCAAGGGGGTGTGCATCAGCCAGGAGAATGCGCTGGCGTTCGTGCGCTGGGCGGCCCAGGCGCTGCATGCGAGTGCGAGCGATCGCTTCGCCAACCACGCTCCGTTTCACTTCGATCTCTCGGTGCTCGACCTCTACGTGGCGTTCTTGGTCGGAGCCACGGTCTCGCTCGTGCCGGAGGGCATGTCATACATGCCGGCGCAGCTCGTGCGCTTCGTTGCCGAGGAGCGCATCACGGTGTGGTACTCGGTGCCGTCGGCCTTGATCCTCATGATGGAGGATGGCGGCCTGCTCGAGGCCGAGGCGCTCGCCCTGCGCTGCATCGCGTTCGCGGGCGAGCCGTTCCCCATCAAGCCGCTACGCCGGCTGCGGCGGCGCTGGCCAGACCTGGGCCTGCTCAACCTCTACGGGCCCACCGAGACCAACGTGTGCACCTACTACGAGGTGCACGACATCCCCGACGACCAAGGGCATCCCGTGCCGATCGGGGCGGCGTGCTCGGGCGACGAGGTCTGGGCCGTCAAGCCCGACGGCACTCGCTGCGAGGCCAACGAGCAGGGGGAGCTGCAGGTGAGCGGTCCCACGGTGATGCTGGGCTACTGGGGCGGAGCTCCGCAGGGGCAGCGCCCCTACGCCACGGGCGACATCGTACGCCTGCTGCCCGACGGCAATTATGTCTACGTCGGTCGAGCGGATCACATGGTGAAGATCCGCGGACATCGAGTCGAGCTCGGTGAGATCGAGGCCGCGCTACAGCAGCACCAAGAAGTCCGCGAGGCCGCGGTCGTGCTGCATGGAAGCGGCATGCATGCTCGCCTGGTGGCGTTCGTGGCGAGCCACGACGGCGAGCCCGTGCCGCTGCTGTTCATCAAGCGGCACTGTGCCGAGCGCCTGCCACGCTACATGATCGTCGACGACGTCCTCCACGTGGACGCGCTGCCACGCACCGGCAACGGCAAGGTCGATCGACGCGAGCTCGCTCGCAGGGCCGACGCCACGGCGTCGAGCTCCCCCTCTTAATTCCCGCGAGTCGAACCCGTGCGCGAGCGCCGATGGCGGGGCTCGACGACAACACGAACGAAGGTGACCCCGTGCAACACGATCGGATTCTCGAGATCTTGCGTAGCTACATCGCCAGTGAAGTCCTCGATGGGAAGGACATCGGCCTCGAGCCATCGACGCCGCTGCTCGAGTGGGGCGTGATCAACTCCCTGGAGATCGCCAGGCTCGTCGCGTTCATATCGCAGCAGTTCGGAGTCTCGGTCCCGGCCGAAAAGGTGGTGGCGACGTACTTCAAGGACCTCCAGGCCCTCACCGCTCTGGTCATCGAGCTCGACGGAAGGCAAGCATCATGAGCAAGTACGACTTCGACGTTGGCATCATCGGGGGCGGACCCGCGGGGGCGGCCTGCGCGGCGTACCTCGCTCGCGCCGGGCTCTCGTGCGTGGTGTTCGAGCGGGAGCTGTTCCCGCGCGCCCATGTGGGCGAGTCACTGGTCCCCGCGGCGACGCGGGTGTTCAACGAGCTGGGCTTGCTCGACAAGCTCGACGAGGCGGGCTTTCCTCGCAAGTTCGGGGCGGCGTGGACCTCGGCCGACAAGGCGCCCGTGTACGCGATGGACTGGGACGGCCTGGCCGCGGACTGCCACGTGGACATCCGCTTCGGCGAGCGCGAGCAGCCCGGGGTGGACCGCAACTACACGTTCCACGTGGACCGCGGCAAGTTCGACCTCTTGCTGCTGCAGCACGCCCACTCGCTGGGGGCCGAGGTCTACGAGGGCACGCGGGTGCGAGGGGTGGACTTCTCCGAGCCCGAGGCGCCCCAGATCCGCTTCGCGATCGGTCGCAAGGAGATCTCGACGCGCACCCGCATGGTGGTAGACGCCAGCGGTCGCCAGACGATGCTGGGCAATCAGCTCCGCCTCAAGGTCAACGACCCGATGTTCGATCAGTATGCGCTGCACACGTGGTTTGGTGACTACGACCGCATGCGCATGGCTCGGGACGAGTCCCAGCGGGAGTTCATCTTCATCCACTTCCTGCCGGTGAGCAACACCTGGGTGTGGCAGATCCCGATCACCGACTCGATCACCAGCATCGGGGTGGTGACCCAGCGTGCCAAGTTCGCCAAGAGCCGACAGGAGCGCGAGCAGTTCTTCTGGAAGTGCCTCGAGAGTCGCCCCGAGCTCTACGAGGGCTGTCGTGCGGCCGAGCAGCTGCGGCCCCTCAAGGAGGAGGGCGACTACAGCTACGCGATGAAGGAGTTCTGCGGCGACGGATTCGCGATGATCGGCGACGCCGCGCGCTTCGTGGACCCGATCTTCTCGAGCGGAGTCAGCATCGCGCTCAACGGCGCGCGCATGCTCAGCCACGACCTGCTCGCGGCCGCCGAGCGCGGCGACTTCCGCAAGGCGTCGTTCTCTTCCTACGAGACCCAGCTGCGCCGAGGGACGCGCAACTGGTACGAGTTCATCTCGCTCTACTACCGCTTGAACGTGCTGTTCACCGCGTTCGTGAACGACCGACGCTATCGGCTCGACGTGCTCAAGCTGCTGCAGGGCGACGTGTACGACGAGGAGTCGCCGGCCTGCCTGCGAGAGATGCGACGCATCGTCACCGAGGTCGAGAAGGACGAGCAGCACCTGTGGCACCCGTACCTGGGGAGCCTGACCTCCGATGGCCTCAAGGCCGCGCAGTGAGCCGAAGCGTGAGCCCCATGCCCCCCCGAGCCGAGATGTCCCGCAGTGAGGTCGAGCCGATCGCGATCGTCGGGATCGGCTGTCGATTCCCGGGCGCGGAGGATCCGGCCGCGTTCTGGTCGCTGCTGTCGCAGGGGCGGGAGGCCGTCGGCCGCGTCCCGGAGGATCGCTACGGGATGGAGGCGCTGCCGCGGTCGAGCAGCGGGGCGCCGGTCTCCGACCGCGGCGGCTTCCTCGAGCAGGTCGCTGGGCTGGACTGGAGAGCGCTGCGGATCGGGCCCCGCGAGGCCAGCTACATGGATCCGCAGCACCGGCTGGCGCTCGAGCTCGCCTGGGAGGCGCTCGAGGATGCGGGGCTGCCGTTCGAGGCGGTGGCGGGCACGCGCACGGCGGTGTTCATGGGGATCTCGTGGGGCGACTACGCGCGCATGCAGGCGCGCTGCTGGTCGCGCCTCGACGGCTACACGGCCGCGGGCACTCCGTTCGCGTTCGCGGCCAACCGGATCTCGTATGCGTTCGATCTGCGCGGGCCGAGCTTTGCGCTCGACGCGACCTGCTCGTCGTCGCTGGTGGCGGTGAGCCAGGGCTGCCACGCGCTGTGGTCGGGCGAGGCGACGATGGCCCTGGCCGGAGGGGTGAACCTCATGCTGTCGCCGGACACGACGCTCGTGATGTCGCGCGCGGGCGTGCTGTCTGCGTCGGGTCACTGCCGGGCCCTCGACGCCGAGGCCGACGGGTTCGTGCGGGGCGAGGGAGCGGGCTTGGTGGTGCTGGTGCCGGCCTCGCGGGTCCGCGAGGACGACCGGGTCTATGCGTGGATCCGCGGGGTGGCGGTGGGCCACAACGGGCGCAACGAGTGGATCATGGCCCCCAGCGCGGAGGGGCAGGCGCGCACGATCGCGGAGGCCTGCCGACGCGCCGGCGTCGGTCCGCGCGAGCTGCAGTACGTGGAGCTGCACGGGACCGGCTTTGGGAGCGGCGACGTCGTGGAGACCCAGGCGCTGGGGATGGCCTTCGCCGCCGACGGCGGGCGAGACCGACCCTGCGTGATCGGATCGGTCAAGACGAACCTCGGCAACCTCGAGGCGGCGGCGGGGATCGCCAGCGTGATCAAGGTGGCGCTGGCGCTGCACCACGCGGAGATTCCCCGGACCTTGAACCTCGAGGTTGCGAACCCTCGCATCGAATTCGAGGACTGGGGCCTGGCGCCGGCGCGCTCGTCGATGCCATGGCCCGCGGAAGGGGCCCGCCGTGCGGGGGTGAGCACGACGTCGCTGAGCGGCGTGAATGCGCACGCGGTGCTCGAGGCCGACGAGCGCGAGAAGGTGGCCTCGCCCGCACACGACGAGGGCCGCTTCGTGGTGCCGCTGTCCGCCCGCACGCCGCAGGGGCTGGTCGCGATGGCGACGAAGGTCGGGCAGTGGCTCGGTCGACCCGATCGCCCTCCCCTGCTCGACATCGCCTACACGGCCTCGCTGCGGCGCAGCCACCACGAGCACCGCGTCGCCGCGGTGGGTGATGCGGCAGCCATTGCCGAGGCCTTGCTCGCGTTCGCGCGCGGCGAGCAGCGGCCCAACCTGTTTCACGGCGACGAAGGGGGCGAGGCGGCAGCGGGGCTCGACGCGGTCGCGCGACGCCATGCAAGCGGGCACGCCGTCGACTGGCGAGAGGTGCTACCCGAGGGCGGTCGCTGCGTGTCGCTGCCCACCCAGGCCTGGCAGCGCGAGCGAATGTGGCTGCCGTGGCTGGATCGGGACACCATCGGTACGCCACCCGAGTGCATGCAGGGCGACGCGAGCCCGACGGCCGCGGAGGCGGAGGCGAACCAGGCCCTCCGCCGCGAGCTACTGCATGCCCCGCTGGCGCGGGCCCGGGCGTCGCTGGTGGGCTACCTGCAGGGCCTGCTGCGCGACGCCCTGGGGCTCGGCGCCACGGCCACGATTGGCTACGAGCAGCCGCTGTTCGAGCTGGGGGTCAGCTCGCTGACGGCGGTCGAGCTGCGCAACCGCTTCCAGGTCGAGCTTGGGGTCGTGCTTCCGTCCTCGCTGCTGCTCGAGCACCCCACGGTGAGCCGCCTGGCCGCCCACCTGCTCGAGTTGATGAGAGGGCGCGAGCCGGTCGAGTCGGACGAGGCCGTCACGAGCCCAGAGCCCCCGACTCCATCGGACGACCTTCGGGCGACGATCGATCGACTCTCCGAGCAAGAGGCCGAGCAGCGCCTGATCGAGCGCCTCGCCGACCTCGAGGAGCAGCTGAGATGACCGCTTCCAACGATTCCCACGAGCAGGCCCCGTCGCCGCTCAAGCGCGCGCTCTTGGCCATCGAGACCCTCGAGCAACGGCTGGAGGCGGAGCGATGCGCACGCACCGAGCCGATCGCGATCGTCGGCGCGAGCTGCCGCTTTCCCGGCGGCATCGACGACCTCGAGGCGTACTGGGCGTTCTTGCGGCGCGGGGGCGAGGCGCGGCGAGAGGTCCCGGCCGAGCGCTGGGATGCGGAGGCCTACTACGATCCCGATCCCGAGGCGCCGGGGACGATGGTGTCGCGCCTGGGCGGATTCCGCGACGCCATCGATGGCTTCGATGCCGGGTTCTTCGGGATCTCGCCGCGCGAGGCGGCGGAGCTCGACCCGCAGCACCGCCTGGTGCTGGAGGCCGCTTGGGAGGCGCTGGAGGACGCCGGACGGGCCCCCGGAGAGCTGGTTGGCTCGCGCACCGGGGTGTTCGTGGGCCTGATGAATGCCGACTACGGCAAGCTCCAGATCCGCCCCGACGACTACCGAGCGGTGGGTCCCTACACCACGACCGGGAGCGAGCCGAGCTTTTCCGCGGGTCGCATCGCGTACGTGCTCGGGCTGCAGGGTCCCTGCATCGCGGTGGACACGGCGTGCTCGTCCTCGCTGGTCGCCGTGCACCAGGCCTGCCAGAGCCTGCGCGCGGGGGAGTGCAGCCTGGCGCTGGCGGGGGGAGTGAGCCTGATGGTGACCCCGGAGCTCGGGGTGTTCCTGACCAAGGCGCGGATCCTGGCCCCCGATGGCCGCTGCAAGACGTTCGACGCGAGCGCCGATGGGATCGGGCGGGGCGAGGGCGGCGCGATGGTGGTCCTCAAGCGGCTGCGCGACGCGACGCGCGACGGGGATCGGATCTTGTGCGTGATCCGAGGCTCGGCGATCAACCACGACGGGCGCAGCGGAGGCCTGACGGTGCCGAGCGGCTCGGCCCAAGAAGCGCTGATCCGTGCCGCGCTGACCGATGCCGGCGTCGACCCCAGCCGGATCGGGTACGTGGAAGCGCACGGCACGGGTACGCCGCTCGGCGATCTGGTCGAGACGCGCGCGCTGGCGGCGGTGTTTGGTCCCGGGCGCCGCGAGCCGCTCTACATCGGCTCGGTGAAGACCAACCTCGGGCACCTCGACGCGGCCGCCGGGATGGCGGGGCTGCTCAAGGTGGCCCTGGCGCTGCGGCACGCCGAGCTCCCGCCGCACCTGCATCTACGCGATCCGAACCCGGAGATCCCCTGGCGGGCCGGGCACCTCGAGGTCCCCACCGCCGCGATGCGATGGCCGGCTGCGGCGGGCTCGGATCCTCGGGCCCCTCGCACGGCGGGCGTGAGCTCGTTCGGGCTGAGCGGCGTGAACGCGCACGTGGTGCTCGAGGAGCCGCCGGCTCCGGTTCCCGCGCCCGTACACGAAGCGGTGCACGAGCCCGCCGGGCCGCTGCTGTTGACGCTGTCGGCCCGCAGCGATGCGGCGGTGCGGCAGCTGGCGGGCGCGTATGCGAGCTTGCTGCGTCGGCCGGCCACGGAGAGCGGAGGGCTCGACGACGTGGTGGTCGCGGCGAGCCTCGGTCGCGAGCACCTCGAGCAGCGGATCGCCGTGCTCGATCGCGATCGCGAGCGCATGGCCGCGAGCCTGGAGGCGCTGGCTCGCGGGGGCTCGTCGCCCCGCGCGTGGCACGGCAGCGCACCCGCGGGCTCGCCTCCCCGGGTGGCGTTCGTGTTCTGCGGGATGGGCGTGAGCGCGCGGGGCGTGGGCCGGCAGCTGGTGGAGCGCGAGCCGGTGTTCAGGGGCGCGCTCGAGCAGGTTGGTGCAGCGCTGCAGCGGCACGCGGATCTCTCGGTGATGGATCTGGTGCGCGCCGCCGATGATGCCCGCCCGCTGCCGATCGACGTGCTCCAGCCGCTGGTGTTCGGCCTTGGAGTGGCCCTGAGCGCGCTGTGGCGCTCGTGGGGAGTGGAGCCCGACGCGGTGGTGGGGCACAGCATGGGCGAGGTGATCGCGGCCCAGGTGGCCGGGGTGCTGAGCCTCGACGATGCCGCGCGCGTGATCTGTGCCCGCAGCCGGCTCCTGCGGCGCGTGAGCGGGCACGGAGCCATGGCGGTGGTCGAGCTAGCGGCGGCGGCTCTCGTCGAGCGCCTCGACACCCTCGCCCCCGTGGCGATTGCGGCCATCAACGGCCCGCGAGCGACAGTGATCTCGGGGAATCCGGTGGCGGTGCAGAGCGCGGTGCGCCGGCTCGCGGCCGAGGGCGTGGAGTGTCGCCAGCTCGACGTGGACGTGGCCTTTCACGGCCCTCAGATGGACCTGCTGATGGCACCGCTGCGCGCCGAGCTCGCGGGGCTCGCCCCGCGCGAGGGCACGTGCACGCTCTACTCCACGGTGACGGGACGACCGTGCTCGGGGCCCGAGCTCGGGCCCGATCACTGGGCTCGCAACCTTCGCGAGACGGTGAGGTTCGGCGCGGCCATCACCGAGCTGGTCGCGCACGGAGAGTGGTTGCTCGTCGAGGTGGGCCCGCACCCGATCCTGCGCCCCCACCTGCGAGCCAACGCTCCTGCCGCTCGGCTGGCGTCGAGCCTGCGCCGCGGCGTGGACGAGCACGAGGCGATGATGAGCAGCCTGGCCGAGGCGTACGTGGGCGGGGCTGCGATCCGCTGGCGTGGGGTGTACCCGGGGCGTCGCCCCGGCGTGCGCCTGCCGACGTACCCGTGGCAGCGCGAGCGTCACTGGGTGGCCGCCCGCCGCGAGCCGCCGCCGCGCGCGACCGCGGCTCGAGGCTCCTCGCACCCGTGGCTGGGCACCGAGCTCGACACTGCCCTGCGACCCCGCGTCACGTGCTTCGAGCGGCAGCTCGACACGAGCGACCTCGGCGAGCTCGCCGAGCATCGGGTGCGAGGGGCGGTGGTGCTGCCGGGCACCGCGATCGCGGACATGGCTCTGGCGGCGGGCGCCGCCGCGCTCGGATCGCCGGTGGTGGTGCGTGACCTGGTGTTTCGCGCCCCGCTGCGCTTCGCGGACGATGCGGGATCCGCCCAGACGATCCAGACGATCCAGACGAGCATCGTGCGGGGAGCGGAGGGCCGCGGGTCGTTCCAGCTCGCGAGCCGTACGGAGGCGGGCACGTGGATCGTGCACGCCACGGGCGAGGTCGAGGCCGTGCCCGCCGAGGCCCGGCACGCCGTGCCCGACGACGGCTGGCGGCAGCTCCTCGACCAAGCGGTGGTGCCGGAGCCCGGCCCGAGCTTCTACGAGGACCTGGCCCGCCGTGGGCTGGAGTACGGGCCGGCATTTCGTGGGATCCGCACGCTCCGGCGCGGCACCGACGAGGCGCTGGCGGAGCTCGAGCCGCGGGCGGAGCTCGAGGGACACCACGTGTCGCCAGCGCTGCTCGATGCGGCGCTGCATGCCCTGCTCGCCGTGCTTGCGCCATCCATGGACGGGCTGCTGCTGGTCCCCGTCGGGATCGGGCGGCTGCACGTCCACGCGCGGCCAACCTCGGCTCACGCTCCGCTGCGCAGCCACGCCCGGCTGCGTGCCGACGGCGAGGACGGACCCGTGGGAGACGTTCGCCTGCTCGCGGCCGACGGCGAGGTGCTGGTGGAGGCGGAGGGCCTGCGGCTGCGACCGCTCGAGCCGCTCGCGACGCGGCCCCTCGAGGCGCTGCTGCTCGAGCCGCTGTGGACGCGAGCCCCGCGACCCGAGCCACGCCTCGAGAGCTCTGGCGCGGGGACGCGGTGGCTGCTCGTCGCCCGGCAAGGATCGATGAGCGCGCGGATCGAGGCGGCGGCGCAGCGGCGCGGCGTCGCGGTCACCCGCGTTCCACCGGGGTCGGTGCTGCCCTCCCTCGCGGGTCACCGCGAGGTGCTCGTGCTGTGCGGCGACCCGAGCGATGCGGTGCCGCCGACGGCCGACGCCATGGAGTCCGCGCAGGCCGAGGGCGTGGAGGCGGCGCTCGCCGTGACGCAGGAGCTGTCGACGCGCGACGTGTCGCCGGGGCTGTGGCTGGTGACGACGCGGACGCAAGCGGTGCGCGCGAAGGAGCCGGTCGTGCCGACCCACGCGCCGGTGTGGGGGCTCGGCCGCACGCTCGGCTACGAGCTGCCCCAGCTTCACTGCGTGCTGGTCGATGTCGAGGGCGAGGACGAGGCGGAGGCGCTGGTCGAGGAGGTGCTCGCACGCCCGGGCGATCCCGAGGTGGGGCTGCGCTCCGATGGCCGTCACGTGGGTCGTCTCGCCCGCGGCACGGTGCCGGCCGAGCGCGCGTTCCGGGTGCGCTCCGAGGCCACTCACCTCGTCACGGGCGGGCTCGGCGGGCTCGGAGCCTCGGTCGCCGAGTGGCTCGTGGAGCAGGGAGCACGGCACTTGGTGCTGGTGAGCCGCCGCGGGGTCACCCGCGCTGCGCAGCGGCAGCTGCTGGCACGGCTGCGCGAGCGGGGCTGTGAGGTCGAGGCCGCCGCGGTCGACGTGGCGGACGAGGCCGCCGTGGCCGCGCTCCTGGCCCGAGTCGCGCGCACGATGCCCGCGCTCGCCACCATCGTCCATGCGGCTGGCGTGCTGGAGGACGGCACGCTCACCCGCGGCGACGCGGGCTGGCTGCGGCGGGTGATGGCACCCAAGCTGCGCGGCGCCTGGAACCTGCACCGGCTGACCCTCGGGCTCGACCTCGACGCCTTCGTGCTGTACGGGTCGGTGTCGGCGCTGCTCGGCTCCCCCGGCCAGGGCAACTACGCGGCGGGCAACGCCTTCATGCAGGCGCTGGCCCATCACCGGCATGCCCAGGGGCTGCCCGCGACGTGCATCGACTGGGGAGCGTTCTCGGAAGTAGGCATGGCGGCCGCGCTGGGCATTCGGGGCGAGCGACTGCAAGGCCGCGGCATGGGGAGCATCCGACCGCAAGACGGCCTCGACGCGCTGGCGCGCATCGTGGGCCACGACGTGGCGCAGCTCGGGGTCGCGGATCTCGACGTGCTCGCCTGGATCGAGTCGTATCCGCACCTGCGCGGGTCGTCACGCCTGGCCACGCTGGTGGCGAGCGCAGAGGCGCGGCGACCCGGCCCGCCCCCGAGCGCTTCGGGGAGCGCAGCATCCTCGGGGAGCGCAGCATCGCTACGCGCGCGGCTGGTCGAGCTCCCGGCCGCAGACCACCGTGCAGCGGTCGAGGCCCACGTGCGCGCTGAGGTGGCCCGAGTGCTGCGGCTCGAGCCGGCGAAGATCGAGCCCACGGCGCCGCTCACCGGCCTGGGCGTCGATTCCTTGATGGCGATCGAGCTCCGCAACCGACTCGAGGCCGCCGCGGGGCTCCGCCTGCCGGTCGCCACGTTCATGCAAGGCAATGGGGTCGAGCACGTCGCCCGCGTCCTGCTCGACCATCTGACATCGGAGAGCTTGCTCGAGTCCGTCCGCGACGCCGCTGAAGAGGGCGACGAGGACGGGTGGGAGGTCATCACGCTGTGAATGTGGCTCAACTGTTGAACGAGCTCGCGGACCAGGGCATCAGGCTCTCGGCCGAGGGCAACCAGCTCCGCGTCCGCGCCCCCAAGGGCGCGCTCACGGCTCGACACAAGACATGGCTCACCGAGCAGCGCGATGCGTTGCTCGCCCTGCTGCACGGTGAGCGCCGCGAGGGGCTGCCGCAGCTGTCGCCGCACCCGCAGCAGCGTCACGAGCCGTTCCCGCTCACCGACATCCAGCAAGCGTACTGGGTCGGACGCATGGGGGCGTTCAACCAAGGGGACATCTCGATCCACCTCTACGTCGAGATCGACTGCGAGGCGCTGGAGATCGAGCGGCTCGAGCAGGCGTGGCGTCGGATGATCGAGCGTCACGACATGCTGCGATCGGTGATCCAGGCCGACGGACGGCAGCGGATCTTCGCGGAGGTCCCGGAGTACCGCTTCGAGCGCGCCGATCTGCGCGACATGGACCCTGCCGCCGCGGCCGAGCACCTCGCACGGCTGCGCGAGGACATGGCCCACCAGGTGCTGCCCACCGATCGCTGGCCGGGCTTCGACCTCCGGGTGTCGCTCATCGACGAGCAGCGCACGCGCCTGCACGTGAGCATCGACCTGGTCCACATCGACGGCGGCAGCGTGATGATGCTGCTGACCGAGTGGGTGAGCCTCTACCACGACCCCGCGACCGCGCTGCCCCCGATCACGATCTCGTACCGCGACTACGTGCTGGCCGAGGCCGAGCTCCAGGAGTCGCCGTCGTACCAGGCATCGCTGGCCTACTGGCGCGAGCGCGTGGCGCAGCTGCCCCCCGCTCCCGAGGTGCCGCTGGCCACCAGCCCCGGCGCGCTCGCTCGCACCCGCTTCGTCCATCGCACGGCCAAGATCCCCGACGAGGTGTGGAGCCGGGTCAAGCAGCGGGCCGCCGCGCTCGACCTGACGGCGGCGGCGGTGCTGGCCTCGGTCTACACCGACGTGCTGGCGACCTGGAGCCGCCGCCCGGACTTCACGCTCAACGTGACGGTGTTCAACCGCATGCCGCTGCACCCCGAGGTCGATCGGCTGCTGGGCGACTTCACGTCGATGATCCTGCTGGGCGTGGACGGCTCGGGGGGCCGGTCGTTCACCGAGCGCACGAGGGCGATCCAGCACCAGCTGTGGTCGGACCTCGAGCACCACGAGGTGAGCGGGGTCCGAGTGGTCCGCGAGCTGGCGCGCGTGCGCAAGCAGTTCGAGGGCGCGGTGATGCCGATCGTCTTCACCAACATGCTCAACCTGCGCTCGAAGGGGTTCTCCTCGCTGTACACGGCGCTCGAGCGGCTGGGCGAGGTGGCGTTCACGGTGATGATGACGCCCCAGGTCTGGATCGACTACCAGGTGCACGAAGACGACGACGGGCTGCGCCTGACCTGGGACACGGTCGAGGACCTGTTCCCGCCGGGCATGCAGGACCAGATGCTGGAGGCCTACCGCCGGCAGCTCGAGCGCCTGGCCGACGATCCGGCGAGCTGGGACGCCGAGCACCTCGAGCGGGTACCCGGGGACGCGCTCGCGCGCTACCGGGAGGTCAACGCGACCGAGACTCCGGTGCCGGACGTGCTCTTGCACGAGCTCATCGCGGACCGAGTGGCGCAGGGGCCCGAGCGGCCGGCCGTGATCACGAGCGATCGCACCCTGACGTACCGCGAGCTGTGGGAGCACGCGTGCCGGCTCGGCCACCGACTGCGCGAGCTCGGAGCGAGGCCCAACGAGCTGGTCGCGGTGGTGATGGACAAGGGCTGGGAGCAGCTGGTGGCGGTGCTGGGGATCCACCTGGCGGGGGCGGCATATCTGCCCATCGACCCCAGCGTGCCCCCGGGGCGGCTGGCCCACCTGCTCGAGCACGGGCGGGCTTCGCTCGCGCTGACCCAGCGGAGGCTCGACGACGAGCTGGTGTGGCCGGCCACGACGCGCCGCCTGACGATCGACGCCGCCGAGGTCTGGGGCTGCGACCCGACCACGCCCACGCGGGCGCAGGGGCCACGAGACCTGGCGTACGTCATCTACACGTCGGGCTCCACCGGCCAGCCCAAGGGGGTGATGATCGAGCAGCGCAGCGTGGTCAACCGCATGCTCGACGTGAACCGGCGCTTCGAGGCCGGCCCCGACGATCGCGTGCTGGCGCTGAGCGCCCTGCACCACGATCTGTCGGTATACGACGTGTTCGGAATCCTCGCCGCGGGCGGGGCGGCGGTCGTACCCGATGCCGACTCGCTGCGCGACCCGGCGCACTGGGCCGCGCTGATGGTCGAGCACGGCGTGACGCTGTGGAACTCGGTCCCGATGTTCCTCGAGATGCTGGTCGAGCACCTCGAGCACGCGCCAGCGGGAGCGGCTCGGCCCGATCACGTGCGGCTGGCGATCCTCGCGGGCGACTGGATCGGCGTGCGCCTGCCCGATCGGCTCCGGGCGCTAGTACCGGGCTGCACGGTGATCGCCTCGGGCGGACCGACGGAGACCACGATCTGGGACATCTGGTACCCCGTGCGCGAGGTCGAGCCGAGCTGGACGAGCATTCCCTACGGCAGGCCCATGGCGAACGCGCGCTACCACGTGCTCGACCACGAGCTGCAGCCGCGCCCGCCCTGGGTGCCCGGCGAGCTCTACATCGGCGGCGAGGGGCTGGCGCGCGGCTACTGGCGGGATCCCGAGCGCACGGCGGCCAGCTTCATCGTCCACCCGCGCACTGGCGAGCGGCTGTATCGCAGCGGTGACGAGGGGCGCTGGCTGCCCGACGGCACCATCGAGTTCCTGGGCCGGATCGAGGGCGATGGCCAGGTCAAGGTGGGGGGTCACCGCATCGAGCTCGGCGAGATCGAGGCGGCGCTGCTCCAGCATCCGCAGGTGAGCTCGGCGGTGGTGGTGGCGACGGGAGAGCCTCCCGGGCCGCGCCAGCTGGTCGCTCACGTGGTGGCCCTGCCCGCGGAGCGGTCCGCGGCGGACGAGCCCGGCGGGCTCTACCCGCCGGGCGGAGGCGGGGCGCTCACCGATCCCGCCGAGCGCCTGGCGTTCAAGCTCGAGCGACGGCACCTGCGAGGCGACCTCGCCCACGAGGCGACGGTGGAGCTGCCTCCGCTCGCGGTCGACGACGCCCGCGTGCGCAAGCACGAGGCGCGCCGCAGCCAGCGTCGGTTCGGCGCCGAGCCGGTGCCGCTCGCGGCCCTCGGCGAGCTGCTCGCGACACTGGTGGGCCTGGAGCACGGCGGCTGGCCGCGCTACCGCTACGCGTCGGCGGGCGGGCTCTACCCGGTGCAGGTCTACGTCTACGTCGCGCCCGGACGCGTGGCGGGGCTGGCCGGCGGGACGTACTACCACCACCCGCTCGAGCACCGACTCGTGAGGCTCGACTCGCACGCGAGGATCGAGCCAAGCGCCCACTCCCCCAACAACCGAGCGATGGCGGCGAGCTCGGCGTTCACGATCCTGCTCGTCGGCCAGCTGCACGCGATCGAGCCGCTCTACGGCCCGCTCGCGCGCGACTTCTGCCTGCTCGAGGCGGGATACGTGGGCCAGCTGCTGATGACCGAGGCACGGGAGCATGGCCTGGGCCTGTGTCCGATCGGGGGGCTCGCGCGCGACGGGCTCGCCGACTCGCTGCGGCTCGATGACGGCCACGTGCTGGTGCACGGACTGGTGGGCGGAGCGCTGCCCGTGGACGAGGAGGTCGAGCCCCCCACGCCGGCGCCTCGGGATCTGGCGGCCGAGCTGCGCGAGTACCTGCGGGGCACGCTTCCGGCTCCGCTCGTGCCCTCCGCCCTCGTGATCCACGAGCGCCTGCCGCTCACGGCCAACGGCAAGGTCGACCGCAAGGCGCTGGCGGCCGCGGGTGCGGCCCACGCCGCGGCTCGGGCCCAAGAGGTGAGCAGCGCCCCGCGCGGGGCGCTCGAGCAGCGGATCGCCGCGATCGTGGGCGAGGTGCTCGGCATCGAGGGCTTCGGCACGACCACGAGCTTCTTCGAGCTCGGCGGCACGTCGATCCACATCGTGACGATCGCCCGGCGGCTGCAGGAGGCGCTCGATCGCGAGATCCCGATCACCGAGCTGTTCCGCAACCCCACGGTGAGCGCCCTGGCCGAGCGGCTGGGGGGAGAGGACGCGAGCACCGAGGGGCTCGACGCGGCGCAGAGCCGGGCCCAGGCGCGCCGGGCTGCCCGTCGGCGCTCGCGAGGTGAGGGATGAGCGAGCCACGACCAACCGAGGGCATCGCCGTCGTCGGCATGTCCATGCGCTTCCCCGGCGCGCCCGACCTCGAGGCGTTCTGGCGCAACCTGGCGCACGGGGTGGAGTCGATCCTCCGCCCCTCCGAGGCGGAGCTGCGCGCGGCCGGGGTCGAGCCGGAGCTGCTGGTCGATCCCGCCTACGTGCGGGCCTGCCCCGCGCTGGAGGGCGTCGATCGGTTCGACGCGGAGTTCTTCGGGGTCGGCGCGCGGGAGGCCGAGCTCATGGATCCGCA
>JBFIJN010000195.1:0-15268 GCA_041600735.1 Nannocystaceae bacterium
GACGAGCTGTGTCGGCGCACCGCCTTGAGGATGGCGAGGCTCGACGACTGCACGGCCGCGCACACCACCGGGGGCGCCCACGCGAGATCGACCTCGCGTCGCTCGATGGCCGTGCGCAGCGCCGCGTAGGTGGGTGCCACCGTGATCTCGACCTCGACGCCGAGGTGGACCAGCAGCCACTGCCCCAGCAGCTCGGCTCGAGCGGACGCCGCGATGTGGCCGAGCGAGGGGGGGAAGAGCAGAGCGACCACTGCGGGCTCAGTCTATCAGCGACTCCCGTAGCGTAGGCGCGCGACTCCTGCACGTGCAGTCAGGAGTCGCTGGGCTCTACGGCAAGCCGCAGGGAGACTCGACCCAAGCGAGGGCCCCGCGGATGGGTCCGGTCGTCGATGCTGTCGCGCTGCCCGCGGGCCGGCTGCTCGGAGTAGCTGCCCTCGGTGGGACGAGGGGCCCCCGCGAACGCCAGGCCGACGAACTCGCCGTCGACCCAAGCGACCCGCGCGGCGAGCACGATCGAGCGGGGCTGGCCGGCCTCGATCACGTCGATCGCGAGCGACGCGGTCGTCTCGGGATCGAGGTCGTGATCGGGCGCCAGGAGCTGCGCGCCGTCGACCCCGATGTCGCGGACGCGGCACGCCTGCTCGGCACCCGAGGCATGGCGCACGACCGCGGGCAACCAACACCCGAAGCGCGCGAAGGCTCGCTTGGCGAGCAGCGGGTCGGCCGACGGGGGCTGGCGCAGCAGCTTCGTGAGGCTCTCGAAGCGCTGACGGCTGCGCGCGTCAGCAAAGCCACCGCGCAGCTGCTGCGCGCGGAGGGTGCGGTACTCGAGGACGTCGTCGACGAGGTTGCCTTCGTACTCGCCGCCATCGGGTCGCTCGAACACGAGCGCACGACCATCGCAATCGGTCGCGGCCCACACCGGCACGGCGCTGCCCACCGGAGTCGTGGGGGCGTGGGTCCGGGCCACCATGCGGCTGTGCTCGGCGGTGCTGCGCAGCGTTCTCATGTCGGCGTGGCGCGCCACCGGGCGCATGTTGCTGGCCGCCACCGGCACGGGCTCGTAGACGAGCTCGGTCTCCACGATCGTGATCACGGTGTGCGGCTCGAGCACGAAGCGCTCGATCGCTCTACCATTCACGAGCGTTCCGTTGCGGCTCGCGAGATCCTCGAGCACGTGGCGGCCGTGCTCGTCCGAGACGATGCGCGCGTGCTGTCGCGAGACCTCTTGGTCGGGCAGCTGGAGATCGGAGCTCGGCGCACGACCGATGCCGAGTCGCTGACCGATGGCATGGGTTCGGCCGCGGGCTGGGCCATTGAGGACCCGCAGCTGCCAGCCCGGGGGGGCGAGATCTGGCTTGGGGGCGGGGGGATCGGCGGGAACATCCATGAGCACGAGACTTGCTGAAACGTACTCTACATTACGATAAATTCGACGTGTAAATTGACTTGAATCGTTGATGATAATCGAACGGTGGTCGGGACCCTGAGCGCGGAAACCTCCCGCGCTCAGCCCGGCCACCAAACGGCGGTCTAGGATCGGGGCCTAGGGGCTATTCTGACGGATGTGCCCGGATGTGGGCCGGGTCCGCGAGGACTACGACCGCTGGACCATTGCGGCGCGCACAACGATCGTCCTCGCGGGCGGCCCCTCCGGGCCATTGTGTGGGTGACTCGCCGAACGCGGGAGATCTCGAGCTCGAATTACGCGATCAGCTCGGCGGTCGACCCGATCGAAGGTGCACCCGCCCCGGCCCCCCCGCGCGAGCCGCCTGGAGCTGCTCGCCAAGGTCCATGTGGGTTCGCACCGCGATCTTTCGATGACGCAGCTGCTCCCAGCCGGGCGCCCCCGCGAAGCCGAGACCGAGGTGATCGCGGCAGGTCCATGCCACGCGTCCGGTCATGACGACGGTGTGGGGAACTCCGTGGGAGACGATGAAGATCGCGAGCCAGGCGATCGAGTCGTGCTCGATCTGATGATCGTACACGCGCAGCCGCGTGCCGTCGACGCCGAGGTCGAGCACGGCCGCCGAGATCTCGTCTCCCGTTGCGAAGCGCAGCTTCGCGGGGAAGTTGCAGTGGAAGCGGTTGAACTCGCGTCGCGTCGGGGCCTCGCCGCCGTCGGGCTGCCGCAGTCGCTCCTCGAGCGCCTCGAAGGCCTCGCGCTCGAGCGTCGTCATCTCGTCTCCTCGCTCGATGCGGACGCGTAGCTCTCGATAGTCGACGATGTCGTCGATGAGGCTGCCCTCGTAGATCGAGCCGTCGGCGCGCGTGGCGATGATCCGGTGCCGATCCTCCCCCCGCGCCTGCGCGGCGGGTACGGAGGAGGTGCGTCGCTTGTCGCGGCGCGGCACGACGCCGTCGGCCTCGGTGTGCAGCGGCGCCGCGTCGACGGGCAGGGTATCGGCCGCGGCGCGGGGGCGTGGCGCCGCGGGCTGCGGCAGATCGAGCGAGCCGTAGTCGATGGTGCCGCGAAGGGTCGTGCGGTCGAGCTGGCGCAGCGCGAATACTCCCGACTCCTCGGACCGCTGCGGATCGGCGACGACCTCGTAGACCAGCTTGACGCGCATGATCTTGAAGATCGTGCCCGGCTCGAGCACTTGCCGGCGGATCCGCTGGCCGTCGACGAACGTGCCGTTGCTGCTGTCGAGATCGACGAGCACGTGCCGCCCTCGCTCGTCGGTCACGACCTGCGCGTGTTGTCGCGAGATCCCATCGTGAACCAGCTGGATGTCGGAGGTGCTGGCCCGACCAATGCCGAGGCGCTCGCGAACGAGATGGGTGGCGCCGCGCAGCGGGCCGTTGAGGACGCGAATTCTGGGTCGGGGCTGCTCGGCGGGGGGCAGCGCCTCTTCGTTGGGCGCCAGCGCTGGTGCCTGCGTCCCCTCGTCTTCGCTCATGGGCCCCTCCTTCGCTTACACACCGAGAACCTACGGTGCCAAGAGATACGGTTTGCTCAATGTAGGTCTAGCACCGATTCGTAGGACTTGATCATGACGGGGAATGGTCGAGACGCTCGTCATGGAAAGCCCTTCGCGAGCGCTGCGTTCGTGAGCCTCACCACCCCGCACTTTCGGCGCGGACTTGCCCGGCGTCGCAAGCGATCTGATAGCCTGGGACCGTGCCGCTCTTCTGCGCTCGTCCGCAGCCCAAGCGACCGCGAGCTTCCCTCGCAGTCCTTCTGGGAAAGCGCTGGAAAAAATCCCGGTCGCACGTAATAACAGTGTTCGTTGGGCAAAGGATTCTGTCTCCATTTGCCATCCAGCAGGGACGGGTCCATTCCACCGCGCCTCGCTCGCGGTGCTCGGGTCTCGATCCCTCGTTGTTAGGTCTTCGATGAAAACGCTCTCGTTTCGCTCCGATCAACCTCTCCTGGGCGCCCGTCTGGCTCTGCCGCTGTGTTTCGCCGCGCTCGCGCTCGCGGGGTGTCGCGATCCAGCCGGAGGAGGCGGTGGCACCGACTCGGCCACGGGCACCGGCGGTACGGACAGCGCGAGCGGTGACGGTACCGCAGATGACACTGGCGGCACCGAGACCGACGGTCCCGTGGATGCCGACGTGATCCCGGCGCCGGGCGGCGTGCGTCGCCTGACCCCCACGCAGTACGTCGCGAGCGTGGAGCTGATGCTGGGTGTCGATGCGGGAGAGGCCGCGAGCCCTCCACCGCTGCCGCAGCTGGGCGGCTTCGACTCCGAGACCGCGGTGATCGAGTCACTCTCGCCGGTCGACATCGAGAACTACGAGACCTCGGCCATGGCCATCGGCAACGCGGTGCGCAGCAATCCGTCCACGCTGGCGCAGCTGGTGCCGTGCGTGGGGGCGGGGCAAGACGCGAGCTGCTACGAGACCGTGGCGCGCGACCTCGGTCGCTTCGCCTGGCGACGGCCGCTCGTCGAAGAGGAAATCGCGGCGCTGACGAGCATCGCCACCGCGGCGCAAGAGTGGGGCGACGGCGACTTCCTCACCGGCATCAAGTACGAGATCTCCGCGATCCTCCAGTCGACCAACTTCCTCTACATCACCGAGGTGGGCGAGCCCACCGGCGACGGTGACAACCGCGAGCTCGATCAGTACGAGCTGGCCACGCGGCTCTCGTTCTTCTTGGTGGGGCGCACGCCGGACCTCGAGATGCTCGACATGGCCGAGGCCGGCATGTTCAGCACCGACGCCGAGGTCCGCGCCCACGCGAGCGCGCTGCTCGACCGCCCGGAGGCGCGCACGCGACTGGCCCAGTTCTACGACGAGCTCTACCGGCTGCGCGATCTCGCGAACAAGGGCAAGGACGCCGCGCTCTTCCCCACGTTCAACGCCGAGCTCGCCGCCGCGATGCGCCAGGAGACGCTGCTGCTGATCCAGAACGTGGTGTTCGAAGAGCAGAGCAGCTTCCTCGGGATCTTCGACGCCAACTACACGTTCGTGAACGATGCGCTGGCCCAGGTCTACGGGATGGCGCCGCCGGCCTTCCCCTGGCAGATCGTGCAGCTGCCCGCCGAGCAAGGCCGGGCGGGGATCTTGAGCCAGCCCGCGTTCCTCACCGTGTTCTCGCACCCCAACGTCAACTCGCCGACCCGCCGGGGCTTGTTCGTGCAGGAGCAGGTGCTGTGCACCGAGATCCAGCCGCCCCCGCCCGATGCGAATGCGATGCCGCCCGCGCCGGTCGAGGGCCAGACGCTGCGCGACTGGCTCGAGGAGCAGCACAACCAAGAAGCCAGCTGCGCCGGCTGTCACGGGCTGATGGATCCGCTGGGCTACGCGTTCGAGCGCTTCGACTCGATCGGGCAGTTCCGCCAGCTCGACAACGGGCTCCCGATCGACTCCACCGGCGAGGTGGGCGGGCTGGGCACGTTCGCCAACGCGGCCGAGCTGGCCACGATCCTGCGCAACGATCCGCGAACGCCGAACTGTGTCGTTCGCAACCTCTATCGCAGCACGCTGGGGCACCATGAGGGCGCCGATCAGGCCGAGGGCATCGCGGTGCTCGATGCCTCGTTCGCCGACAGCGACTACGACTACAAGGGCCTGATGGTCGAGCTGACCGTCAACCCGCTATTCCGCTTGGTGGACGCCCCCAAGTAGAGCGACCACGGAGACTTTCACCATGCATCCTCTGCGCAATTTCAAGCTCAGCCGTCGCTCCGTGCTCCGTGGGTTGGCTGGTGGTGCCGCCGTCTCGGTGGCTCTGCCCCCCCTCGAAGCCATGATGAATGCCAACGGGACCGCCCTCGCCAATGGTGAGGGCCTTCCGCTGCGCTTCGTGTCGTTCTTCTGGGGCAACGGAGTGGTCCTCGATCGCTTCGAGCCGTCCATCACCGGGCCGGGCTGGGAGCTCACCGAGGAGCTGGCCCCGTTCGCGGCGGTCAAGAACTACGTCTCGGTGCTCACCGGGATCCAGAACCGCTGCGCGATGCAGATCACCCACCACGAGGGCATGACCGCGTTCAGCGGCTACACGTTTGCCCCCTCGAATGGGCCGGGGTTCTCGTCGAACTACGGCGGGCCCACCATCGACCAGGTCATCGCCGACGCGATCGCGGCGCGGGTGACCACGCCGATCCGCTCGATGCAGGTGCAGTGCTCCAAGGGGTTCTCGCCCGCCGACAACGGTGCCACGGCCACCACGATCTCCGTGCGTGGCGAGCCGGGCAACCTCACCCCGCTCTACGGGCAGAGCAACCCCGCCAACGTGTGGCAGACGATCTTCGGCGAGTTCGTGCCGCAGCCCGACGACAGCGCGCTGCGGCTGTCGATCCTCGATGCGGTGCGCGAAGACGCCAATCGTCTGCGCCCGCGGCTCGGCTCGCTCGACAACCAGCGCCTCGATGCCCACTTCCAGGGCTTGACCGAGCTGGAGCAGAAGATCATGGCGATGCCGCCCACGTGCGATCTGCCGACCCAGCCCACCCACGCCAACAACGAGTCGGTCAACAACGAGCAGCTGATCCTCACCAACCAGCTGATGTCGGAGCTGATCGCGTTCGCGTTCGTCTGCGACATCACGCGCGTGGCCTCCAACCTGTTCTTGCCGCTGGCCGGCGAGGCGGTGCTCCAAGAGGCCGAGGGCAGCAGCAGCAGCACCCAGCACGTGCTGAGCCACCAGGGCGGCGAGGACTACCACCGTGGGGTGGTGTTCATCATGGAGCGCCTCGCGCACATGATCCAGATCCTCGGCAACACGCCGGACTTCGACGGCAGCAACCTGCTCGACTCCACGATGGTCTATGCGAGCAGCGACTGCTCGATCGGCTGGTCGCACAGCATTCGGCGGCAGCCGATCATCTTGGCCGGCACGGGGCGCGGCTACCTGGCGAATCCCGGCATCCACTACCAGGCAGTGGCCTCGAACAACCCCAACGATGGCAATGCGGCGAGCACCGGCAACATGAGCGACGTGCTGCTCACGTTGCTGCAGGCCTTCGATCCGGCTGCGACGTCGGTGGGCGGCGGTGCACCGATGTCGAACACGCCACTCACCGCGATCCTGGCCTAGCCGCCCGTGGCGACCGCTACGCGCGACGAGGCCGAGCTGCGGGCCCTCGTCGCGGCGATCAAGGCCTCGCGCAAGTATCGGGCGGTGAGCGAAGAGACGATCTGGGCGCTGTGCGAGCAGGCCTGGCCCGAGCACAAGAAGGGCAAGGCGCTCGAGAAGGCGGTGCGGCGGCGGCTGCATGGGATCGCGGCCGGGCACCTGGGTGACCCCGACTATGCAGAGCTCGGGGTGGCGCTGGTCGCTGCGCTCGAGCGCGGCGACGTGGAGGAGGAGCGGGCGCTGTGCGCGGCGGCGCTCCAGCAGCACCTGAGCACGCGCGAGCGGTGGCCGTACTTGCCACGCTTCTACGCCGAGATCTTCGCGCGGACGGGAGTGCCCGGCACGCTGCTCGATCTGGCCTGCGGCCTGGGCCCGCTGTCGCTGCCGTGGATGGGGCTGCCCGCGTCCACGCGGCTGCTGGCCTACGACATCCACGAGCCACGCGTGGCGCTGCTCGACGGCTACCTGCGGGCGCGGGGGCAGCCAGGAGGCGCCGAGCTGCGGGACATCGTGCTGCGACCGCCCACCGAGCGCGCCGACGTGGCGCTCTTGCTCAAGGAGCTGCACCGCCTGCAGCGGAACTATCCGCGGGCGGTCGGCGTGGAGTGGCTGGCGTCGATTCCCGCGCGACACCTCGTGGTCTCGCTTCCCGCGTTCAGCGCACATGGTGGTCGGCGGCTGGACGAGCGCTACCGCGGGATGATGGCCGCCCTGGTCGAAGGACAGGGCTGGGCCACGCACGAGCTGTCGTTCGAGCACGAGTTGGTGTTCTGCCTCGACACCGAGCCAGGCGGCGCTAGCGAGGCGAATCGCTAGATCGAGCGCGGGAGCGCGACGAAGTTGCGATCGGAGGCCGGGTGGCCAATGCTCGCGGCCCGGTGCTGTACATCGTCGCCACTCCCATCGGACACCTCGAGGACGTCTCGCTGCGCGCGCTGACCGTGCTGCGCTCGGTGGAGGTGGTGGCCAGCGAGGACACGCGGCACACCGCCAAGCTGCTGGCGCGCCACGAGATCAAGGCGCGACAGATGCCGTTCCACGAGCACAACGAGGCGCGTGCAGCGGGCAAGATCGTGGCGATGCTGCACGAGGGCCGCGACGTCGCGCTCGTCTCCGACGCAGGCACCCCCGGCATCGCCGACCCCGGCTTCACGCTGGTGCGTCGCTGCTACGACGAAGGCCTCGAGGTGACGATGGTGCCGGGCCCCAGCGCGCTGGTGATGGCGCTGGTGCTCTCGGGGCTGCCGCTGCACGCGTTCACGTTTCGCGGGTTCCCGCCGCGCAAGCCCGGCAAGCGCAAGCGCTTCCTCGCGGTCGACGTCGCCTCGCCCCACACGCAGGTGCTCTACGAGAGCCCCTACCGCGTGCTCGCGCTGTGTCGCGATGCGCTCGAGGTGTACGGCGATCGCCGCGCCGCGCTGTGCAACGACCTCACCAAGAAGTTCGAAGCGGTGCACCGCGGCCGGCTCTCCGAGCTCGTGGCCCGGCTCGAGGCCGACGGTGCGAAGGGCGAGTACGTGGTGGTGATCGCGGGGCTCGGCGACGGGGAAGAGGAAGACGACGACGAGCCCGAGCCCGAGCCGTTCGGCCCGCCGCGCTGACGGGCCGCCGTGCGGACGGGCCTCCGCGCGGACGGGCCGCCTCAGCCCGCCCAGCGGTAGGTCTCGATGCCCACGTCTTGCCACTGCGGAGCGAACATGCGGCCGACGTCGGCGATCGAGAACCCCCACGGTCGGGGTAGCGGGCGCGGCAGCTCCTTGCCGTCGTGCAGCGCCTCGTAGGCGGCGCGGTCGAGATCCACGGCGCCGGCGAGCGCTTCTTCCCAGCCGATGCGCGCCGCGGCGTGCTCCCAGCCCTCGCACACGTGCAGCGGCCAGGCCTCGGCCGCGTCGCCGCTGCCGTAGCCGACGGCGAGCAGCCGACGGCCGGCGAGCGGGAGCGCATGCTCGTGCGCATCGGCGAACGCGGCCGTGAGCCACGCGGGGAGCGAGCCGGTGTAGAGGTTGCCGAGCGCGCGCACGCGATCGGTACCGAGGCTCATGTGCTCGGCCACGAAGCGCTCGAACTCGGGGCTGCGGCCAAACTGCTTGGCGACGGCCTGCGCCTCGCGGAACGGATCGGCGTGGGGACCGTGCGCCTCGATCTCGTCGAACAAGCTCACGTTGGCGCGGATCTGGGCGCGCGCGACGGCCGGGTCGACGCCGGCCTGCTCGCACAGGTGATCGAAGCGCTCGGTGTGGGCGTCGGAGCGGCCCAGGCTCCACACCAGCGCGTGCGCCATGGCCTGGATCGGCAGGTGGTGGTAGGGGCGGTGCAGCAGCACCGCGGCCACCTCGCCGTAGAAGTCCTCGGCAGACTGGCCGGCGCGGGCGAGCATGTCGTCGAGCGCGGCGATGACCTCGTCGAGGTAGCAGAGCGTGGAGTACTTGCCGTTGAACACGGGGAAGTCGTGCAGGCGGCGGGTGCCGGCCTCGTACTCGGCCATGAAGTGGCGCGCCATGGGCTTGCGGAAGTCGGCACCGCGATAGGCCGAGGCGCTGCCGGTGCGCGAGAGATCCACGCTGAACAGCTTGGGGTTGCGCTCGACGAGCATCGCCACCGCGCCCGCGCCTTGGGTCTGCTCGCCGGTGCTGCCGCGCGCGTACTCGGCCACGTCGCCGGCGATGACCAGCGCGAGCCGATCGCCCGCATCGCAGGCGGCGTAGCGCAGCGCGCCCTTGAGGCCGTACATGCCGCCCAGGCATGCGTGCTTGATCTCGGGGACCTCGCAGGCGCGGGACAGCGGAGCACGGCCTTGCTCCCTCAGCGCGCGATCGAGCATGCCCTTCACGATCACGGCGCCTGCGGCATTGTCGGTGCTGGACTCGGTGCCGAGCACGAGCATGCCGATCTGCTGCGGGTCGATCTCGTAGGCGTCGATGAGGCGCAGCGCGGCCGAGGCGGCCATCGTGTAGACGTTCTCGGAGGGGGAGCACATGCGGAAGCTGCGGCCCACCACGGCCTGCACCTTGTCCGCAGGGGCTCCGGTCCAGTCGCACCACTGATCGAGGGAGACGCGCGGGGCGGGCACGTAGAGCGACAAGCCGCTCACGCCCGGGTGCGGCACAGCCGAAGAGTCATGGAGGTCGTAGGTGGTCATGGGCGAGGCGGAGCGTAGCGGCTGGCGGGCCGCCTTGCCCCGGGCGAATGTCGATTGCCGCCCGTCACCCACCCCGCACTGTGACGTGGATCAACGAGCGCCGCTACGACAATGGCTGGTTGCCCAGCTCGCCCCCGAGCTTGGTGAGGTGCTCCACGCCCTCGGCCCACGGCACCCGCACGTCCCAGTACACGTTGGCGCTCGGCGCCCGGTCGAGGGCGCCGTCGAGACAGGCGAGGGCCACGTGGACCTCGTTTGGCCAGCGCTCGCCGCCAAACAGCATCGTGGTGCCGCAGCGGTTGCAGAACCCGCGCCATGCGGAGGCCGAGGAGGCGAAGCGAGTGAGGTGCTCGGACCCGGCGACGATGCGAAAGCGTGACGCCTCCATGCCGAACCAGGTGACGAATGCGGCGCCATGAGCCCGTCGACACATCCCGCAGTGACAGTGGGCGCACCACTTGCTGGGGAGCGTGATCTCGAAGCGGACGGCGCCACACAGGCAGCCCCCGCCCCGCTCCGGCTCGGTCGGCTCGGTCGGCTCGGTCGTCATGCGGGCAAGATACCGCGCGATCGCAGCGGGATCACGCGGCGCCGTGGCGCTGGAGACGATCGGTCAGCTGCGCGTAGAAACGCAGGTTGTGCAGCGTGGCCAGGCGAAACGCCAGCGGGTCGTCGCACTTGAACAAGTGATGCAGGTAGCCGCGGCTGTAGCGACGGCAGCACAGCGCGTCGCAGTGCGGTGAGATCGGCGCGTCGTTGGTCGCGTGCTTCTTGTCGAGGATGTACATCCGCTCGTAGAAGCTGGCGTCGGTGGGCACGGGGGCGGCGGTCGGGGCCTCGCGAAAGCGGTAGAGGCGGTGGTGACGAGCGTCGCGCGTGGGCAGGCTACAGTCGAAGACCGCGGGACGGCCGAGCGCGGTGATCGCCGCCATGTGCTCGGGCTTGCCCACCCCCAGCGCGAACAAGGGCGCGGTGGCGGGCAAGAGCTCGTGGATCACCGCGAACATCTCGAGCTGCAGCGCGCCCTGCTCGTCGAGCGGCCAGCCGCCGAAGCCGAACGCGGTCATGCCGGCGTCGATCAAGCCCTGCGCGCAGTCGCGGCGCAGGGCCGCGTCGTTGCCCCCCTGGATCGGCGCGACCAGGATCGGCGGGGGAAGGCCGTCGCTGCGGCGCTGGGCGAGCTGGCGGGCGAGCTCGTCGCGCGCGCGGATGGCCCAGGCCACGGTGCGATCGACCGCGCGCCGCTGCTCGTCCGCGGGAGCCTCGGGCCCGGTGCAATCGTCGAGCGCCACCAGCACATCGGCGCCCAAGCGCAGCTGGGCCTGCACGACCTTCTCGGGGGTGAGGATCAGCTTGTCGCCGTCGGCGGGGCGGAACACGATCTCGTGCTCGCGGATCTGCCCGTGCTTGGGGTTCTGACGGATCAGCGAGAACACCTGGAAGCCGCCCGAGTCGGTGACGATCGGCCCCGACCAGCCGGCAAAGGCGTGCAGGCCGCCCAGGCGCTGCACCACGCGAATCCCGGGGCGGGTCATCAGGTGGTAGGCGTTGATCATCAGCGCGGGGATCCCCACCGCCTCGAGATCGCTGGCATCGAGCGAGCGCACGAAGCCGCGCGTGGCATCGGGGATGTAGCAGGGGGCCCGCAGGGGGCCGTGCGCAGTGAGCAGCTCCATCGTGAATCTCGGTCTCGCGGCAGCCTCTATAGAACAGCTGGGGCCCATCGTCGTGCTCGTAGGCTGGAGCACGTCGGAGGCGCGCCTGCGGGCGATGCAGCGCGAGTTCGTCGATTCCTTGGAGCCGCGCGCCGCGTGTGACAACCACCGACTTGCGGTGCTGCGTACGACTCGAGAACCGTCCATTCGTTCGGGACCCCCGGCCGCCGCGGAGCCGCCGCGGATCTTCTTGCTGTGCCCCGAGAGCCTGGGCCCCAAGGCGCGCTGCGTCGAGGACTCGCTGCGGGCCCGCGGATTTCGCGTGCACCTGGCCATCGGCCGCCGCGCGCGTCGCTGGGTGCGGCAGGTACCGCCGGGGTCACCCTCGGTGCGGGTGCTGTGCGTCGCGCAGATCGACCCCACGCTCGCCAACAAGCTGCGGCAGGGTCGCGACGACTTTCACATCGTGGACCTCGAGACGCCCTCGCAGGTGGTCGCGGAGATCGAGCGCCTGACCGGGAGGGCACGCACGCGTCGTCGGCCCACGCCCTCGCGCATGTACCTGGCCCAGCCCACGCTCATCGAGCAGCAGCTCACCGCGCAGCGCAGCTGGGGCTGGGCGGCCGTGGCCGCGGTGCTGCTGCTGGCCGTGGGTACGCTCGGTGGCACGCTGCTGGGCCGTGGCGCCGAGGATGCAGTCTCGCCGACCGCCGCCAAGCCTGCGATGGCCGCGAGCGTGCGGCCCGACGCGACCGCGCCGACGCATGTCGAGCACGATGGTCCCGTACTGTCTGCGGTGGCGCCGATCGATCCCGACGAGCTCGACGCCACCTTGGCCCGCGAGGCCGAGTAGCTCAGATCTCCGAGTCGCTCTCGGCCGCAGCTCCGCCCGCAGGCTGCTGCGCGGCCATGCGCTCCTTCATCTGCTCGGGCGTCACGTCCTCGATGTGCGAGGCGACGCTCCAGCGGAAGCCGGCCGGGTCGCCGACCATGCCGAAGCGATCGCCCCAGAACATGTCACTGACGGGCATCAGGGGCGAGGCACCGGCCGCGGTGGCCTTGGCGAAGGCGGCGTCGACATCGGCCGAGTACACGTGCACGGCGACGGGTGAGCCGCCGAGGGTGGTGGCCGACTTGCCGCCCATCGCGGGGAACTCGTCGCTGAGCATCAGGACCGAGTCGCCGATGGTGAGCTCGGCGTGCATGAGCTTGCCGTCGGGTCCGGGCATCATGTCGCGCTCGGTCGCGCCGAAGGCCTCCTTGTAGAAGGCGATGGCGGCCGCGGCGTCGTTGGTGGTCAGCGCGAGCGTGACCGTGTGGTAGGGGCCCGGCGTGGGATCGGTGGCGGGGGTGCCTGCGATGGCCTTCCACGCGGGCACGGCGGGCTTCTTGGCCTTCTTCTTCGACTTCTTGACCGGCTGGTTGGCGATCGCAGCGCGCTCCTGCATCTGCTCGGGCGTCAGGTCTTCCACGTGCGTGGCGACGGCCCAGCGATGTCCGGACGGATCGATGAGCGTGCCGTAGCGGTCGCCCCAGAACATCTCGTCGACCGGCATCTCGGCCGCCGCGCCCGCGCCCACCGCAGTCGCGAACATGGCATCGGCATCCTCGGCGTAGATCACCAGCGTCGCGGGCGTGTCACCGAGGGTGGGCGGCGCCTTGGCGCCCTGCTCCACGTTCTCCGCCTCGATCATCACGATGCTGTCGCCAATGCGGATCTCGGCGTGCATGGTGTTGCCATCGGCACCGGGGATCGAGAACAGCTTCTCGGCCCCGAACGCGGCCACGTAGAAGTTGGTCGCCGCATCCACGTCCTGCACGACGATGAACGGCGTGAGCGTGAAGAAGCCCTCGGGAATCGGGGCTACCGGCGTCTTCTCGGGCTCGACCGCGGCGGTCGGGGCGGGAGGCGTGGTTTGCTTGGGCCCGCACGCCGGGGCGAGCAGAGCGAGCGCGAGGGGCAGGAGGGAGTGGTGGCGCATCGGGATTCTTCCAGGCGCGACCGTAAAGCGAGGCCGCGCTCGATCGCGGACGCTACGTCGTTCCGGGCGCGGGTGTCGAGGGGGGTGACGCCCGGGCGGGCGGCCGCCGCGGAAGCTCGTTTGCGTCGCTTCTCGGGGGTTCCTTGGGCGGGTAGAGCGACTGGGGCCGCTACCCGGACCGCTCCGCCAGCCACGCCTGGACCTCGTCGAGGGCATCGCCGATGTCCCAGCCGCCGTTGCGGGCCTCGACATAGCTCTGCACGGCGGCGCGGGCCAGGGTGAGCGCGCGGGCACGGTCGAGGGCGGCGTCCCACAGCGCCCGCGCGAGCGCGAAGCGCACCACGGCCACGCGCTCGGGTCGTTCCTTGCGATCGAGCGAGATCTTGAGCGCCCGCTCGAGCCGCGGCACGGCGGCGGCGGGATCGCCCAGGTCATGCTCGACCCGCGCGAGTCCCATCAAGCACGGGACGAGCTGCGGATGGTCCGCTCCGAGGGCTCGCTCGGTGCGAAGCACCAGCTCCGCGTAGACCGTGCGCGCCTCGCCGAGGTTGCCGCTGAACATATAGGTTGCCGCGAGGTTGTTGAGGAACCCGAGCGTGTGGACGTGGTCGGGTCCGAGGATCGCCTCGTTGCGGGTGGCGGCCTCCGCAAGCAGGGCGGCGGCCTCCACGAAGCGCTCGGTGAGCGCGTAGAACATGCCCACGTTGCCCAGCACGTTCACGTGGCGCGGGTCGTCGACGGGAAACGAGCGTCGGGCCGCGGCCAGCGCGGTGGCGTAGGCCTGCTCGGCTTCGTCGTCGCGACCTAGCTCGTGGAGGGTTGCGGCCATGCTCGTGCGCGCGGCGATCGTATTGCCGTGGTCGGCTCCAAGCGCATCTTCGAAGATCTCGAGCGAGCGCTGGTGAGACCCGAGCGCCAGGTCCACGCTGCCGCGTCGCGCGAGCGCGGTGGCCAGCGAGTTGAGGTGGTGGCCGACCGCGGGGTGTCGCGGGCCCAGCTTGTCCTCCGCAAAGGCGAGGCTCTCTTGCAGGATCTCGATCTCCGCTTGCGTGGACCCGAGGCGACCGAGCACGTTGCCGAGCGCCTGAGAGGCATGCATCTTGGCGTAGTCGTCGGGGGGCTCGGCCTGGCTCGCCAGCGCGATGCTGCGCTCGTAGTGCTCCTTGGCCGCGTCGTGCTGGCCGTGCCGATACGCGACCAGCCCTTGCACCGCGGCCAGCCGGGTGCGAAGCGGCAGCGTGTCGTGACGCTCGATCGCCGCGGCCGCGTGCTCGGCCCAGCGCTCGGCCTCGGCGTGGCGCCCTTGCTCGGCGAGCAGGACGGCCAGCTCGAGCGCGCTGCGGGCCACGATCGCCTGGTGTCCCGAGCTCACTGCGGTGTCGAACGTGACGTGAAAGTCGTGCTCGGCCGCCGCTTCGTCGCCGAGGCTGGCGCGCACCTGGGCGCGGCCGAGGTAGGCCTCGGCCACCAGCGCACGCACGCCCAAGGCCTCGGCTTGCTCGCGGGCCGACTCGTAGGCCTCGAGGCTCTCGCGGTAGCGGCCGAGATCGCGACGCACCCCGGCGCGCGACAGCGCCGACTCCACGCCGAGCACGCGCTCGAGATCCACGTCGGCGTAGCGAGCCTCGTCGTTGAGCGCCGTCCCGCACGCCGCTGGCGAGCCCAGCGAGGCGGCGGCCTCGGCCGCGCCCGCCACGAGCTCGGCGTCGGCGGTGCGCAGCTCGTCGACGAGCGCCTGCAGGCCTTGCAGCTGCCGGTGCAGGCAGACCGTGGTCGACGCGCGCGCGAGCGAGGCGAGCTCGTCGGGAGTGGCGGCACAGTGCTCCTGCTGGGCGCGCAGCCACGCCTCGACGAAGAGCTGGAGCTCGAGCTCCACGGCGGCCCACGCTTCGCTGGCGTAGACCACCCCGGTGGCCGCGAACGCATCGCGAGCCTGCGCGATGGTCTCGGGATTCCACGCCTCGGC
>JBFIJN010000196.1:0-15266 GCA_041600735.1 Nannocystaceae bacterium
CATCCCGGCGCGCACGAGGGGGCCGAACACTTCGCGCGGGTGCACCTGCACGCTGGCCAGCGAGCCCACCGCGACCGTGCGGATCAGCTGCAACCGACGGCGCACGTCGAGCCCCAGCACGAGGAAGACCTCGTGGGCCGCGAGCCCGATCGCGGCGCGCAGGAACTCCGCCACGTCATCGGGCCCATCGATCTGGCGCGCGTAGGGGAGCGGCAACCGGGCCACCCGCCGCCCGAGCTCCAACGCGGCCGCGATGACGGCTGCGCTCGCCAACCCCACCCCGCTCGTGCAGGCCATCTGCTGCGGCTCCGCGCGGCCGAGCCCCAAGAGCCCCCCGGTGTCGTGCAGCAACGCGAGCGCTCGGTCGAGCCCGCGTTGGCCCCCAAGCATGATCGCGAGAAGCTCCACAACTGCGAGCTGCTCGGGCCCGTGCAACATCAAGCGTTGACGGACGGGCTCGATCTCCGCGGCCCTCCGCGGCTTCATGCTGCGCTTGACGGCCACGGTGGATCGCCTTGCCCTTCGCCAGCGAACCGCCACCACGCCGCGCGGCTGGCCTCCGCGATCTCGGGTGAGACCGGATGCTCTCGCAAGGCGCGATCGATCGCCTCCGTTCTCGTGGCCCCTGCGACGCGGTGAGCCTTGGCCCGATCGAGCACGGGGCCGACGACCCCGAGGCACGCATCGAAGCGCTCCGCGGTCCGTCGCGTGCGTGCGGCCGTGCCTTCGGTGGGCATGACTCGCCACGGGTAGAGACCCCCGACGCGCAGGTTCTCTCGCAAGACCTTGCGCGGCGTCTGCAACATCTTCGCGGCCGCGGAGACGTTGCCGTTGGCCCGCAGCATGGCGAGCGCCACCGCGACGCGCTTGGACTCTTGGCGGATCGTCTTGAGCGCAGGGAAGCGCTCGCCGAAGAGCACCAGACCGACCAGACACCACGCGATCCACCCGCCCGCGTCGAGCCCCTGCACGAGCGGGGGCAGGTCGCGGCGGAGCGATGCGGCCGCTTCGCCGTCGGCCGGCTGCTCGGGCATCAAGCCCAGCATGCCCCGCAGGCGCTCGGCCACCTCGCCGGGTTCCACGTCGCGCCGCTCGAGACCGTCGACACCTGCGGGCGGCGGTGGGCTCCGCCGGGCCGGTTCGGGCTGGCCGCCGCCGGCATCGGGGGGCGCCGCGAGGTCTTGCGGTGGGACAGAGCGGGCCGTGGGCCCTGGTGATCCTGGGTTGGCTGACGTTGGCATGTATGGTCTACGATACACCAGATTAGACGGTAGACCATACACTCACGGGACGCTGGATAGCCTGCTCTCTGTGCCGCGTTCCGCCGTCTCCACCGACGAGTTGCGCGCTCGCATCGCCGACCGGATTCGCGCGCATGCGGAGCGCCGTGGGCTGGCGTTGTCGCGGCTCGCTGACGAGGCCGGGATCGGACGTGCGACCCTGTGGGCCATCATCGCGGGACGGTCCGCGGTGACGTGCGACACCTTGGCCAAGCTGGCCGCGGCGCTCGGGGTCGATCCCGCGGAGCTCGTGCGGGCTCCTCGTCAGCCCAAGGCCGCGGGCCCGAAGAGGTAGCGACCGCCTGCAGACGACCGTCGCCCCGTCGCCGATTGCGGTGACGTCGGCTCGTCGCTCACGTGGTCTCGGTCGTCGGCCCTGCCGCGCGCTGCTGCTCACGCTCCCGCAGTCGCTCCGCGCCCGCGTGGGTGCTGCGCTCGATCTGCTCGCCCATGACGCGCGCCGCTTCCTGGCGCGACCGATCGGCGAAGTGGGCATAGCGAGCCGTGGTCTGCTGGGTCTTGTGCCCGAGCACTTGCCCGATGAACGGGAGCGAGAGACCGGCCTCCGCCATGTCGCTGGCCGCCGAGTGCCGCAGGTCATGCAGGCACACGTCTTGGAGCCCGGCCCGCTTGCGGAGCACTCGCCAGGTGCGTTCGAGGCCGGGGACCGGGCCGCCGCACTCACTGGGGCACACCCACGGCACGCCCTTCACCTGCGAGCGCTCGATCTCCGCAAGCAAGCCCACGGCCTGCGGCGACAACGGGATCACCTTGGCCCCCGTCTTGGAGTCGGGCAGCCGCAGGCACGAGCGCTCGAGATCCACCATCGGCCACTGCAAGCCCACGATCTCGCCGCACCGCGCCCCCGTGAGCCCCAGCAGGCGGATCACCATGATCGCGCCCGGGGACACGTAGTCGGGCTGCCCCTTGCGCGCCTGTGCGGCCCGGGCGAGCACCGCGGCCAGCCTCGCCCGTTCCTCGCCCGAGAGGTAGCGGTCTCGTGGTCGCTCGGGGTACTTCTCCATGCGGTGGCATGGGTTCGCTCGCGTGTCGCGGTACCCCCAGCGCTCTGCGTTCGTCATGATGACGGACACGAGGGCCAGCGCCCGGTTTGCGGCACCCGTGGTCGGCTTGCTCGGTTTGCCGGCGGTATCCGGGGTCGACTTGCGGCGCCGGGTCGACTCGCCGATCCGCTGGTGCAGCCGCTGGACGTCGGCCCGCTCGATCTCCCCGATCTTCATGTGCCCGAACGCGGGCAGCAGGTGCACCCGCAGCAGGCCCTCGTACCCGCTGGCCGTCCGCGGCTTGCGGTAGGGCCGGACGATCTCCGCCATGAAGCGCTCGGCCACCTCCGCGAACGTCGGCGCGGCCTTCCTCGCGTCCCGCTCTCGCGCCGGGTCGCCGCCTTGGTCGACCATGGCACGAGCCGCAGCCGCAGCCGTCCGCGCCTGGTGCACGGTGAACCCGCCCCCCAGCACCCCGAGCTTGTGCGCCCGGTTGCGGCCCTCCCGGCGGTACCGCAGGATCGCCGTCTTGGTCCCGTCGGTGTTCACCCGGATGATGAACCCCTTGATGTGATCGTCGATGACGTCGTAACGGGCAGGACCTGGTTGCAGCCGGTCCACGGTGGTCTTGTTCAAGCGCTTGCGCATCGCATCCCCCGGCCGCCCCGGGGAGTTCGCCTGGAGTTCAGGCGAGTGCGGGAGCGACCGGGTTTGAGCGTACGGACCACGGCCCCGAAGACCAGCGAACCGCCAACGATCACGAAGTGTTACGGATGAGACCGCGGAGAAAAAGAGAACGCGCGGGACCCCGTGAAACCGATTCCTAAACCGTAGGCCGCAGGTTCGATCCCTGCCGCGGGCACCCTTGCCGCCCGTCAGGGCTCTGAGGGGCTTGTCAGAGAGCTTCGCCAAGCCTCGGATGGGACGCAAGAGATCGCGACGGGGCTTCGCCAAGCCCCGGATGGGACACGAGAGAGCGAGACGGAGCTTCGCCATGCCCCGGATGGGACAGGAGAGAGCTCGATGGAGCTTCGCCAAGCCCCGGATGGGACACGAGAGAGCTCGACGGAGCTTCGCCAAGCCCCGGATGGGACACGAGAGAGCTCGACGGAGCTTCGCCAAGCCCGGGATGGGACACGAGAGAGCGCGACGGAGCTTCGCCAAGCCCCCGTGGCACGGAAGTGATCGGAAGCTAGCTTGTCCAAGCCCCCTGGGGCGCAGACGCGATCGAACGAGAGCTCGTCCGAGCCGGAACACGGCAGCGATCGGAGCTCGGTCGAGCCTCGAATCGCTGCGAGGGAGCGACAGTGCGGTGGGACGAAAGAGGGGGGCGGAGCTGCGTCCCCCGACCCAGCTCCGCCCCCATGGCCCGACCATAGAAAAAGCCTGGCGATTCCGCCGGTTCAGCTAGCCACGAGTGGGATCAGGCACTCCGTGTCATGGCAACACTCATAGACCTGTCCGCTCCACCGTAGCGAGCACATGCCCGCGCCTCCGTCGCAGCTCTCGCCGTTCTCGTCGCAGGCGGGAGCGCCCGGCAGGTAGCACAGCTCGGCCTCGGGGAAGCACTCTACGCCTGGGTCCCGCTCGCAGGCGAAGTCGGGCCCGGGCTCGAGGCAATACTCGTTGAAGCACGTGCCACTCATGAACTCCCCCGGGTCCCATGCGCAGACCTTGCCCAGGGTCTGGCAGGGTTGCTCGCAGGCGTACACCGGCGCGTCGTTGGGCATGAAGCAGCCGAACTCGGGGCCGTGGAGACCGGGGCCGTAGCACTGGGCGCCATTGCCCAGGGTCACGCAGTCGTCGTCGGAGTCGCAGTAGCAGCCCGGCCGCTTGTTGGGGAAGCACTCGCGGCAGATGAACTCCTCGTTCTCGACCACGCAGGTCATGGTGGGGTCGGCCCCGCACCAATGGTAGTACAGCTCCTCTTCGACGGTACTCGCGCTCCCCCACGGGCGGTTGGTGAGGCCGGTGCCTCCCGGGAAGTCGAGCAACTCCTCGCACGGCTCACCGTCGCCACCACCACTGCCACCTCCGCCTTCAATGACGCAACTATCGCTGCAACCATCGCCGCTGACGATGTTGCCATCATCGCACGTTTCATTGGGGCCAACGATGCCGTCGCCGCAGACGTCGGGACACAGCGGAGCTGCCAGGCCGGCGTCCATCAAGCCGTGGTTCGACATGACCTGCACGTAGTCGGCATAGACGCCCTCACCGTACTGACACGCGTAGTAGACCCCGACGTTCTCGATGAACATCTTGTACCACTGATGATTGCTCGCGGACAACCCGTACTCGAGCGCGCGCAGGGCCGCGTCTCTCGGATTGGGGAGACCGTCGATGTCAGCGCACGTCCACGGCGAGTGCCCCTCGCACACCTTGCCGTAGATGAGTGACCACCATGCCTGCATGATCGGCGTCTGGTTGTATCCGGCATTGAAGCCGCAGTAGTAGCCATCCACCCCGGCGTCCGTCGGCCGTGTATCGTCGAACATTGCGACATCGAGCTGACTGCCGATGCACGCTGGCGAGAGCACGGGACGCAGGTTCCCGCCCCAGTTACCTGAGAACTGCGCGCTGAAGCAGTTTTCGTCGTACTCGATCTCGTCATACAGCGTGGACACCACGACCGCCGTGAACATGTTGGCAACGGACTCACCGAGCGGCTTGCTCTCGTCAGTCGTGTCGAGATTGCAGCCCGGAACACAGTCCTCGATGGACTGCGCATTCGGTGGACAGCCTCCAAGAGGAGCTCCGTCGCCCATTACGCCCGCGCCACTGAAGTCATCGAAGAAGTGACCGACCTCGTGCGCCGTGGCGACAGGGTTATCTATGGCCAGGCTGATCGATGGCTGTCGCTCGGCGATCGGATCAGCGGCCGACGCGCGATAGTGCTCGTGATCGACGCTATCCCAGGGCTCTCCGCTCTTGTAGACTCGGCTAGAGTAGCAGTATGGCTGTTCGGAGCAGCTTCCCGCGTTCACCCAGACGACCAGCCGGGCTGGATCCTCGCGGTCGAAGCTCGCGTCGGTCCACATTTGGCGATGGTCCCAATTCCCTGCCTTGACGTTCTCGACGACATCGAGCGCCGCCTGAGTATGCAGATAGGCATTCTGGGCCGCCCACGCGATCTGCGAAGCTCGTGGATCGTCGAACACGCCCGCGGCATTGACGATCGGTGCAGGTGCGACCCCGGCCTCGAGCCCCTGAGCGTCGTACAGCTGCACGAGCGAATTCCCAAGCTTGACTCCCGAGAACACCCCGCCCGGAGTGTGCGCAGAGCCCAGCAGCGCGCCGCCCGTGGGCAGCGCGCTCCACAACGCGGTCTCGGTGTCCTCCTTCGCGTCGTCGGTGAACGGTGAGCCCAAGACCTGGATGTTCTGCATCTGATCGGGCGACCCGTGGCGCGCGAGCCCGTACCCGAGCGCGAACCCGAGCGGACCTCCGGCCAGATTGCGTGCCGCCGGGACGACCACGTGGCCAAACCGCTGGGGTGCGGGCCCCGATGGGAGGGTCGGCCCCTCGATATTGGCGTACCAGCCCATCGCCTTGGCCTGGGGCACCGCCACGAGCTCGAGGTCGGTCACGACCACGTCATTGGTCTCGTCGCCCAATTCTTGCCAGCGGGCGAGGATCGCAGCTTCGGCCATCGCCTCGGTGATCGGATCGACGAGCCCCGAGTAGTCCTCGCGTGGATCAGCCACGGTACCCATCCACGAGATCACGCCGCGCCCGGGGGCGAGCGTGGCCGTCATCTGCTCTTCGGGACCGTAGATCCGGTGGCTGCGATAGGTCTGTCGAAACTGCAGCGTACGTAGGTTCCCCCGCTCGCGGAAGGACGGCTCGGCGGGCACCAGCTCGTCGAGCACGTCGAGCAGCTCGATCTCGTCGAGCTGCACGATCTCGTGATGCGTGGCCAGCCACTGCTTGAGCCCCGCCTCGACCTCCGCTTCATCGGTGGCCTCGAACAGCACGCCGCCGCGCATCAGCGCACCATTGATCGATCCGTTGCCGTGGACGAATAGCTTCAGCTCGCACGACTGCCCCGCTTCGCAGGGGATGTCGCACTCGGGGCCGGTATGGCCTTCGTCGCACGCGCAGGCGGCCTCGCCGTCGGGACCCGCCGTGCAGACCCCGTGCTCGCCGCAGTCGGGCTGCTCGGCGCAGGTCGATCCGCAGGGATCGGGCTCGACGACGACCTGCTCGAACCCATCGACCGTAACGCCTGCCGCGATCAATTCTGCGATCGGCACGGGGATGACGAGCAGATCGTTGCCGCGGCTGCCGTCCAGGCGCTCACCTGCCTCCACCTCGCACAGATGATGGATCACGACGGTGTCGTCACCCAAGCCCGCGTCGACGACATCGGCGCCGGGGCCAGGCACGATGAAGTCATCGCCAGCGCCTCCGTTGATGACGTCGTCCCCCTCCTCCCCCCAGAGGTCGTCATTGCCTGCGCCACCACTCAAGGTGTCATTGCCCGCGCCAGCGAGGACGAGGTCGGCCCCCGCACCGCCGATGAACACATCGTTGCCGGAGCCCAGCAGCGCTCGGCCGCCAGCCGGACCCATGCTCACCTGATCGGCGCCGGGTAGCCCGAACACGCAGTGCGCGTCGGTGCTGCCGCTCTGATCGAGCACATCGTCGAGGGCTGTCCCCTGGATCGTGATCTGGCCCGCCTCGCAGCACAGGCCGGTGTCCGGGGTGTCCTGGCACGATTCCGGAATCGGCGCGGCGCTGGGACCACTGCGCGCCGCAATCTGCCCCCGCCCATCGAGCCCGTTGGGCGGGGAATCGCCCTCCGAAGCGTCGACGTCGACCTGGCAGCCGCAAAGGAGGGCACCGACGCTGGCGAGGACGCCAATGGAGAGCCTGGTCATAACCCAGGGGTTCCCGCCGGGGGCCTCGCGGATCACGAGTTCCTCGCGTCCCGTCCCATGGCCGTTCTGCCCGCCGAGCGACCCAGGCTGGTCGACACCGAGTCGACGAGCCCGCGTAACTTCGCGGTGACCAGCTACAGCCCGTACGTGTTCGTCGCCGGCTGTAGCAACGAGGGGATCGCCGGGGTGGATCAACCCGTCCGCTGATCGAGCACTATCGGCGGCTCACTGCAACGCACCGACCAACGATAACTGCTCCAGGCGACGGCTCGAGGTCTGCGGCAACAGTTCCGGGTCCGGCGTTGCGCCATGCTCGACCAGCCGCTGTCGAGTGACCTCGACCGCTTCGGCGACGATGTCGTTCCCCGCGAAGCTTCGCCCGGCTCGGACGGCCGCCACTCCGGCGCTGCCCGAGCCCATGAAGGGGTCGATCACCAACTCACCGCTGATCGTGCTCTGCTGCACGAAGATCTCGGAGAGCTCGACGGGCTTCTCCGTGGGATAGCCGCGGTGGATCCGCTTGACCTGGAGGACGTCGGGGACCCCGAGGTCGTTGAGCTTGCGCTTGCCCTTCTCGAAGAAGAGGATCATCTCGTAGCGCGCTCGGTAGTGGTACCCCATCCCGATCGCGACCTTGTCCCAGATGAGCGGCTTCCAGAAGCGGAATCCGGCCGCTTCGCCGATCGGCTTGATCGCGAATGCGGTCTCCTGATCGCAGAAGAGGTACAGGTGTCGATCGCGGCGGAGCACGCGATAGAGCTCCGCGAACAACTCCTCGAAGCGGTCGTTCGGGAAGATGCGAAACCAGTCGTTGCTCGAGGCCTTCGAGTGCTTGAGGCGGGTCGTCGTCCCAACCGCGCGATGCTTCTCCAGCGATTCGTACGGGGGGTCGGTGATGACGAGGTCGACCGACGCGTCATCTAGCTTGCGTAGCCACGCGACCGCGTCTCCTTGGTCGAGCACGAATCGCGCGCCGCGGTTGTCGCCGAGAGCCACGCGCGTAGGGTACCGGCCTAGATCTCACCTGCAAGGCTCCGGCCTGCAGTCGCGCCAACGATCTCTGGCGCCCGCTCAGCGCCCGGTCGCGATCTCGCCCCCTGGTGAGCCCGCGGGGTGCGCTGGGCACCCGCGTGGTTCACCACCATCCGGGTGTCACTCCGAGGCGTCAGAGAACCCCGTCTCTGCCTTCAACCTCGCATGCCACGTAGAGAGGGTCACGGCGCGGCGACGGATCGTGCTCTCGCTCAGCCCAACGACCGTGTCGGTGAGGAACGCGGCCGCGGTTGCAGGATCGATGTCGAGGAAGTTGGTCTGGCCACTCCAGTCGATCCAGGCACTGCCGATGTCGCTCGTAGTGACGTGCTCCAGCACATGCGTCCACCGATCCGTCCCCGAGAGTCGAGCCAGCAGGCGACCGCTCGGGCTGAGCAGGCGATCACGTAGGTACCCGAGGATCTCGGCCGTGCGCCGGTAGTAGTTCACCTGCCGGCCTACGACCTCCAAGGTCTCCGGCGTCGGATATCCACCCTTTGCGACGATGTCGACGAAGCGAAGCACGCGCTCGAGGTCATCGGCCTGCGGGACATCCCCTGATGGGATTCGACACGAAGTGGTGCCCTGCCACTTCTGGAGGTCCTTGCGCGTCGGCGGCCGCAGCTCGAATGACGCTGCCGGTTCGTGCCGTGCACGGGTCGTGACTTCGAGGATCGCGTTGGCCTCGGTGAGCGCGCTAAGCAGGTTGAGGACGCTTCGAATGCTCTGGAGGTGCTTCCTCTGGGCCTTTGGAGGGCCTTGCCGGAGCCTCGCATCAGCGATGAACCTGGCCACGTCATGTAACTCTGCCAGCGCCCCTTGCAGCACCAGTTGGTCGTCCTCGGTGCCTTGAAGCTCGAAACGCACCACGAAGGAGCCGGCGCTTGCATCGAGAAGCACGGGCTCGATCGTCCAATTCGTCATTTCGTCGATCGTGCGAAACCACTGGGTTTGGATCTCGGCGATGACGGGGATCGTGAGGGCCGCGTCCGTCGGCGACGCTCGGTGAATCCGCAACTGCTGGACGACGGTCCCCTCGTCGTCGTGGCCCCTGGTGGGCATGAGGCCGTCGAGCACCTCGAAGAGCTCGGCCTTGACCTCCGCGGGCGTGTCGCCACGCAGCCCGGCGATTGCGAGCCTGCGGGCCGCGATCGTATCTCCGAGCTCGGCGGCGATCGACGCGGCGCTGCGGTACAGGATCGATCGTGTTGGCTCGAGATCATGCGGTACGGCCTCGGCCGCCGTCGACTCGAGCTCGAGCGCGCGGCGCATCGCGTTCGTGGCCCCCGCGGGGTCCTTGCGTCGGCGTGCAAACTCGGCCTCATCCATGGCCTCCATAGCAGCACGATGAGGGGAAACGTGGCGGCTCACGACTTCTCCACGATCCTCGCCTCGGGCGTGCTGAACTCGACCACCGCGGCATAGCCGGGGAGGCCGGTGGAATCGGTCGGACTCATCTGGTCGAGTTTCGCATTGACCCGCGACTGGATCTTCTTCGGCCCATCGAGGATCCCCGAAATCTCGAGGCGCGCCTCGAATACCCCGTCTCGTCTTCCGAGCCACCAATCGAAGCCCGTCTTCTTGATGGCGCGCTCCAAGACGCGATACTCTGTGAGGCGAACCACCGCCGCCATCGCGATGGCCGTGGCCCCGTCCTCGACGGCCTCTTGGAGGTCTGCGTTGGCCCGTTTCGCCTCAGTGCTTGGCGCGGAGAACTCGAGCGGGTGGCGTGCGGTGTAGGACCCCGACACCTCGAGGTCGATGCCGCTCGCATGCTGGTGGTGATCCAGGCAGACCGTGGCGGCTTCGATGAGAGCCTCGGCCTTCGCTCTCGAGAGACCATACTGCCCGTTGGCGAGCGACGACAAAGCAATCACCTTCGGCTTCTTGGGCACGTGGTTGTCCCTTCTGCCGGATCCTACTGCGCACGGCTCGGGCCGCGCAACCAAGCGAGTGATGGAGACGGTGCCGCCCTGCCGACGCGATGGCCTGTACGATCGCATGATACGATCGTTGCCCGATGCGTCGTGCCGCACTCGCCATGCTCGTCATCCTCGTCGGTTGCCCGGCGGGAGACGCCTCGCCTCCGTCCACGCCGGAGGTCGCTCCTGCGGCGCGGGAGCCCGCCTCCACGCCTACGTGGTGGTGCTTCCTCGGCTCCAACGATGGCGGTCCCAACCTCGGTCGCTGCTTTCGCGACGCGCCGGAGTGTAGCTCGCGACTCGCAGCAATGGAGCCCGGCTTCGTGGCGGATCCGTCGGAGTGCATCTCCCGGGCCCAGGCGTACTGCCACGGAATCGGCACGGCCTCCGAATCCTGCGCCACCACCCGCGACGGCTGCGAGCGGGAGCGAACCGGGGCCAAGGGCGCGGGCACGTGCGAGCACTACCCGAGCGGCCCACCGCCGTGATCCAGGCGGTCCTCGCCATTTCTGGGGTGCTCACTGTCACCTTCGGGCCACCGCCGGATTAGGGACGGATTGCCCCGCCCAGCCGCCCTCCTCGAAGGATGGGTTCGCTAGAGTGCGCGAGTGCAGCCGCGTGCCTCCATCGTCCTGCTCCTTGGTGTCGCACTGTCGGCCTGCGCCGTCGCGAGTGAGACGCGGACCGTTCCTCCGGCCAAGGTCCACGAGCCCGGTCAGCCCGTGGCGCTCGACGACGGCCGTGTCGAAGTCACGGGGCAGCTGCTCGCGCACGACGGTCGACCGCTGAGGCACGCAGAGGTGACCGTGCGCCGCGTCGGCTTCCCGGCGCTGACCACCAAGCGACTGGACCCCGACGGGCACTTCGTCGTCTCGGTGCCTGCGGGGACCCATGAGATCACGATCGCGGCGGTTGACCACCGGGCGGTCGTGCGGCGCACGGTAGTGACGAACGATCTGCACGTGAAGGGACGCCTGGGCACGTACGCTCGCACCGATCCCGGCGAGACGCTGGCGCTTCGCAGCATCTACGTCGATGTCCAGGGCAAGGAGCTCGCGCCGGGGCCGGCGTCGGCGGCACACGTGGCCGGGTCGGTCTACCGCGCGGATCTTGCCGCCAAGCCTGCGGACGCCACGCGACTGCGCTACCAGCTGATCTCGGGCGGGCGTGCGATCAACGGTCCGCTCGCCGATGCACACGAGAACGATGGAGGCGGCGACTTCTGGTCGATCGTCGACATCTCCACCAAGCACACGCTCGAGCTCGATCTCGCGGCCCTCCCCCCCGCCAACACGCGGCCTCGGCTCGCGTGGACCGGCGAGAGCGCGACCACGACGGCGCTGCTGGGGTTCGAGGAGCGCTGCGCGGAGCAAGTCGCAGACATCCTCGATCGAATGCCGCGTCAAGACGGCGGGATCCTGGTGATGACCGACGAGCTCCGCGCCGAGATCATCGCGCGGACGGCCGAGGCCCGCGCGGTGATCGACAGCTCGACCGAGCCCACCACCCACGCGCTGCTCCGCGCGGCGCACCTCGCTTGCTTCAGCCTACTGACCGCCACCACCGACGACACGACGAGCTTGCGCGAGGAAGTCGCGTGGATCCTCGAGCACGTCTCGCCCACCGATCCGTACCTGGCCCTGCTGCCCCGCCTCCACCACACGCTGAGCGCGGCGCGGCGGGACGCGGAGCCCGAGCTCCTGGTGCAGTGGGAGACCTGGCTCGATCAACAAGCACGCTCACACCCCGAGCCATCGACGGCCATCGCGGCGCTCGAGCTCCTGCTCCATGCCGCCGACCAGCGCGGCGACGATGCACGCGTGGCCGCTCTATTCGCGCTCGCCATGCACGATCGCTTCGCGGACATGGCCGAGCGCGAGATCCTGAAGCAGAGCTACGATCCCGATCGCATCCTCATGCGGGGCAAGCCGTTCCCCGCGTTCGATCTCCCCGGGCTGCGTGATGCCGACCCTCGCGTGCGCAGCACCGATCTTCACGGGAAGCTCTACTTGGTCGAGTTCTGGGCGACCTGGTGCGGTCCGTGCGTAGCGGAGATGCCCATGCTCCACCGCACGTACGCGGCCATCCAGGGGATCGAGCCGCGCACGCGCGGCGAGGCGGGTCTGCGCAGGCTCGCGCCCGCCAAGCAGCCCAAGCTGGAGTTCGTGTTCATCTCGCTCGACCGCACGCCGGCCGACGTGGAAGCATTTCGCAAGGAGCACTGGTCGATGCCCGGGACTCACGCATTCGTGGGGATCCCTGGGGAGTCCGATGCCCGTGAGCGCTTTGGCTTCGCGGGCATACCCACCACCGTGCTCGTGGACGAGACGGGCACGATCCTCGAGGTCGACGGACCGCTCCGCGGCGATGCGCTCCTGCCGACGCTCGAGCGCGTGCTCGCCGCGCATCGGTGAGCCCCGATACGAAAACGTGCTTAGCTCGCGTATATTTTGTTAGTTTTACTGTTCTTTAAATCCAACAAAGATGGTAAATCAGTTCCTCAGGAGGTGACCGATGGCGATCACTTGGACCCGAGGATGTCTCTCGCTCGCGCTGCTCTGTGCCTGCTCCGACGACGTAGCCCTGGGCGGGGGCACGGGTACGGGCACCTCGGGTACGGGGGGCACGCCGGCCCCGCTCTGCCTCGACGGCGGACCGCTGCTGGTCGGCGATGCACCGTGGGTCAAGGCGCCGATCGCCCCCCCGGGCGACATGGGGATGGGCGGCGGGGACGACGAGGGGGGCGACGATGGCTCGGCGTTCCTGATCGAGCCCGATGGCGGAGCCATCTCGTTCGAGTGCGACCTGCTCGCGCAGGACTGCCCAACGGGTGAGAAGTGCATGCCATGGGCGAATGACGGGGGGATGCAGTGGAACGCAACGCGCTGCTCGCCGATCGCCGAGATGGCCGGCGGCACCGGGCAGCCGTGCATGGTCGAGGGCGGGCCCTATAGCGGTATCGATGATTGCAGCGGGATCTCGATGTGCTGGGACGTGGACCGCAACAACGCCGGGACGTGCGTGGCGATGTGCCAAGGCAGCTCGAGCGAGCTGGAGTGTCATGGCGACCAGTGGTGCTACACGGGCTCGGAGGGCGAGGTCGCGGTGTGCCTGCCCGGGCTGCTGTGCGTGCCCGATGGAGCTTGCCAGTGCATGTGCCCCGACGCGGGCGACCCCGATTGCAGCCCGGATCAGTGCGCACCGGCGAGCGAGGGGCCGCCGGACCAGCTCGTCTCCGAGCCGCCGATCATCCTCGAGGGCGAGCCCGTGCAGTGCCCCGAGACGCAAGAGCCGCTCGTGCTCTACATGAGCAACGACGACAGCAACTCGCAGGCCTCTCCCATTCTCGCGCGCCGCTCGATCCGCGAAGGGCAGGTCGTCCGCGCCGATCGCATTCGCATCCACGAGTTCCTCAACTACTTCGATCTCTCGGGCCCCTCGCAAGACGACGCGCCGGCGACGGTGGGCATGGAGATGCGGCGCACCGATCCCGTGCTGGGCGAGTTCACGCTGATGCTGCGTGCGCAGGGTCGTCGCCTCGATCCTCTCGATCGCCCGCCCATGAACCTGGTGTTCTCGCTCGATATCTCGGGCTCGATGAGCGGCGAGCGCATGGAGCTGCTCAAGGACACCATGACGGCCACTGCGGGCCAGCTTCGAGCGGGAGACGTGATCTCGATCGTCACCTGGAGCACCGGCCAGACCGTGGTGCTCTCCGGTCACGTGGTGAGCGGGCCCGACGAGCCCGACTTGCTCGCGATCATCGCCAACCTCCAGGCCAATGGATCCACCGATCTACACGGCGGGCTCGTGGCCGCGTATGGGCTGGCGGACCTGCACCACATCGACGGCGGGCTCAATCGCGTGTTCCTGGTCAGCGACGGCGGAGCCAATGCGGGCGTGACCGATCTCGACCTCATCGCCAGTGAGGCCAGCGACGCCGATGGCGGCGGGACCTACCTGGTCGGCGTGGGCGTGGGGAAGAGCGAGGGGTACTCGGACCAGCTGATGGATGCGGTGACCGACGCGGGCAAAGGTGCCTACGTGTTCATCGACTCGCCGCAGGAGGCCGCGCTCCAGTTCGGCCCGCGCTTGCTCTCCAATGTGGCCGTCTCGGCCCGCAACGTTCGGATGCAGCTCACACTGCCGTGGTACTTCGGCGTCAAGCGCTTCCACGGCGAGCAGATCAGCAAGGAAGCGGCGGAGGTCGAGCCGCAGCACCTGGCCCCGAACGACGCGATGGTCTTCCATCAGATCATCGCGGCCTGCGACGCGACCCTCATCACCACCTGCGACTCGATCGGCGCGCGGGTGGACTATGTCGATCCCATCACTGGCATGGAGGGCAACGACGAAGTCACCGTTCCGCTGGAGTCCCTGGTGCTCGAGGAGACGCCGCGGCTGTACAAGGCCGACGTGGTGGTGGGCTATGCCAAGGCGCTGGTGGTCATCGCTCAGCTGCACGGGGCCGGCCTTGGTGCGCAAGCGCTCCTGGTTGCCCAGCAGATGCAGACATGGGCGCAGCAAGCAGCCATCGAGCTCGGCGACGCGGAGGTTCAGGAGATCGCCGATCTGATGGGTGAGTATGCGACGGTCCTGGGGGCCTAGACCGGCCGAGGCCTCATGCTAGCGTGCGCGCATGATTTCTCGCGCTCCCTTGACCCCTTGCGTCGGCCTCGGTGTAACCCTGCTTCTCAGCGGGTGTCCGGGTGAGGGCCCCATCACCGTCGACACGGCAGCCGACAGCTCGAGCGGCGAGGCCGACTCGACGACGGTCGATCCCGACACGGGGCCCAGCACCACGACGGTCGATCCCGACAGCGGGTCCTCCACCACGACGGTGGATCCCGAGACCTCGACCGGGCCGAGCAACGACTGTGGCAACGGCGCAATCGACGGGAACGAGGTCTGCGACGGCGAGGAGCTCGGCGACGCCACCTGCGTCTCGCAGGGCTTCGACGAGGGCACGCTGGGCTGCCGCGCCGACTGTGGCGACTACGACCGCAGCGGCTGCACCTCGTTCTCCTGCGGCAACGGGACGATGGATCCGGGGGAGACCTGCGACGGCGGGGATCTGGGCGGAGTGACGTGTCGGGGCGAGGGGTTCGACAGCGGAACGCCCGGCTGTGCACCCGACTGCAGCGC
>JBFIJN010000197.1:0-15245 GCA_041600735.1 Nannocystaceae bacterium
AGCCCCTACTGCCGCCGCGCGGCCACGCTGGCCGAGCGCCGCGGGTGGTCGTGCCTGCGCCTGGGCTTGCGGGGCAGCAGTGGTGACGGCGAAGACCTCTATCATGCGGGGCTCGGCTGCGACCTCGCTCACGCGCTCCGCGATCCCGGGCTTGCTCGCTACGACCGCGTGCTCGTGCTCGGCTACTCGCTCGGCGGCCATATCTCGCTGTGGCACGGCGTCGAGCCCGACGCGCGGGTGACTGCGGTGGCCGTCGTGTCGGCGCCCCTCGATCTCGCGCAGTCGGGTCGCGCGATCGATCGGCGACGCGCGTGGATCTACCGGCGGCACGTGCTCGCGGGCCTCACCGCGGGGTACACCGCCGTCGCCGCGCGACGCACGTTGGAGACCCCGGTGCGGGAGGTCGCGCGGGTGCGGACGATCCGCGAGTGGGACCGCCTCACCGTAGTGCCGCGCTTCGGCTTCGCCGACGTCGATCACTACTACCGCGAGGCGAGCGTGGGCCCGCGCCTGCCGGAGCTCCGCGTGCCCGCGCTCTACGTGGGCATGCGTCACGATCCCATGGTGCCGCAGTGGGCGGTGGCCCCGAGCCTCGCGGCGGCCGCCGCGGCGGGCGGCCCGGCACGCCTCGAGACGCGCTGGCTCGACCGCGGCGGTCACGTGGCCGCGCCGGGCCCCTGGGAAGCGGACGCGCTCACGTGGCTCGATCGACAGGGTCGCTAGCGAGGCTGCTACCCTGCGGCCGATGACCGCCCCCTCGCGCCTCCGCGTTGCGCTGCTCTCCGAGGTGTTCTTCGCCAAGGGTGCGTTCGAGCGCCTGCGCGCTCGCCTGGCCCACGCCAAGGGTCTCGGGGCGCAGCTCGTGGTGCTGCCCGAGCTGCCGCTGCAGGCCTGGGTGCCCGCCACGCGAGAGGTTCGCGACGAGGATGCCGAGCTCCCGGGGGGTCCGCTCCAGCAGCGACTCGCCGCCGCGGCCGCCGAGGTCGGCGTGGCCGTGCTCGGCGGTGCGATCGTGCGCGATGCGAAGAGCGGACGACGAGAGAACCACGCCGTGGTCTACGACGCCGAGGGACGCGAGCGCGGGCGCTACGCCAAGCTGCACCTGCCGCACGAGCCTGGGTTCTGGGAGCTCGATCACTACGAGCCCGGCCCCGGCGCGCTGCCGTTGGTCGCGCTGCACGGCGTGCCGTTCGGGATCCAGATCTGCTCCGACATCAACCGACCGCAGGGCGCCCACGTGCTCGCCGCCCGCGGAGCGCGACTGGTGTGTCACCCGCGGGCGACCGAGCCCGACACGTTCGCGAGCTGGCGCCTGGTGATGCGCGCCGCGGCGAGGACGGCCGCCACGTGGATCCTATCGGTGAACCGACCGCGCTCCGAAGGCGGGGCCTCGATCGGAGGGCCGTCGATCGCGATCGATCCCACGGGCGAGGTCGTGGTGGAGAGCGGCGAGCCGTTCACGTTCGTCGACGTGGACACCGCGCGCAACGACGAGGCCTTGAAGGGCTACCCCGGGTACCTCGCGGTGCGCAGCGACGTGTATGCGGAGGCGTGGAGCGAGACGCTCGCGCGACCGCTCGATCCGCGGCGGGAGTAGCGACTAGCGGCGCGCCGAGGCCTCGACGCAGTGCAGCGCGTCGGGTGAGCCCCACTCGCGCGTGTTCACGAACACCGCGGAGACCCGCCCCTGCTCGTCCACGAAGAACGTATCGGGGATCTTCGCGCTGCCGTACTCGGTGTGCAGCAGGGTGGTCTCGTCCCACAGCACGTTCACGGGCGATTCGAACAGCGTCATCAGCTCGAGGAACGGCGTGATCAGCTTCGCGTCTTGATCGATGCTGACGGCGACCACGGCGATCCCGTCGTCCCCATCCTCGGCGAGCCGCCGCGCGAGCTTGGCCACCTGCGGCCACTCGGTGATGCACGGCTCGCACCAGGTGGCCCAGAAGTTGAGCACGACCAGCTTGCCGCGGAAGCTCGACAGCTGGACCTCGTTGCCTTGGAGGTCCTTCACCGTGAAGTCGGGCGCCTGCCACACGCTGCGCGACTTCTCGACCAGGCGCCCCGCGGGCGCGGTGGACTTGGGATCGGCCGCGACGAGCGTGACCTCCACATCGACCAGCTGCGAGGGCTCGAAGCGCAGCTCGGCCTCGAGCTGCGCCTTGCCCTTGGCGCGCACCTGCAGCGCCTGGGGCCCCTTGGGCATGAACACGCTGAAGCTGCCGTCGGGCTGTACCGCCAGCGGAGTCCACGTGCGACCGTCGAGCACGGGCACCACCTCGGCATCCACCACGGGCTTGCCGGCCTCGTCGATCACGACCCCGGTGAGCCGGGCCTGGCGCGGCGCGAGCGAGCGACACGGGGTCTCGTTCTGGGTGGCCACCGCCGAGGTGAGCGCGCGACCAAAGCCGAACACGAACACGCCGCCCACGATCATGTACGCGGCGAAGGCCACCTTGCCGAGCACGTCGATGCGGGTCGGCGAAGTCGCGGGCACGCTCTCCGTCGCGCTCGCCGTCGGCGCAGATGTCTCGGGGTCGCTCATTGGCTCAGCCTCCTCCCGCGGGCTTGGCCGGCGCGGGCTTGGCCTCGGCCGAGCCGCTCGCCGCTCCACGCTCGCGCGCGATCACCTCGTCGAACGTCTCGGCCGGCTGCGCGCCGCCCACGAACATGCCGTTCACGAACGAGCCCGGCGTGCCGCGCACGCCCAGCTCGCCGGCCAGCGCTTCGTCTTCGGCGATGAGCTGCTCGACTTCCGCGCTGCTGCGATCGGCCTCGAACTGCTGCATGTCGAGCCCGATCTCCTCGGCGATCCGCTCGAGATCATCCGCCGCGATCCTTCCACCCATGGCGAACAGCGCGTCGTGCATGTCCCAGAACTTCCCCTGGCGGTGGGCGGCGAGCGTTGCCGCAGCCGCGGGTCGGGCCACGGGGTGGTTGGGCAGCGGCAGCTGGCGGAACACCACGCGCACGTCGGGGTGTCGCGTGACCAGCTCGTGCATGGTGGGCGCGAGCCGGGCGCAGAACGGACACTGGAAATCGGAGAACTCCACCACGGTGATCGGCGCGTCATCGGGCCCGAGGCTCGGGCGCCCCACCCCCGCCGGCACCGCGTGGCGCTTGCTCGGATCGGGCCCGTCTTGGCGGGGCTTGGCGCGGCGCTCCGAGGCATCTCGCATCAGCCGCTCGTAGATCCCGCTGCGCGGGGTGCCCTCGTCGATCAGCGCCTGCGCCTCGTCGCGCTCGGCCTCGATCACCTGATCCCAGTGGTCGCGCGCGAGCGCCCCGCGAACGTGGCGGCCGTTGATCACGAAGTGCGGCGTGGACCCGATGCCCAGCAGGCCGGCGGCGTGACGATCGGCCTCGAGCGCCTGCGCGGCCGCCTCGCTCATCATGTCGGTGCGAAAGCGCGAGACATCGAGGCCCATGCGCTCGGCCACCTGCTCGATGTCGTCGACCTTGCCGCCGGCCTCGAACAGGTGCTCGTGCATCTCCCAGAACTTGCCCTGCTGCTGCGCGGCCCAGGCGGCGCGTGCGGCCGGGATCGCGTGGGCGTGCATCGGCAGCGGGAAGTGCTTGAAGATCAGGCGCACGTCGTCGTGATCGGCGAGCGCGTCCATCAGGGGCTCGTGTGCCTTGCGACAGTACGGGCACTCGTAGTCCGAGAACTCGATGATCGTGACGAGCGCATCGGCGGGGCCGTGCATCGGCTCGCGGCCCGAGAGCTCGACCTTGTAGCGACCACGGTCCTCGTAGCCCTGGAAGTCTCCTCGGTCGCCCGCTTGGATCGCCTGGCCGATGTAGAACCCGCCCGCGAGCGCCGCGAGGAAGCCCAAGATCCCCAGCACGGATCCAAAGCGCTTCGATCCCTTGTCGGCGACCTCGGCCGCCTCGTCCTTGCCCGGAGCCTCCGCGGCCGCGGGCGCGTCATCGTGGTCGTTCTCCATGTCGCCCCGTAGTGGCGCGGAGCTTAGCAGCGCCGCTCGGGCGCCGCCCAACTCGTCGATTTCGCCGCTCCAGGCCCCCGCCGCCGCGACTCACCGCGCCCGCTTGCCGCCGTGCTGGTCGCTGGCCGCTCGCAGGTATCGCGCATAGACCTCCGAGCGCTTGGCCCCGGCGTCGATGAGCCGCAGCGCCCCGAGCCGCTCGACCTCGACGAGCTCCCGCAGCGCATCGGCCTGCAGCGCGCCCTCGATGCGCCGCCCGTTGATGAAGAAGTTGGGGGTCGAGCGCACGCCGAGCTCGCGCCCCTTGGCCTGCTCCTCGCGCACCCGCTTCGCGGTCGCCTCGGCCTGCAGCGCGGCCTCGAAGGCCACGGGGTCGAGCCCGAGCTCTCGCGCGAGCTCGACCAGTCGCTCGGTGCCGTTGGCGTGGCGCTCGGCGAACAAGCGATCGTGCATCGCCCAGAAGCGGCCCTGCGCTTGCGCGGCGATCGTGGCGCGCGCCGCCGGCTCGGCGCCCGGGTGCATCGGCAGCGGGAACTGCTGGAACACCACGCGCACGTCCTCCGGGTACGCAGCCACGAGCTCGTCGAGCGTGGCGGCAAAGCCCCCGCAGAACGGGCACTCGAAATCCGAGTACTCGACGATCGTGACCAGCGGCTCCTTGGCCCCCTTGATCGGGGCGTCGTCGGGGTAGCTCGCGGCAAAGCGCTCCTCGTCGATCATGCGCGTGAGCGTGCCGTCGACCGTCTCGGGCCCCGGCAGCGGCTCGTACTTCGGATCGGCCTCGGCCGGCTCGACGGTGCGGCAGCTCGCCGCCGCCAGCCCCAGCCACACGGCCAGCCCCATCGCTGCGCGCACACGAACGCTCGAGCGCATCATCGGTTGGGAAACTCCGCCTCGGGAACGGCGCCCTGCATGATCGTGTCGACCACCTGATGGCCGGGGATCCCGGCATCGAGCTGGGCCTGCGCCGCGGCCTGCTCCTCTTCGACCATGCCGGTGAGCACGCCCGGTGAGAAGCCGCTGAGGTAGCGCCCGTTGATGAAGTACCCCGGCGTCCCGCTCACGCCCACGCGATCGGCCAGCGCGATATCGGCTGCGATCTGCTCGGCCAGCGCGGGGTCGTCGAGATCCTTGCCGAAGCGCTCGGTGTCGAGACCGAGCTGCGTGGCATAGGCCATGAAGTCGCTGCGCCCGAGCGGCCCCTCGTGCTTGACCAGCGCATCGAACATCACCCAGAAGCGATCCTGTCGCGCGGCCGCCAGCGCCGCCAGCGAGGCGCCGCGCGCCTCGGGGTGGATCTCGAGCGGAAGCTGCCGCACGCCCAAGCGAATGCCCTGCGGCTGGCTGCGCACCAGCACGCCCACCTCTTGCTCCCACGCGCGACGGCAGTACGGGCAGCGGAAGTCGAAGAACATCACGATCTCGACCGGCGCCTCGGGAGAGCCGGTGGCCGGCACATCCCCCACCCGCACCGCGTAGCGCTTGGAGCCATCGGGCGCGGTGATCTTGGTGGGATTGGCCGAGGCCGGCGCCTTGGCGGCCAGCGTGCCGCGCAGCGCCTCCTCACCCGGGCCCGCCGTGCCGACCTGCTTGGTCGAGGCCGAGCGCATGAACGACGCATACACGTCCGTGCGCGCGGTGCCCTGCTGGACCAGCTCGCGGGCGCGGGCGAGCTCTTCGTCGATCACTCCGTGCCAGGTGGTCTCGTCGGCGTAGCCCGGCAAGTAGAGCCCGTTCACGAACGACGCGGGCAGCCCGGTCACGCCGAGCACCTTGGCCTGCCGACGATGCCGTACTCGCTGTCCGCTGTGCGCCCCGGTGTCGAGGTCGTCGAGGAAGCGCGTGACATCGAGGCCCAGCGCCTCCGCGTGGGCGCGCAGCGTGGGGCGATCGAAGTCACCGCCCTGCGCGAACAAGCGCCGGTGCATCTCCCAGAACTTCCCTTGGGCCCCGGCCGCGTAGGCCGCCTCGGCCGCCTGCTCCCCGCGCCCGAAGCCCGGCACCGTGAACGCGCGGTAGACCACGCGGAGATCGTCGCCGTAGTCCTCGACCAGGTTGTCCATCACCTGCCACGTGCGACCGCAGGGCGGGCACGCGTAGTCGGTGAACACCACCACCGTGACCAGGGGGTGGTCGGACCCGAGCGCGTGATCGTCGGGGAACAGGTCCACGCGATGGCGCGCCCCGTCGATGCGGATGCGCGGCGCGGCCTCGGGCGCAGGATCGGTGCGACAGCCTCCAACGAGGCCCCCGGCGGCGACCGCGAGCGCGAGCGCCCAGCGTGAAATCCGACTCGCCAACTCGAACCTCGAATGCGCCAACGCCCCGCCGGCGAGCCGAGCGGGGCGAAGGTTGGGGCGAAGGTGGTTGGCCTCTTGGAGAGGCCGGGTGTTGGAGCGGGAGACGAGACTCGAACTCGCGACTTCAACCTTGGCAAGGTTGCGCTCTACCAACTGAGCTACTCCCGCGCGTTGGGGCTGCGAAACTTGCCCGGACCGTGAGGGGCTGTCAAGCCCAGAATCGCCAACTTCCGCGAGGATCGTCGAGGGTGCTCCGGCCGGCCTCACCCTCGCCCTTGCAAACATATCGCATACAATCATCAGTTCTCTCGCCTTTCTCACACCGGCTCGGGCGCGGGCGCGGCCGACGGGGCTTGTCCCGCAGAGCGACCCCATCGTATGTGTTGCCGCCTATGACGGACAGATTCACGGTCGCCATGGTCGGGGCCGGCGGCTACGTGGGGCAAGTTCTCCATGCACTCTTGATGCAGCATCCATGCATCCGCCCGCGGATCATCGAAGCCCGCGAGCCGAGCGACGAGGCACTGACCGCCTGCGCGACCTGCGACGTCGTGGCCCTGGCCACCCCGGCCCAGGCCGCCCTCGAGTGGACCGCGCCGCTGCTGCGCAAGGGCCACCGCGTGCTCGATCTCTCCGATGCGCACCGCCGTGATCCGGCCGCTCATTATGGTCTGCCCGAGCTCCACGGTCCGCCCAGCCCCAACGCCCCGCTCGTGGCCAACCCCGGCTGCTACCCCACCGCCACGCTGCTGGCGCTGCGACCGCTGGTCGACGCACGCCTCATCGAGCTCGAGGGCATCGCGGTGCACGGGGCCAGCGGAGCCTCGGGCGCGGGCAAGGGCCTGCGCGAAGATCTGCACTTCTGCGAGCTGCACGACAACAGCTTCCCATACAAAGTCGGCACGCACCGCCACATCCCCGAGATCGAGCACGTGCTCGGCGCACCGATCAGCTTCGTCACCCAGCTGCTGCCCGTCGTGCGGGGCATGCAGATCACCGCGTTCGTGCGCCCGCGCCACAGCCCCGCCGTGCTGCTCGATGCACTGCGCGCCGCCTACGAGATCCACCCGTGGGTGAGCGTGCTGCCCGAGCCCGGCCCCGGCCTCGGGATCCGGCACGTGCTCGGCACCCACCAAGCCCTCCTCGCGGTGGGCCCCGAGGCGCGCAGCGGGCTGGTCCCAGTATTCTCCACCATCGACAACCTCATGCGTGGCGCGGCCTCCCAGGCGCTCCACAACCTCAACCTCTGGCTCGGCCTCGAGCCCGGGCTCGGCCTGCCCGCCCCGCTCACGACCCCGCCCACCGGCCTGCCCGGCATGACGAGGATGCTCCCATGAACTCTTCTGCCCAAGACCCCACTCCCGCTGCGCTACCGCCCGTGGTCACCACGCTCGAGTCCGCCGAGCGCACTCGCGAGCGCGCGCTCGACCCCGCCGCGCTGCTGCCCCTCGACTTCCGCTTCGGCGCGGTGCGCTGCGGGATCAAGCAAGGGCGCACGGACCTCGGCCTGATCCACAGCACGCGCCCCGCGGTCACGGCCGGCGTGTTCACCCAGAGCCTCGCGCGGGCCGCCTGCGTCGTGCGCGACGCGGGTCTGGTCCCCAGCCGCGAGATCGTGGCGGTCGTCGTCAACAGCGGCAACGCCAACGCCATGACCGGCGTGGAGGGCGAGCAGAGCAACGCCGAGGTCGCCACCGAGACCGCCACCGCGCTCGGCGTCTCGCCCTCGCAGGTGCTCACGATGTCCACCGGGATCATCGGCGTGCCGCTGCCCTCCGACCTCGTGGTGCGAGCGCTGCCCAGCCTGCTCGACGACATGGGTCCCGACCCGATGGGCTTTGCCGCCGCGATCCTCACGACCGACACCGTCACCAAGGTGGCCGCCCTCTCGATCACGCTGCCGGGTGCGAGCGCGCCCGTGCGCCTGCTCGGCATCGCCAAGGGCTCGGGGATGGTCCACCCCAACATGGCCACCACGCTCGGGTTCGTGTGCACCGACGCCGCCATCGCGCCCGCGCTGCTCGACCGCATGCTGCGGGCCGGAGTCGACGACACGTTCAACGGGATCTGCGTCGACGGGGACACCTCGACCAACGACAGCGTCGTGGTCATGGCCAACGGAGCCGCCGACGTTCACGTGGAGGGCGCGCCCGCCGAGGCCATGTTCGCCGCGGCGCTGCGCTCGGTGCTGACCTCGCTCGCCCGCCAGGTGGTGCTCGATGGCGAGGGCGCCACGCGGCTCATGGAGGTCGAGGTCCTCGGTGCCCCCGACGCCCGCGCCGCTCGACTGATCGCGCGCGGTGTGTGCCGAGGCAGCCTGGTCAAGTGCAGCACGTTCGCGGGCGAGCCCAACTGGGGTCGCGTCGCCGCGGCGGTGGGTCAGATCGCCTACGAGCACGAGCTCACCGTCGATCCGCAGCAGATGACGATCTCGGCCCAAGGCATCGAGCTGTACACCGCGCAGGGGCCGAGCGCCGGGGTGAAGACGGCCGAGGTCAACCGGCGCATGCGCGACACCACCGTGCGCTGGACCCTCGACCTGCAGCGCGGCGAAGCGCGCTACCTCGCGCTCGGCTGCGACCTCAGCTACGACTACGTGCGCATCAACGCCGACGACGCCCCGCAGATCGAGGTCAGCCACGACGGCGTCGTGCGGCGCAACCTCAGCCTCGCGTCGTACTCGCCGCGGCTCAAGCACCAGCTGCTGGTCGATGGCCTAGCCTACGTGCGGCGCTTCACGGGCCTGCGCATGCTGGTCTACGTGCCGCCCATGCAGGAGGTCACGGGGCTGGTTCAGAACCTGGCTCAGGACCTCGAGCTGTGCCTCGATGCGATGCTGCGCCCGCTGTTGGTGGTGCCCAGCGAAGAGGTCGCCCAGGGCGTGCACGAGCACCTGCGCGGCAGCGGGCACTACTCGGCCCCGGTCGCGCCCGATCCCTCGAGCATCAACCGCCTGCTCGATCGCGGACACCTGTGCATCTTGGTGCGTGACCGGCCGGTGCCCCACGCGGTGGTCGACCTCGCGATCAAGCTGGGGGTACAAAAGCTGATCGCCATGGGCGCCGAGCAGGGCCTGCGCGACGCCCATGGCTTCGTGCAGCGACTCTCGCCCGAGAACTTCCTCATGGGTCTCGAGCGCGACCGGTTCTCGACCGTCAATCCCGACCTCCTGGTGCTGGCCAAGCACGCGGCCACGCGAGGGGTGCCCGCGCTCCACCTGGTCGACGCCCGCCTGCCCCACGCGCTGGTCGGCGAGCTGTTCACCGACGAGGGCATCGGCACGCTCATCACCCGGCAGGCGATCGGATGACCCTCTCCAAGAGTCGGCGAGCGGCTCTGCAAGAGCTGCTGTCGAGCGGAGAGGCCAGCACTCAGGCGGAGCTGTGCGCGCTGCTGGCCGCGCGCGGCCACGTGGCCACGCAGAGCACGGTGAGCCGCGATCTCAAGCGACTCGGGGCGCAGCGAACCATGGGGGCCGCGGGCGAGCCGGTGTATCGGCTCGCCGCCGGGCCCACGCAGCGCGGGCTGCCACCGGGGATGGTGACGGAGATCGAGCACAACGAGTGCATGATCGTGGTGCGCACCCCGGTGGGTCGCGCGCAGGTCGTGGGGATCGAGCTCGACGAGCTCGCGCATCCCGAGGTCATCGGCACGCTCGCGGGGGACGACACGGTGCTCGTCGTCCCCCGTCGGATCGCGGGGATCGAGGCCTTGGTGACCGAGCTGCGCGCGCTCGCCGGGGTCGCCGACAAGCGCTGAGCCGCTGGCGCTCGCTCACTCACTTGGGCGCGCGATCGAACACCGCCACGAGCTGCTCCACCGTCGCCGCGAGGCGCCCGCTCGGCCCGTAGATCGTCGCGCGCATCCCCGCATAGCCGTGCCCCGCCGCGATCGCTTCGGACCCGTACCACCACCACTGCTCGGCATCGATCACCGCGGGCACGTCGTAGAAGAGAGTGTTCCACGTCACCGAGCTCGACGGCGCAGGGTGCTCGAGCATCGGCACCACGGGCGGTGGCCAGGCGTCGAGCAGCCCCATCAGCGCCACATGCGGATCGGTCCCCGGATCGCTGCGATGGCGGCACCACCCGCCCACCCCCGGCGTCTTCGCCCCGCTGAAGGGCATCGAGCCGTCGGTCCAGCGAAACGCGAAGAAGCGGGTGAACTCGGGGATCACGCCTTGGATGAACGGCAGCTCCGCGAGCCCCTCGGGTCCGGGGCGCTCGGGCCGAGGCGGCCCCGCGACCACCACGCTCGAGTCGCGATCGTCGGCGAACGTCGCGATGATCTGCGCGAGCAGGCTCCCCGCTTGCCACAGCTCTGCGCGCCCGTGGGTCACGAAGCGACCGCGACGCACGAGCTGAGCGGTCACCCGCGCGGGCCCCGGGCCGAGCGGAGCGAAGAAGCTCGTGTGGATCGATCGCGGTGCACGCCCGTCGTCGATCACCGACCGCAGCGCACGCAGGCCCACCGCCGCCACGAGCCCGCCAAAGCTCGCGCGCCCTTGCATCCACTGCGCCGGCACCTCGCCGATCCATGCGTCGGGTCCGTCGGGGCTCCAGGTGGTGACTTCGCCGAAGCTGGGCACGGGCCTCGCTGATACCACCAAATCACCGCGGCCAGCGCGGCACCCACGGCAGCACGCGCATCGCCCGGTCGAGCACCTTCGAGACCACTCGCTCGCCGCGCTCGCGCAGGCGATCCCGACGACGCGGGGTCACGTTGGGATCGATGAACACCTCTTCGAATGCGGCCGCCAGCCCCGAGAGCTCGCCGGCGCGCAGCACCAGCTCGGCCGCCCGCGCGTTGCCTCGCACCTGCGCCGGCGAGCTGCCTCCCACGATCACCGCGGTGACCCCAGGGCGATGCAGCAGCCACGCGAGCGCGATCTGAGCCCCCGCGACCCCGTGCCGCCGCGCCAGCGGCTCGAGCGCCTCGAGCCGCGCTCGCTCCACCCGCGCCACGTTGAGCGGATGAAACGCGGGATCCCAGCGCCGATGATCCCCCAGCGGCAGCCGACGCTTCCTCGCCATGCGACCCGCCAGCAACCCGTGCAAGAGCGGAGAGTAGGCCAGCACGCCAATGCCGTGCTCCTGGGTCGTCCCCAGCACCTCGCGCTCCGCCGCGCGTCGCAGCAGGCTGTACTCCGCTTGCACGCTGGCGAGCGGAACGTCGCCCAGCGCCTCGACGGCCTCGACGATCTGCGCGGCCGAGTAATTCGAGACTCCGATCGCGCGCAGCTTGCCCTCGTCGCGCAGCCGCAGCAGCTCGCCCATCGTGTCGGCGATGGGCACGGTCGCATCGGGATGGTGCACCTGACACAGGTCGAGCGCATCGATCCCCAGGCGCCGCAGGCTCTGCTCCACGTCGCGACGCACCGACACCGGCCGGCTGTCGCGACGCACCACGCGAAGCGGGCCCCCCTCTTGCTGGGCGCGGAACAACACCTCGCCGTGATCGTCGTCCCAGCGCAGGCCCACCTTGCCCAGCACCTGCACCCGCGCGCGACGATCCGCGATCGCCTGCCCCACCAGCCGCTCCGACTCGCCGTAGTCGTAGAGCGGCGCGGTGTCGATGCTCGTGATCCCCGCATCGATCGCCGCGTGCAGCGTCCGCACGCGCTCCGCCGGGTCTCCACGCGAGAACCCCATGGCACCGTGGATGATGGCAGACACGTGCAGACCAGAGGATCCGAGCAGACGAAGGGACATGGCAGGCCGGGGGGCGCCCACCATACGGTGCCCAGCGGCGAGTGACGAGGGGCAGCCACCCCGCCCGACCCCTGCTAGCGTTGCGGGCATGAGCCCGTCGGTGGTGATCCACCCAACGCCCTCCGAGTTCCTCGCCCGCGCCCACGCGCCGCTCATGCGCGACGAGGCGGGCAGCTCGCTGCTGCTCGGAATCGTCGAGAGCCTGCCCCCCGGCGATCGAAGCACCTTGTTGGTCACGATCGAGCAGGCCAACGAGGTGCAGGCGGTGGCCGTGCGCACGCCCTCGCGCAAGCTGCTCGTGTCCGACGGCCCGCCCGCAGCCATCGACGCGCTCGCCACGGCCCTGCGCGCCCGCGCCCCCGACCTCCCCGGCGTCACGGGACCCAAGGCCGCGGCCGAGCGCTTCGCTCGCGGCTTCGCGCGCTTTGCCACGTGCGACCTGAACATGCGGCTGCATCGGCTCGACGCCGTGTCGCAGGTCCCGCGACCGGCGGGTCACCTGCGCGTGGCCACGCCCTCCGATGCCGAGCTGCTCGGCCCGTGGGCGCAGCGCTTCGTCCAAGACAGCGGCTCCGACGAGACCCGGGGCGGCGCCGAGCTGGTCGCGCCGTACCTCGCCAACGGCACCCTCTACTTGTGGGAGGACGGCGAGGTGACCAGCATGGCGGGCTGGTCGCGCGGGACCGCGCACGGGGCCTCGATCACGATGGTGTTCACCCCCCGCGAGCATCGCGGCCGGGGGTACGCGACGGCGCTCGTGGCGGAGCTGAGCCAGGCGATCCTCGCGCGGGGCAAGCGCTTCTGCGTGCTCTTCACCAACGCGGCCGACCCCATCGCCAGTGCGATCTATGCGCGTATCGGCTACCGGCCGCTGTGCGACCACGCCAGCTGGCGATTTCGCAGAACGTGACCGGTCTCACCACCCTGAGATCGAACTGAACGATCGGAACCGAGACGCGTCTCACCACGCCCCGTGACCCGGATCGCTCGCCCCTGACGCTGCATCCACTACCCTGCAAAGACCCACCGTGATCACCCAGCTCCTCACCAGCACCCTCCTGTTCGGGTTCTCCTTCGTACCCCGGGTGCCGTGGGTCGAGACCGACGTTGCTCACCTCGCACCCGAAGGCCTGCTGCACCAAGAGGTGCTGCGCATCGATCCGGACTTCGGCAAGAACCACCACGACATCGTGGTCGACTCGTGGACGCTGGCCGATGAGCCCGATGCGCTGTCCGAGGTGCGCATGTGGTGGCTGCACAGCAAGGACCACGACGAGCGCAGCCCGTTCGGCAAGGGCGTGCGCCGCTTCGTCGACCTCGAGTACGTGCGCAAGGATGCGCGCCGCTTCGGCGTGGTGCTGCGGGGCGATCGCAAGGAGTGGAGCTTCGACGTCGTGCTCGGCAACGACGGCAAGGCGGTCGCGCTGGCCGACATCACGACGAGCGCGGGCAAGACCGTGAACCAGTGTGAGGCGTCCTCGGCCAAGCTGCTCGTGCGCCACGTGCTGGGCGTGCCCATGGGCATCAAGGGCCTCGAGGTCACCTGCCACGACGGCGACGGCAAGGAGCACCGCGGCACCCTCGCGGAGCTCAAGACCAAGCGCCACCGTCGCTAGCGCCGCCCTGCGCTCGCCCCATCCTAGCGGAACACCGATTCGCGGCGCCCAGCGGCTTTGCTCGTGCCCTCGACCCCTGGCGGGTGCGGGCATGGTCGGCTCGCCGGGCCACTGCTAGAGTCGCCGCCCTCCGCCCCCGCGCCGCGCTCCCGTTGCGCAGCGGGCCGAGCGGAGCCCGAGAGACACGCGATGGAGAAGCCAGTGATCAAAGCCACCGTGATGGAGGTCTTCGAGAAGACCGCCAACAAGCATACGGATCGTCCCGCCCTCAAGGTCAAGCGCGACGGGAAGTGGATCACCACGACCTGGGGCGAGTACCGCGATCAGGTCCGCATCGCCGCCAAGGCGCTCATCGAGCTCGGGCTCGAGCCCGGCAAGGGTGTGGCGATCATCGGCTTCAACTCGCCAGAGTGGGCCATCGCCGACCTCGCCACGATCTACGCGGGAGGCTGCCCCGCTGGCATCTACACCACCAACTCGCCCGAGCAGTGCCGCTATGTCGCCGAGCACGCCGAGGCGCAGGTGGCCGTGGTGGAGAACAAGGCCCAGCTCGCCAAGTTCCTCGAGATCCGCGATCAGCTGCCGGACCTCAAGGCGATCGTCATGTTCTACGGCGACCACGACGACGAGAACGTGCTGTCGTGGGCCGACTTCATGGCGCTGGGCAAGAAGGGCGACGACGAGGACCTCGAGGCCCGCATCGCCGGCCAGGACCCCGACGACACGTGCACGTACATCTACACGTCGGGCACCACGGGCGACCCCAAGGCCGTGATGATCACCCACGACAACATCGTGTGGACGGCCCGCATGGCGCTCGAGTCGCTGGGGATGCAGGAAGGCGATCGCATGATCAGCTACCTGCCGTTCTCGCACATCGCCGAGCAGGTGATCTCGCTGCACGGGCCGATCGTGAACGGCGCGTGCACCTCGTTCGCCGAGAGCCTCGACGCGCTCGGCGACAACCTCCGCGAGGTGCGTCCCACGATCTTCCTGGGCGTGCCGCGCGTGTGGGAGAAGATCCAGGCCAAGATGCAGGCCGCGGGCGCCAAGAACTCCGGGCTCAAGAAGAAGATCGCCACGTGGGCCAAGGGCGTGGGCCTGCGGGGCGGCTACGCGATCCAGTCGAACAAGCCGCTGCCGCTGTTCTGGGGCGTCGCGGAGAAGCTGGTGTTCTCCAAGGTCCGCGAGGCGCTCGGCCTCGACCAGTGCCGCATCATGATCACCTCGGCGGCGCCGATCTCGAAGTCCACGCTCGAGTTCTTCTTGTCGCTGGGCCTGCCGATCATGGAGGTCTATGGCATGTCGGAGTGCACGGGGCCGGCCACGGTCTCGCTGCCGGGGGCGTACCGCACCGGCTGGGTGGGTCGCACCATGCAGGGCACCGAGCTCAAGATCGCCGAGGACGGCGAGATCTGCATGCGCGGCCGCCACGTGTTCAAGGGCTACTTCAAGAACGAAGCCGCCACCGCCGAGGCGATCGACGACGAGGGCTGGCTGCACTCGGGCGACATCGGCGAGATCGAGGACGGCTACCTCAAGATCACCGACCGCAAGAAGGACCTCATCATCACCGCCGGCGGCGAGAACATCGCGCCGCAGCTGCTCGAGGGCAAGCTCAAGGGGATCTCGGTGGTGAGCCAAGCCGTGGTGGTCGGCGATCGACGCAAG
>JBFIJN010000198.1:0-15241 GCA_041600735.1 Nannocystaceae bacterium
CCCCGGGTCCTTGCCTCCGCGCAAGTGACGGCCTCCGGCGAGGCGGCGCTCGCTGGACCGCGCGCGTCGGCCTCGCCGTCATCGCCCTTGCCGTCGTCGTGATGGTCGAGTGCGAGCACGCCGCGTCGGGTCAATAGCGTCAAGCACTGGAGGATCGCTTCACCCTCGTAGTCCTCCTCGAACGCCGCAACGATCGCCTCCTCGGTCCCGTGGGCCGCTACGGCCTTCACCACTTCCGTGAGCAGATCGACGCTGCCTCCCGTGAACCTCGTGGCGCCGAGCGGCGTGGTCGCGTACAGCCCCGCCGAGAGCCGCACCAGCTGCACCTCGGCCGGGACGACGTAGCGCCGACGCTCGCGCTCTTCCACCTCCGCCCAAGCCATCGGACCTACGCCGTCGACTCTTCCGAGTCGGATCCGCTGCCCTCGACTGTCCTGATCGCGCCGGTCGCGTAGAGCATGTCGAGAATGTGCTTCACTCCATCCGCCTCGTACTCCGCAGAATACCGTCGCACGAGGTCGCTCACCAGGAAAGCCTGCTCCGAGCGAAGCTCCTCGAGCATCGGCGCCATGCCGCCGTCGCAAACGAATCCTACGCCGCGGCCGGCGATGCGCAGCTGGTCCCCGACGACGGAGTAGCGCAGCCGCTCGGCCGTGGCGCAGATCCGATCGCCTTCCAAGAGCACCGCGCCTCGTTGCCGGCGGGGAAACGCGATCCCCGAGCTCGTCAAGGCACACAGCGCTTGATGTCGCACGCTCGGCGCGAGCCTCGTGCCCAGCACGCGAACGAGCTCGTCGCAGCTCTCGCGGATGAGCTCGCTCGGGATCCCCTCGCCGGGCCGGGCCGCCTCCTTGGCGAGCGCGCGCGACCGCGAGACCTCGCCCAGGCAGCTCGCGATCGCACGGTGCGTCAGCCTCTCGAGCGTGAAGTACGGAGCGCTCAGGTGCACCAGCAAGCTCATGCTTGGCGCTTCCTCCACGGCCTCGCTCGTGTGCCACGTGGTCCCCGACCAATACAGCAGGTCACCCGCGGCGGCATCGAAGACCCGCGAGGACGCCTCCGCGGCCTGGTAGTCGGTCGGCGATCGCAGCAGCGCTCGCCTCAGCGAAGGATCGGCCGCGATCGTCTCGCCCGTCCAGTAGCGGAGCCGTGTTCGTCCCTGAACGACGAGCTGAAAGAAATCCTCGACGCTCTCCCGCGGGGCGCCGAAGACGGGACGTGCATAGTTGCCGAGGGCCGCCATGACCGTCGGCGATGCGCGAACACCATTGCGGCGCTGGTAGTCCCGCAGCAGCTCGCTGACTCGCTCGCAGAGGTCGACGCTCGCGCGCTCGAGCCCGTGAACGATGGTTCCGAAGCGCTCGCCACCCGTGAGCGTCGCCACCCGCTCACAGTAGCTCGCGAGATCTACATCGGTCGTGCGCGGCACGAACTGCGAAGGATCGTGGGCGACATTGACCCGGTCGAACCGTGGATCTTCTCGCTGCGGACGAATGAAAGAAGTGACCGAGACGCCGGGGAGCTCGGTGCTCCTGCCGCGGTGGTCGATGCGTTCGCATGCCCGCACGATCCACTGCCAGGTCTCTTCGGGCGAGGCGAACGCGAGCTTCAGGAGACGAGGAGTCTTCGTCTCGCGCTCGAGCGCAAATTCAGCTCCGTTCAGCACGGACGAGACCCCTGGGCCAAGGCCCTGCTCGATTGGCTTGCTGCAAGGAGGCGATCCGTTGGTTCTGCGCTTCCAGCTGGCGCAGATCGGTGTCGATGCGGGAGAGCAGGGCCAGTCCATCGTCGCGCAACGGATTGCCCGCGGCGAACACCTGCTTCATTGCTTCCACTAGACCGTGGCCACGCGGCCCGTCTCCGCTTGGCATGGTTGCGCGAAGTGCGCGTTCGAATGTCGCATCGTTGCGCTGGGTGAAATGCAGTCGGGCATAGCGCTCGCAGAGCTCCTCGGCGTCCGAGTCCGAGAGCGCCCCGCTCGCGACCAGCCGCCTGGCGTTCAGGGAGAACGCAACGAAGGGCAGCCCGTTGTTGCCGCGCACATCGCCCTCGTCCTCCTGCTCGAGGTACGTGGTGGCGACGAAGTCGTCCCGAAAGCCAAACGTCTCCTTCGCGAGACCGAAGACCGCACCCACGCCGATCATGCCGTACCGCTCGAGCTCGACCGCTCGCAGCGCGCCGATGCTCGACGACCCATAGATACGCATCCCCGAGCGCAGCGCATCCATCAGCTCGCTGGGCGACACGGCCCTCGCTTGCTGGAATTCACCGTCGATGATGCCCACGACATGGACCCCCTCGCGAATCGCCTGCGCGATGTCTCCACGCTGGATGGGGCGACGGATCTCGGCGTCTGGAAGGATCTCGGCTGCTTCCGCACTCGAGACGCTGGGGCCGGAATGGACTCGGATCTTCAAACCGGGTGGCATGTCGCCCGCTCCCCTCTGAGGGTACAGAAGGGAGGGCCGAACAGCAGCGAGATCAGCTCATGATCGGGAGCGGCTTGCCCGTGTTCATCTTGAACGGGGGCTCGGCCGTCTTCTCCGAGGGCGCGCCGCCCGTGACTCCCTCGAGTTGCTCGAGATCGAGCTCTTCTACGGTCAGCTTCTTCTTCGTCTTCTTCTCCATCAAAAACTCCTCTACCCATGAGGGCCTGTAGAGTAAACACGACACCCTTCAGGCGTGCAAGCGCCTTTCTTCCCACGTCAGTCATTCTGTCCCAGCACTTGGAGCGTTTTCGGCCGCGACGATCGTCAGAGGGTCCCAGATGTTCTCGCATACTCAGCTCTTGTAGGCCCAGCCGAACCTGGCGGCCTGAATCGCCTCGAGCGTCGCTCGTTCTCGCCCTCGGTGATCGCTTCGCGGGGGCATCCTAGGAACGAGCGCCTTGACCACGGGAATGTCGATCCCGGCTCGGGTGAGGTTCGCGATGCACACCTTGTGGAAGCCGAGCTCGTGCAACCAGTCGACGATCCAGTCGAACTCGCGGCGAAGGTCCGCGAACTGTCGCTCGTCGACCTCGTTGGCGTACTCCGCGAGCGTTCGCACGGGGTAGCGTCTTTGGGCCGAGCGCTCGTTCGGATCGTAGCGCTCGCTCGACGGCGCCATCGCCTTCTTCGGGATGTCCTCGCGGGTGCCGCTCAGCACGGTCACGAGCGCCTGGACGGCCTCGCTGACGGCTCGACTGATGGCCGTCGGGAGATCGGCGCAGGCCCCGTAGCCGGCGTAGAGCTTCCGGTCGGCACCGATGAGATAGGCAAAGACCATCGGAATGTTTCGTACGCCGGGCAGCCGCGCCGCGTAGACGCGGAGCGCATAGTTCTCGTTGACCTGCGGGAGCATGGGGCCGAGGTCGTCCCGCGCGCGAAGATCGTCCTGATCGATCTCCGTGATCTCCACCATCTTCTCCTGGAGGCAGCGCTGGTAGTAGGTCTCGATCAGCTCGTACAGGGCGTGGGTCGCCGCCTCGAGGTAGGTCGCCCCGGCCGCGACCCCGACCGTGACGCAAGGAAACCAGCTCTGCACCTGGTAGTCCTGGGGCAAGAACGGAAAGTAGACCGCCTCGGCGGGCACCCATAGCTCGGCGTCCAGCTCGACGGAGTAGGCCGGCGTCCACACGAGCGGCTCGGTGTGCGGCGGCGGCTCGACGCCCTCCACCAGCTCGAGGTGCTGGGGATCCAGCAGCGGGTGCTGGTGCCGCAGATAGTCGTATGAGCCGCGGATCAACCAGGGACTGCGCGGCTCCTCGCAGAACCCCTCGAGGGCCTCCATCATGCAGGAGATCTTGGCCTGCGTCGGCGTGCGACCCTTGCCTTGAGCGCCGGTGTTCTGCCCGCTCGAGCTGTGCCAGTGAAGATTGGGCCGACAGGACTGAAATACGAAGAAGCTGCTGTCCGCGAGGTGCGAGATGTTGGCGACTCGCTGGATGCCGGCGAGCGGTGCCACCCGCAGGATCCGCTCCAGCAGCTCCTCGGGCTGGAGGGTTCGGTTGCCGTTGTGGGTGTACACGATCGGCTCCCGGCGCTGCAGTCCCTCTTGCAGGTCGCGCACCGAGCATTGATCGAGGAGCGCAGCTTCGACGGATGACGGGCCTCTGTATGACGACACGGGCGGAAAACTCCTAGCACACCTGATCGAGCCGGCCTATGGTAACTCACCGCGGTGGAGGATCTTGCTCTCGCTCATCCCGACAACCCGCTCACTGCCGAGACGGGCGTCGTCGATTTCGCGCAGCTTCGGGCCGAGCATGTGATCCCCGGCGTCGAGGCGCTGCTCCGAGAGGTCGAGGCCGCGTTGGTCGCGCTCGAGGACGAGGCGGCGCCGGATTGGGCCGAGCTCGTGTGCGGGATCGAGCGCATCGACGATCGCATCCACTTCGTCTGGGGCACCGTCGAGCACCTCCTGTCGGTGAAGAACACGCCCGAGCTACGCGCGGCACACGAGGCGGTGCAATCGCGCGTCGTGGACTTCACGATGAGGCTCCGGCAGAGCCGAGCGATCTTCGACAAGCTGCAGTCGCTGCGCCGGGGGCCTGCGTGGGCGAGCTCGAGCGAAGGACAGCGACGCACCGTCGAGGCGCTGCTTCAGGATGCCGTCGAGAGCGGCGTGGCGCTCACGGGAGCGCCCCAGCGCCGCTTCCTTCACCTCACCGTGGAGCTGGAGGCTCTCTCCACGACGTTTTCGAACAACGTGCTCGATGCCACCGCCGCCTTCGCGATGGACCTGACCGAGCCGTCGGAGGTCGTCGGCCTGCCCCGGAGCGTGCTCGAGCTCGCCGCGGAGGCGAGTGCTGTCGCCGGTGCCACCGCCGAGACGGGTCCGTGGCGGATCACCCTGGAAGAGGGGAGCTTCCGCCCCTTCATGCTCCACAGCCGGCGCCGCGACCTGCGGGAGCGGCTCTACGAGGCCATGGTCACGCGGGCCTCCTCGGGTCCGGCGGACAATCGCCCGGTCATCCTCGAGATCCTTCGTCGGCGTCGGGAGTGTGCGGCGCTGCTCGGCGCCGAGAGCTGGGCCGAGTGCCGGCTCTCGCGTCGGATGGCCGCGCACGTCGCCCGCGTGTTGGAGTGGCTCGAAGAGCTGCGTCAGGTCGCCTACCCGGCTGCGCAGCGTGAGCTCGGCGAGATCATCGAGCTGGCTCGACGAGCGGGCGCCCCCGAGGCCGACGACCTCCAGCCCTGGGACCGCCTGTTCTGGATGGAGCGCGCACGCGAGGCACGGCATGGCTTCGACGCCGAGCAGGTGCGCGCGTACTGTCCGCTGCCGAGGGTGCTCGAAGGCCTGCTCGAGCTGATTCACCGTCTGTTCGGCGCGACGATCCGTCGCGCGCCCGAGCCGGAGGGCTGGCATCAGGACGTGTGCCGCTATCTGGTGGAGGACGAGCGCGGAACCCCACTAGGGATGCTGTTCCTCGACCTCCATGCGCGCGCGAAGGAGAAGAACGGCGGTGCGTGGGTCACGGGCGGGCTCCGGCGAAGTGCTCTATTTGCGCGCCCGGACGGCGGCGATCGACTCCCCACTGCCTACGTCATGTGCGACTTCGTTCGGCCCACCGGTACTCGGCCCACTCTGCTGTCGTTCGAGGACATGAAGACCTTGTTCCACGAATTCGGGCACGCTCTGCAGCATGTGCTGACGAAGGTGCCGTATGGGCTGGTGGCGGGCAGTAGCAACATCGAGTGGGATGCGATCGAGGTTCCGAGCCTGTTCATGGAGAAGTGGTGCCATCACGAACCGACGCTGCGGCGAATGACGGCCCACGTCGAGACGGGCGAGCCACTGCCGCAGCAGCTGATCGAGAAGCTCCAGGCCGCACGCACGTTCTACGCCGGCAACGCGAACCTCCACCAGGTCCGCTTCGCCCTGCTCGACCTCGAGCTCCATCATCGCTTCGACCCCGACGGCCCCGAGTCGATCGAGCAGCTGCAGGCGAGGGTCTCGGCCCCAACCGAGGTCGGTCGGCGGTTCGAAGGCGATCGATCGATCTGCACGTTCCTCCACATCTTCTCGTGGAGCTACTCGGCGGGCTACTACTCCTACAAATGGGCCGAGGTGCTCGCCGCCGATGCGTTTGCCGCCTTCGAGGAAGCGGGGCTCGACGACTTGGACGGCATGGCCACGGTCGGCCGTCGCTTTGCCGACACGGTGCTGGCGCTCGGCGGCAGTCGCCACCCGATGGACGTGTTCCGCGAGTTTCGCTCGCGGGAGCCGACCACGGCGGCGTTCCTGCGACAGTCGGGCCTGTCGCCGGACTGACCATGACCGGCGGCTCGTGGGGGCTCGCGTGAGCCGGTCAGGGCGGAAAGAAGATGTCGGCGGGCTCACTCGTCGAGGCGGCGACCCGCTCGTGGTGCTGTAGCAACCACGAGACCAGCGACGGATCCCGTGTATCGATGACGCGCGGGAGCAGCTGTGCGAGCGCGCCATCGCCCGGACGAAACTTCAGCTGGCTCAGTCGCTGATACACGAACAGCCTAAACGCTCCCTCTGGACACTCGTCGAAGTCGAGGCCACGGAGCGCTTCGGGCTCGACGCGATTGAGGTTGACGAAGCGAAAGTCGAGCGGACGCTCGCTGGGCCGGGCCCAGGACTCTTCGCGATCCCAGCGCGCAAACCGGTGCAGCTTGCCGTCCTTGATCTTCTCCCAGAGCACCTCGCTCATCCCGATCATGAGCTCCCTGCGCCATCCGCGGACGTCCTCGAAGGGGGCGACGAGCTGCTGGTTCGAGTATGCGATCGGCTGATGTGCCAGGTAGGAGAACCACTGGCGCGTATACGCCCGCACCTGCACGGCCTGGCGCAGCTCGTGGGTCAGCCACGCTTCCAGCCGGGGGCTCGACCGCACGTCCGTCAGCTCGAAGCCGGTGATGCTTCCGGTGAGATAGATCTCCGCGAACTCGTAGAAGAACTCGCGTCGCTGCACGGTCAACGACGGATTGAACCTGCGGTACTCGGGCAGGGCGCGCTCGTCGTAGCGAGTCTGGTAGCCCTGGTACGGAGCCGTGCCGAGGTCGCAGAGCGCGTTCAGGTCGGTCGCGCAGAGGTACCAGTAGTCGGTGCCGATGCTGGCGGCGATCTCCGCGACGACTTGGCAGTAGACGAAGTCCTCGATGTTCTTCTCGGTGATCGGTGTGCGCCCGAAACCGAGCTTGGGCATGAGGTCGTTGATCGCCAGCACCGCCCAGGAGTGCAGGTAGTCGTGGAAGGCACCGTTCAGCTCGCGAACGAGCCGATCGTGTCGGTTGTACGCGCGTGCCGAACCTGCACGGTTCGGCAGCCAGCTCGCCAGCGCAGAGGTGGCCGGGTAGAACACCAACGCAGAGAACGGGTTGAACCCCGTCATCTGCTGCGAGACGCATTGTTGATAGAACCAGTTGTTGTCGATTCCTCGCTCGATCAGCTGGATCGCGGGATCCTCGAGCAGGTGCCTCACGAGTGGAATCCGCAGCGCTGATTCGGCGTGAAGAGCCTCGGTCATGATCGCCCCCCGCTCGCGCGGGTCCATCGGATTAACTTAACGGACTTCGTCCGCGCTGCCAAGGCTGGTACGATCGCCGACCGGCGCGCGCGAATATGTCACCCGATCGACGACCCGAGCTCCCCGTCCAGGACTTCGCGCTCGACCGCGCCTCTCGCTATCCGCGTGTGCTGCGCGGGCATCTCGCAGCGGAAGATGAGCTGTGGCCGTGGATCGTCGCCGCCTGCCGGAACGTGGACGAGACGGGCCGCAACCGCGACATCCCGGACATCAAGGTGCGCTTCTTCGTGTGTCCGGAGACCCGCGACGCGCGATACGAGGGGTCTGGCCTCGCGCACGCCCCGGCCGAGCTCTTGCCGCTCGACAGCGACGCGAGCCTCGCCGCGTACACCGAACGCATGATGCGGCTGACCAACGGCCAACGCTTTGGTCTGGTGGTCAATGGCCTCCAGCTGGTCGACGTCGAATTCTGTGAGCGAGTGCGCGAATTCATCTTCGACTACCAGAGCCTCAATGGAATTCGCGCGACGCCTGCGGTGATCGCATTCCTGGGCAACTACGATCGGACGGCCTTTGGCGCGCACGCCGACCAGCAATGTGCAGACGTGTTCCAGTTCGTCGTCTCCGGGCGCAAGCGCATGCGGCTGTGGAGCGGCCCCCTGGTCCGGGCCAACCCCGCGCTCGAGCGTGCGCTCTCGCAGCGGCCTTCCGACTATCTGCCGGAGGCGTGGGCATCGGTGACGATCGACGCGAACCCTGGCGAGATCCTGTACTGGCCGGGCGAGGACTGGCACGTCGGCGAGGCCCTCGACGATGAGCCGCACATGTGCGTCTCCGTCAGCTTGGTGCCGCCGTTCCTGACGCTCGACGCACTCCTCGACGCTGCCGTCGAACACGTGCTCAGGAACACGATCGCGGTCTGCTTTCCGCAGGACGCGGCGCCCGATCCCGCGAGCGGCATCGCCGACGAGGTCGTGGACGAGACGTGCGCGCGCGCGATCCGGGCCCTCGACGAGCAGCTGTATGCGCGCGTTCGCCATCAGTGGCTCTGTGCCAGCACGAGCCTGGGAATGAAGCATCCGCGACGCTCGCCCGCCGACGTGCTCCGCGCAGACGATCGCATCTCCGCGGATTCCCGGCTGCTCCAGTGCTGCCCCGACGGCTCCGATCTGCTCATCGCCAGCGTCGGCGTCGCGCTCCGCTGCAGCGCCGACATGGAAGGGCTGCTCGACGAGCTCCGCAGCGAACGCGAGCTGCTCGTCGAGGAGCTGGTGGAACGCCATGCCGTCGAGTACGAAGCGGAGGACATCAAGGCGCTCCTCGACAAGCTCTATTCGACGGGGTCGATCCGCAAGGTCGCGATCTAGGGCTTGCGGGCACCACCATCGAGATGCGCGACAAGACAAGCGAGCCCCCACATGTTCGAGATCCCCGCAGAGCTCTCGCCCCGAGCCCGTGCTTACCTCCAGAGCAAGGCGCGGCGCGCCGAGGAGCGCCGGCCGTACGCGCGGGACTTTCCGGACGACCTCGCGGCGCGGGTCGAGGCGCTCGACCAGATCTGGGGCGGCCTTGGCTTCGATCACCACGCGTTGGGGGTGATGGGGACCGATGTCCCCGGCGCCGCGCCGCTGCGCGAGGTCGATGGCACACCGGTTGCTCTGTTTGCGACGACGTGGTCCCGGGATCCGGTCTACGTCGACGCACGTGGCCAGCTGTATGCACGCAAGCGCTGGTGGCCCACGGCGCCGCTGCACCTCATGGCCGGGTCCGTCGCGTCGTTCATCGAGCGCTGGGCTCTGATCGCGTGGATCGAGTCACGGCCGCTCGCGGCGGAGCTCGACCGGCGCATGGCGGCCTCGCTCGGTGCTGCGCTGGGGCTCGCGGCGATGCCAGGCGCGACCGCCGAGGACGCGAGCTGGTGGGGATCCGGCGAGGCCGACGGGTTGTTCGTGTGTGATGGGCTGCCGCTGGCTCCGGCCGAGTCGGTGACGACGATCCAAGGACCGCTGAAGCTCGTGCTCGCTGCGCTCCGGCAGGCTCGCGGCCTGGACGTGGACGTCGGTGCCCACGTCCATCCATGCAACCCTCGTAGCGGTAACGGTGGCGACCACAACCCACCGTTCGAGCTCGCGTCCCCCGATCGTGCGCCCGCTGGACCGAGCCTCGGGGCGCACGTGCTGCCGCTTCGCGTCCGGAGCGGCGCGCGCTGGGACCAGCGGCGCCGGCAGGGGGTCGTCGACCTGCGCGACGAGGCGGGCATTCGCGTGCTCGAGACCCACGCAGGCGCCGTCGTCAAAGCAACCTCATGGACGGAGGCCGGCGTGAACGAGCTGCGCTACATGGAGGGCTCTGACCGGATCGCGCCCATGCTCAGCACACAGGCACGCGCCAACCTCGTGTCCGACGCGGTGGGCTTCGACCCACGCGATGTGCTCGAGCCGCAGGAGGTCGCCAAGATCTTGCGGCGCGTTGGCATCGAGCAGCCCGACCGGATCGTGGCGCTCGATCAGGAGCTCGGAGGCCTGCAGTTCGGCGAGTCCTTCCACGGCGAGCGCTTCGGCGTGTTCGTGACGCTGCGCGGCGTGCTCGAGCTCGAGGACGAGGGCAATCGACCGTATCTCAGCACGGACGGCCGGGTGGACTTTGGCAGCGTCGGCGACGCGCGCTACCTCGCCGATGAGCACGGCCGGCTGCACTTCGTCGACGACATCGACGGCACCGACATCTTGGTCGCGGAGACCGCGAAGCTGTTCCTCGAGCGCAAGTACCGGGGCAACGCGAGCCTCGAGCCGTCGACCGGTCCGGATCTGTTCGTTGGCGCATACGTCGGTGAGCGCCTGGCCGGGTCGCTGGGGGCGGCGCTGATCCCCGAGCTGAGCGATGCGGCGGAGCGCTACTGGTCGAGTGGTGCCGTGCTCATCCACGAGCGTCCCGCTCGCGAGGGCGAGGTCTCGACGCATGTGGTCTGCGCATCCTTGGCTGTCGCAGCGAACGTGATCGCGCAGCTCGTCGGCGCGAGCCCAGCAGGCGCGCGTCACTGGACCCACTGGATCGAGGTGCGCGGTCTGCTGGCGGGCGCGGGGCTGGCCGTGGACCGCGTGCACGACGAGCGCTACTGGGAGCCGCCCGACCCGATCGCGGCTCGCGAGCTCGCCACGCGGATCCGGGGCGAGGCGAGCGTGGCGGAGCTGGTCGAAGCTGCGGCGCACGGATCGGCGATGGTTCGGCGGGCCGTCGTCGAGCGCCTGGATCTCCCGCGCGAGGCGTTGGTGTCCGTCGTTGCGGCCACGCCCACGCAGACGCTGGAAGACGTGATCGTCATCGACGCGGCCGCCCGCCATCCGGCCGCCGATGCTGCGCTGCTCGATCACATCGCAGCGCTCGTGTGGCCACCGCCACTGTCCACGGTCGCGGCGCGGGCGGCCGCGATGAATCCCAGCGCATCCGCGGCGCTGCTCGATCGCCTGCTCGCGCACGGCTCACCGGAGGTGCGCCAAGCCGTCGCCCTCAACCCGAGCGCGGGCACCGAGCGGATCGCTCGGCTGTGCGGCGACCCCGACCCGCACGTGCGCCGAACCGCGGCCGAGCACGCCGCGGCGCCGGCCAAGTCGCTCGCCGCGCTCGCCCAGGATGACGACCGGTGGGTCAGGCTGGCCGTGGCCTCGCATCCGCACACGCCGGACGAGTCGCTCGTGGTCCTCGCTGGCGATCCGGACTCGTCGATCGCATACAACCTGGCCTCGCGGCCGACGCTCCCGTCCGACGTCGCGACCCGCATCGCGTACCACCCGTGGTCGCTTCGCGATCGTCCCTGCGCCCACCCTTCGCTGACGCTCGACGCCCTGCGCGACCTGGCGCGATCGCCCGACCGAGACACGCGTCGCGGCGTCGCTTCCAACCCGGCGACCCCGCCCGAGCTGCTCGCGGTCCTCGTTGCCGATCACGATCCGGAGATCCGCAAGCTCGCGGTCGGCCACCCCGCGACGCCTCCTGCGTGCGTACCATCGGAGCTTGGTGATCAGCTCGACGAGCTCCGCGAGCGCCATCCGATCCACGCCCGCGCTTGGAAGGGACCGCCCGGGCTCGCACCGACCGCTGCGCTCGGGCCCCTCGTCGATCAGCGCTCACCATCGAAGGGGGCGTGGGCCGGACACCCAACGTTTCCCGCCGGGTTGCTCGCGGCGCAGCTCGACCACCCCGAGCTGCTGGTCGGGCTCGCCGCGGCCGGCCACCCGTGGGTCGGCGTCGACGTGCTCGCCTCGTTGATCACGCATCCCTACGCGTACGCCCGTGCCGCGGCGGCTCGCCATCCACACACCCCGAGCGAAGCGCTGGAGCGGGCCGCAGCCGACGAAGCGAGCCTCGTGCGGGCGGCCGTCGCAAGCCACCCCCGGTTGCCGCTGGGGCACGTCGAGCGGCTGTCGGCCGACGCGGACGATCTGGTGCGCGAGGCCGTCGGTACGCGGATCGATTGCCCACCGTCGATCCTCGCGCGGCTGGCCGAAGACCCGCACGAGTACGTGCGCCGCGGCGTCGCGCGGAATCCCAAGGCGCCCACGCAGCGGCTCGAGTCGCTCGCCGACGATCCGCACGTCCAAGTGCGCTCCCACCTGCCGCTCAACCCTGCTTGCCCCGCGTCGCTCGCCGAGCGCCTGCTCACCGATCCCGAGCGCCGGGTCCGCGACGCCGCGGTCTGGCGACTGCTCGCCGATCGACCATTGGCCGAGCTTCTCTGATCATTCGCTACGCGACCAAGGTCTGGGGGACGTCTCGAGTGGATCACGCTGCCGCGCTGCGCCTACGCGCGCTCGCGAGACCGCTCGAGACGCACCACGCCGCGCAGCACGAGGAAGATCGCCGGTACGACGACGAACCCGAGACCGAGGCCGAGACTGCGCTGGCCGGTGCCGTCGACGTCGACGTTCCACAGCGAGTAGGCCAGCAAGAGGTAGATGGAGGCCCAGACGACGTGCGCCCAGGATGCCGTCGGGCCGAACGTGCCCTCCGGGGTCTTGTACCAGATCCCAAGACCCGCCATCGGTCGCTCTGGCCCACGAAGGATGCGGCGAGCGAGGAGTCCTGCGAGCACGAGGAGCAACGCGAAGGCGCCCACATCGACGAGCTCGATGGGTAGGTCCCGCTCCCGCCGCATGTTCAAGCCGCCCAGCAATACGCAGGCCGGGAGCTCGAGCGCCTGATCGAGGGACGCGGCGAGGAGCGCCAACAGACCCTCCCACATCCGGTCGCCGAGGCGTGCCATCAGACCTGCTTCTACCAAGCAGGGACTTCGACGGCCAGCGGCTACGGGCCGGCCATAGTCCATCGATTCGGCTCCGCAGACGCGGTCGTCTGGGCTTCCCGCGCACGCGACCGCTGCTAGGGGGTGTCCCTCATTGCCACGCGAGCGGGTAACACCGCCCCCGGGCCGCATTGCCGCGTTGCTCGTCAGTCACTTGTACCCGACAAACTCCCTCCTCGCGCCTTGCACTGCGGCCCGCTGACGGCGTTCCCCACTCACGTGGCAATGAGGGACACCCCCTAGCGGTGGCGACCAAGATCTTCGAGCACGTCGACGATGGCGGCCACGGTGGTAGCGCACTCGCGATCGAGCGCGGGAGCGGGCGCGATCGCCCAGCCCGCGGCTCGGCCTGCGCTAGAGGGCGCCGTCGCGAGCTCGATGGCGTGCTCCTCGCTCAGGGCGGTCGACACGGTCATGGTGATGCGAAAGCGACTGGTGTCGACGCGCGTGACGATGCAGCCGTCGTCCGTGCGCAGCGCAGTCACCCGCTCGAACAGGGCCTGCGCGAGCGCGGGCGTGATCGCGGCTCCATCACCGATCACCGGCTGCCGATGCGAGGCTCCTTGCCGGCCGAGCACGCGAAACAGCACGACCTCGATCTCCGCGCGATCATACGGTAGCTCGATGTAGCTCGGCGCTGCCGGCAGCACCCGGCGAGCGAGCTCCTCGAGCGTGGACTCGCGCTCGATGGACTCACACACGTGGCGCCCCTCGGCGCTGCTGCAGAGCGACGAGCGCACGTAGAGGAGGCACTCTCCCGATGCCAGCGGCACGCTCAGATCCTCCGCAGACTCGAGATTGCGGCGTGCTGCAGTGCCCGGGGACCCGCGGGTCGGCAGCAAGTGGCTCGGCGCCTCCCAGACGCGGGGCCCGGCGCGGCCGACACTCGCGAGCATGCAGTCCTCCGGCAGCTCGCCGAGCGCTCGTTGCAGGAACTCGTACTCGAGCTGCTCCGTGGTCCTCGTGGTGAGATACGGGGCCGCCGGGATCGCCAGCACGAGGGCCGCGAGCACGCCGCTGGCGGCGGCCCAGCCGACTCGCTGGAGCCGGCCCAGCAGCAACGGTGCCGCGCCGAGGAGCATCCCCGGCAAGAAGATCCGCTGGTAACAGAGTTGCCAGAAGGGGTGCTGCCCAAAGCTATCCTGAGTGGCGAGTAGTGCCGCTAGCGAGGCGATCGCGAGCAGCGGGAGCCATGGCGTGGGCAGGCGGCGGCGCAGCAGCCAGACGCAGATGACCATGAGCACGACGACCGCCAGCTCGCCGGGACCGAGTAGGCGCAGCGTGTGCTTGGCCATCGATGATGCGCGTAGGGTTGCGACGATGATCTGGCCGCTGGTGGCCACGACGATCGCTCCGATCACGGCCGCCGCCGCGAGCGAGCGCCCGAGGTGTTCGCGGGTCGAGCCCGCCTGAGCGGCGCCCAGCACCACGAGTGGGCTGAGCGCGAGCGGCAGGTAGGCCATCGGATGGATGCGAGCCGCGGCCGCGGCGAGCAGGCCCGCGGCTCCGAGTGCGAGGCCGGTCGCGATGAGGTCACGCCGCACTCGCGCGGCGAGCCCGATCCCGAGCGAGAGCTGTACACCCAGCACCAGGGCGATGATCGACGCGAAGTAGCCCTCGCTCGCGGCCGCGCGCAGCGTGACCGCATCCGCGGCCAGCACGAGGCTGATCGCGAGCGCACCGCCTCGCCCGACCCCCAGCACGCGCGCGGTGGCGTAGAGCAGCGCGGGGCCGAGGGCGGAGAGTAGGCAGTTGGCGGTGAACAGTACGAGATCTGGCGTGAGCGCGAGATCGTTGATCCAGCCGAAGATCTCGAAGTAGCCGGGGCCATACCCCGCGAGCGCATCGGGATCGATCGTGCCGCGGATCCATAGCGGGCCCTGCCCGTTGACGTGCAGCGGTCCCCACAGGCCCGAGATGAGGCGCGCCGTGGACGATGCGAGGACGAGCCCGGCGATCACCCACAGCTCGCGCCGCGGCAGTCGTGGTCCGCGTACGACCGCCATCACCAGCCACGCGACGGCGACGACGACGAGCCACGGACCGTGCAGCGTGCCGATCATCGCCGAGGATCATACCCGCGATGGTCGGGCCGCCGAGGGCGATCCTTCCCGAAGGTCATGTCCGGCGATCCTTCCCGAAGGTCATGTCCGGCGATCCTTCCGGCGATCCTTCCCGAAGGTCATGTCCTGGGGGGGGGCGATCCTTCCGGCGATCCTTCCCGAAGGTCCGGGCGATCCTTCCCGAAGGTCCGGCGATCCTTCCCGAAGGTCATGTCCTGGGCGGCGATCCTTCCCGAAGGTCATGTCCTGGGCGATCCTTCCCGAAGGTCATGTCCTCGGCGGCGATCCTTCGGGTCCGGCGATCCTTCCCGAAGGTCATGTCCTGGGGGCGATCCTTCCCGGGTGATCCTTCCCGAAGGTCATGTCCGGCGATCCTTCCCGAAGGTCATGTCCTGGGCGATC
>JBFIJN010000199.1:0-15230 GCA_041600735.1 Nannocystaceae bacterium
CTCGATCACCGCTTCCATGAAGTCGGTCCACAGCGGGGTGGCGGTGGTGTAGCTCGCCTCCTCGTCGCCCATCGAGCGCTCGTACTCGTCGTCACCCATCCAGGCGGCGGTGACGTAGCGCGCGGTGAAGCCCACGAACCAGGTGTCGGTGGTGTTCTGCTTCTTGCTGGCGGTGCCGCTCTTGCCCCCGGCGGGAGCGGCTAGGCGACTGGCGCGACGGCCGATGCCGCTGGTCACCACGTCTCTCATCATGCGGGTGATGAGGAAGGCGCTGCGCTCGTCCACGAGCTGGATCGGGGGCTTGGTGCCTAGCCGCCCCATGGCATCGAGGCGGCCGGCGACGTCGATCGACTCGTCCCAGGGGTGACGGTGATCGAGCACGACCTGGCCGCGCCGGTTGGTCACGCGCCGCACGTAGCGGGGCTCCCACGAGCGACCCTCGCGTACGAAGATCCCGAACGCGCGGGTGAGCTCGTCGATGTGCACGCACGAGGCCCCGAGCGAGAGCGCCTTGTCGGCGATGAGCTCGGTGGTGAAGCCCAGCCGTCGTGACCACGCCACGACCTCGTCGGCGCCCAGGCGCTGGAACAGGCGGATCGAGGGGAGATTGAGCGAGTGGATGAACGCGTTGCGCAGCAGGATCTGGCCCGAGAGCGTGCCGTGGATGTTCTGCGGGTTCCATTCCTCGCCCGGGTCGGGCTCGTAGGGGCGGTCCTCGAGCATCGTGTCCATCGCAAAGCGGCCGGTGTCGAGCGCCATGCCGTAGTAGATCGCCTTGAACACGCTGCCGGGCTGGCGACAGGCCTGCGTCGCCCGGTTGAACTGCGAGCGGTCATAGTCGCGGCCGCCCTGCATGACCACGACGGCGTCGGTCTGATGATCGACGGTGTAGAGCGCGGCCTCGACCCGCGGCAGCTGGCCCAGCCGCACGATCGCGAGCTCGGGGCGCTCGGGATCGGGGGCGCTGCCACGAGGCTTGGACACGCGCTGGATCCACACGACGTCGCCCTCCTCGAGCGCCTCGCGGACGTCGGTGAGCTCGACGTCGTTGAGGCCGCTGTTGCGATCGTAGCGCGAGGCCCACCGCATGTAGCGCAGCGGAATGATGGCCTCGCGCGCGCCGGCATCCACCCAGGCGTTGAAGCGATTGACCTTGGTGACGAGCGCGAGCCGCCAGTGCTCGTCGGCCTCCGCCTCCTCCTCGGTGGGCTCGGCTCCGTCCGACGGCTCGGGCGCATCGAGCCACTCGGCGCCGTAGGCCTCGCGCAGGCGCTCGAGCAAGGTGCGGCGGCTCGCCTCGTCCTCGAGGTGGGCCACCGGGCCGCGCCAGCCTTGCTTGGCATCGAGCCGCCGCAGCGCGGTGTCGACCTCGAGCGCCGCGCGGGCCTGCAGCGGCAGCTCGACCGGGGTCTCGATCTGAAGGCCGTCGGTGAGCACGGCTTCCTCGCCGAGCTCGGCCGTCACCAGCTGGCGCACGTGCTCGGCGTAGTAGGGCGCGCGGGCGCGAAACGGGTCCGGCAGCGCGCCCGCGAGCTCGATCGGCTCGGCTGCGGCGGCGTCTCGCTGGGCCGCGTCGATGTAGCCGGCCTCGACCATGTCTTGCAGCACCACGGCGCGACGCTCGAGCGCGCGCTCGAGGCTGGCGAGTGGGCTGTAGCGACTGGGTGCGCGGGCAAGGCCGGCGATGAGGGCACACTCGGCCAGCGTCAGCTCGCCGAGCGGCTTGTCGAAGTAGCGGCTGGCGGCGGTGGCCACCCCATAGGCGCCGTTGCCGAGGAAGATCTTGTTGAGATAGACCTCGAGGATCTGCGATTTTGGCAGGCGCGACTCCATGCGCACCGCCAGGATCGCCTCGCGAAGCTTGCGGGTGAGGGTCTGGTCCTGGTTGAGGAAGCCCTTGGCCACCTGCTGCGTGATGGTGGAGCCGCCCTGCTCGATGGTGCCCGAGCGCAGGTTGGCCAGCAGCGCGCGGCCGAGGCCGCGGTAGTCGAGGCCGCCGTGGGTGAAGAAGCGGCGATCCTCGGCCGCGAGGAACGCCTGGATCAGCGGAGTGGGGATCTCTTCGTAGGGGGCGTAGGCCCGGTGCTCGCGCGCGACCTCGGCCAGCATCGAGCCGTCGCTGGCGTAGATGCGCGTGACCCCGGGGGCGAGCGCGGAGTAGCGCTCGATCGTCTCGACGTCGGGCAGGTCGCTCGCGAAGTGGCGGTAGGCCCCAACGCCCACGAGGAGCGCGACCCAGCCGAGCCCCAGAATTGCGAACGCCACATAGCGAAAGAGCCAGCCCAGAAGGCCGGCTCTCGCGGGATTGATGACCCAGACCCGAGGGGGCGGTGAGGCCCCGGGCTTGGTCCGAGTCGGGAGCGGGTCAGCCGCCGTCTGCGGATTGGGATCCATCCACGTTGGGATCTTCGGAGTAGCGCTTGAGCGAGGCGAGCGCCTTCTCCTCGGCGCCGTTCATCTCGACCAAGCTCTCCTCCACGCGGGAGAGCGCCATCTTGTAGAAGTTGGTCGCGTTGTTCTTCTGCTCGATGCCGATGGCGTAGTCGTAGACGGGCCCCTCGGCTAGCAACACCTGGACCATGCCCTCGCCAGTGCCGCGGGGCATGTCCTTGGGAGGGCCGCCACCGGGGTCCACGACGCGGTAGGCGACCGCCTTGGCCGAGTCGGCACCGCACGACTTGAGCGTGGGCGGGGCCCCCTCGGCTGGCGCAGCGCCTTCGGCGGGCAGCTCGCCACACAGGGTGTCGGCGATGCCGACCATCTGCACGCCGCTGGGGCTGAACGTCACGCCGTAGAGCGAGGGGCCGCCCACCTTGATGAAGTTGCCGTAGCCGCCGAGGATCTTGGCCATGAGGCTCAAGTTCTCTTGGAGCCCAGCGAGCTGCTGATAGAGCTGGAACGTGGCCTTGATGCCCGCCGGATCGACCGAGGCGAGCTGCCAGCCGAACATCTCGCTCAGCTGCGGCTGCTTGTCGAAGCTGGTGGTGAGCAGCGTGGTGACCTTGTCGGCGGAGCCCGCCGGGTCCTGGGCGATCTCCTTCTTGATGTCCTCCATCGCCAGGCTGACCGACTTGCGGGCCTCGCTGACGGCGAGGACCTGCGCGACCATCTTCTCGCCCTTGGCGTGACCTTGCGCGATTAGCGCCTTCTTGGAGGTGATGGTGTGGCCGAGCCAGCCGACCGCCACCCCGAGGCCCGCGGCCGCCAGCGCGGCGAGCAGGATGAGGCCCTTGTTGCCGCGGGGCTTGATCTCGGGGCCGCCATCGATGACGCCCGCGTCGGGATCGAAGCCGCCCATCGACGATCCAGCACCATACGAGCCATCGCCGCCGTAGCTCGGCTGCTGCATCCTCGGGGCCTGCGGCTGCTGCATCTGCGGCTGCATGGGCTCGGGGGCGTAGCCTCCGGGCGGCGGCACGTCGGCCATCGGCTCGGGAGCGTAGCCTCCGGGCGGCGGCACGTCGTGCATGGGCTCGGGGGCATAGCCTCCGGGCGGCGGCACGTCGGCCATCGGTGCCTGGTATTGCCCGGGTGCGGGCACCTCGGGCATGGGAGGTGCCACGTGACCCGGCGGTGGCACGGCCTGGGCCGCTTGCCCGGGCGGCGGCACGTCTTCGGAGACGCCGGCCGTCTTCTTGGCAAGGCGCGCCTTGAGGGCGGCAAGGTCGGTTCCTGGTTTCTTGGGTGTGCTCAAGGCCTGGTCTCCCCCCGGGATGGCGGATGCACGCGTCGAAGGAAAGCGAACTCGGGAGCGGTCGCGAGCGCGTGGGCGCTCCCTTCGCGCACGACCATCGATGGGCTTTTCAGCGCGGAACAATAGATATAGCGGGGTGGATGTGTCAACGCCGCACGCGCAGGAGGATGAGCGGGAAGGACTCGCGGGGAGGGGGGTCGCAAAAGGGGTTGTAGCCCGGGTGGAGCGGGGTTCCCGCGTGTTACGTTCCTGGCCATGAGCTCGAGTCCGCGGGGGCTACCGGTGCTCGGCGTGTTTGGCGGGGCCTTCGACCCGCCGCACTTGGGGCACGCGATGGTCCCCACGTACCTGCGCCTGCGAGGCCTGGCCGATCACGTGTGGGTGGTGCCGTGTGCAAATCATCCGCTGGGAAAGGATCTCTCCCCCTTCGATCGACGCATGGCCCTGACCCGCGCCGCGATGGCCGGACACGGCGATGCGGTGGAGGTGAGCGACATCGAGGCGCGGCTGCAGGCCGAGCACGGCGGGCCGAGCTACACGCTGCGCATGCTCGAGGCCGTGGCGAAGGAGCGGCCGACGCATGCGGTGCGCCTGGTGGTGGGCTCGGACATCACGGGCGAGGTGCAGCGGTGGCACCGCTGGGAGGAGATCGAGCGGCGGTTCTCGCCGATCGTCGTGCCGCGCACGGGCCACGCACCGCCGGGCAGCTGCGCGCTGCCGGCCGTGAGCAGCACGCAGGTGCGAGCTTGGCTGCGAGCGCTGCACGAGGGGCGCACCGAGGCGGAGGCCGAGGCCGGGCTGGCGGCAGCGCTGCCCGCTGCGGTGCTCCGGCTGCTGCGCGCCGACGAGGGCGGGGCGGGGCCCGTGTGGCTGGTGGGTCACGGGAACGTGGCCGCCCACGCGGGGCCGTGGCTGCAGGGCCAGGGACGCACGGTGGTGCAGCTCGGTGCGCGCGCGCTGATCGAGGGGCGCGAGCCCGCGCAAGCGGAGGTGCCCGCGGGCGTGTGGGTGCTGGCACGGGATCCGGCGCTGCCCGACGTGGCGCGAGCGCTGGCGGATCGCGGGCTGCCGGTCTCGGTGCCGGTGCTGCACGGGGCGGGGGCGCAGCCGGCCGCCGAGGTGTTGCGAGCGCTGGCGGAGCGCGGGCATCCGGTCGGCACGCTGCATCCGATCTGCAGCCTTCGCGCCGAGCGGCCGTGGCCCTCGCCGCTCCCGCGTGCGGCGTTTGGCGTGGAGGGTGACGCGGGCGCGCGGGCGCTCGCGCTCGCGTGGATCGGCGCGCAGCCCTGGGTCGATCTCCAGGGTCTCGGAGCGCGCAGTCGACGGGCCTACCACGCCGCGTGCTCGCTCGCGGCCAATCACCTCGCGGTGCCATATGCCGCCGCGTGCGAGGTGCTGGTGGGGCAGGGGCACGCGGAGCCCACGGTCCACCTCGCGCTCGCCGGGCTCATGCGCAGCGCACTGGAGAACCTGGTGGGGCTGGGCGTGCCCGCGGGGATCACTGGACCCGCCGCGCGGGGCGATGATGCGGCCATTATCGCGCACATCGAGGCGCTCGAGGGTCCGGTGGCGAGTCTCTACGAGACCCTCAGCCACAGGCTTCGCGCCATCGTGCAGAATGCCGCCCCGAGCGCTTGATCGCCTGGTACCGTTGCTTCGCATGTTTCCTTGTCATCGCTGTACCCGCCACGTGCGCGACGATGCGCGCACATGCCCATTTTGTAGCGCTGCGCTTCGCTCGGGCCCGTCGCCCATGAGCGGCGGCTTCATGGTCGCGCTGCTGGGGCTCAGCCTGGTGAGCTGTGGCGACCCCGATCCCGGCGACGAGGAGGGTGCATCCACGGTGGCCAACACCTCCGCCGCCAGCACCTCCGGAACCACCAGCGGATCGTCGACCACGATCGAGGGGTCCGAGGCCGAGGCCGCCGACTACGGAACCGCCGAGCCACCCTCCGATACCACCAGCTCGAGCGGCACCGACACGGGGTCGTCGACGGAGGGTCAAGAAGGCGAGGCCGCCGACTACGGCGGGCCCGCAGGCACCGGCACCGGTACCGGCACCGGCACGAGCGGAGGCTAGCCGCCCTCGCCGAGATCCACCGGACGCCCCGGGCCGAACGGCTCGATCAAGCGTGACACGCGGGGCTCGTCCACCTGCACGGGTCCGAGGCGCGCGCGCTCCTGCGGATCCTTGGGCTCGCGGATCACCCGAAACAGGCCGTTGTCGAACGGCAGCCCTGGGGCGGCCCGTACCTGCTCGATGCGCTCGCGCAGCCCCATGCGGTCGAGCTCGAGCGCGCGGTGGTGGCAAAATGGATTGTTGCCGGGCCGGCCGAGCAGCGGCTCGCTCGCGGCGGTGCAGCCCGACATGCAGGTGTCCGCGTAGTAACACTCGCGGCAGTAGCCCCACAGATCGTCGAGCGTGCGGTGGCGGATGTAGCCGATCTCGGGGGCGCGGTCCCACAGCGCCTGCAGCCCGTGCTCGCGCCACGATCCGCCGATGTTGGTCGGGCCCCCGACCGAGGGGCAGCTCTTGATCATCCCGTTGCTCTCGATGCCGAGCGTGGCGGTGCCCGCGTTGCAGCCCACGAAGTGCCCGCGGCTCTTCTGGAAGCGCCGCAGCTTGTGCTCGTAGGGACCGAAGTATCCGAGGTTGTTGCCGGGCCAGATCGTCACGCCGAGCTCGCGACAGCGATCGGCGATCGCGGCGAGGTCGTCGAACAGCTGCGGGAACATGTACGGCTGAATGATGAGATCGCCGTGATCCGCGGCGGAGCCATGGGGCATGGTGATCTGCAGCTGCCACGCGTAGATCCCCTCGGCGGCGAGCAGCTCGAGCAGGCCGGGGAGGTCGGCGTGGCTGCGGCTGTTGATCTGCGTGTTGCAGGCGATGCTCATGCCCGCGGCCTTCGAGTGGCGCAGCGCCGCGAAGGCGCGGTCCCAGCTGCCCGCGTGATCGCGGACGCGATCGTGGTTCTCGCGCAGCCCATCGATCGAGACCGATACCGCCAGCAGCCCCGCCTCGGCCGCGGCCTCGGCCCGTGCCTGGGTGAAGTTGAGGCCGCCGGTGGTCATCGTGCACGACATCCCGTGCTCTCGGATCGCACGGATGACGAGCAGGAAGTCGTTGCGCAGGTAGGCCTCGCCGCCGATGAGCACCACCTCGCCCACGCCGGCCGCGGCGAGCTCCGCGACCAGGGCCAGGCACTCGTCGGTGTCGAGCTCGTCGTCGCGGGCGCGGCCCGCTCGCGGCCCGCAGTGCAGGCAGCGGTGGTCACACGCGAGCGTCAGCTCCCACACCGCCAGCGACGGGGTCGGAGCCTCGCCCTTGGACAGCGGCAGGTGCCGGCGCCCCTTGGCGGGGGGCAGCGCATCCACCACGGGGAGGCGCCGACGCACGTCCTGGAGGCCCATCGACCCGATGATACAGGAAGGCGCGCGGGCGTTCGATCAGCGCAGCACGAGCCGGCCGCGCTCGAGCGCGACCTCGGCGTGGCTGCCCGCGCGCAGACGCCCACGCAGGACCGCCTCGGCCACCAACGACTCGACCTCGCGGGTCAGCAGGTGACGCAGCGGGCGGGCCCCGAGCGTGGGGTCGCGGCCGGCCAAGCGCACCAGGTAGGCCGAGGCATCGTCGGACAGCGAGTAGCGAATGCCTCGCTCGCGACACAGCCGCTCCGAGGAATCACGCGCGAGGCGTCGGCAGATCTCGAGCATCTCGACGGGCCCCAGCGGGTGCAGCACCAGCGGGGCCTCGATGCGATTCCACAGCTCGACCGGGAACGCGGCCCGGGCCGCGGCGAGCACCGCGTCTTCGTCGAGGCGGCTGACATCGCGCGGGTCGACGAGGTCGGCCCCGAGGTTGGAGGTCATCACCACCACCGCGTGGTGCAGCTCGACCGTGCGCCCGCGCCCATCGGTGATGCGCCCCTCGTCGAGCACCTGCAGCAGCAGCTGGTGGACGTCGCGGTGGGCCTTCTCGATCTCGTCGAGCAGGACCACGCAGTGCGGGCGCTCGCGCAGCGGATCGGTGAGCGCGCCGCCTTGCTCGTGACCGACGTAGCCGGGGGGCGCCCCCACCACGCGCGCGACCGCGTGCGACTCGGCGTACTCGCTCATGTCGAGCCGCACCAGCGCGTCGGGACGCTCGTAGAGCGCCTGGCCCAGCGCCTTGGCGATCTCGGTCTTGCCCACGCCGCTGGGGCCGAGCAGCAGCGTGGACAGCACCGGGCGCTGGCTGCCGAACCCGGCCCGGTTGCGGCGCACCAGCTGCGCGAGCGTGGCGGTGACGGCGGTGTGGCCCACGACCTGTGCGGCGAGCGAGTGCTCGAGCTCGAGCAGCGCTTGATCGCCCTGGGCCTCGATGCGCGCCCGCGGCAGGCCGCTGCGCTCGCTCACCACGTCGAGCCACACCGCGCGCGAGAGCTCTCGGCCCCCGCTGCGAGCCACGCGGGCGCCGCTCAGGTCCAGCAGATCGAGCGCACGCCCAGGCATCGCCAGGCCGCCGCCGAGGTAGCGCTCGGCCAGGCGCAGGAGCTCGCCGAGCTTGGCGTCGGAGGCCAGCGTCACGCCGTGGGCCTCGAGCACCGCAGGCGCCGCCGCGGCCACCGCATCGGGGACGTCGCGGCGTGCCAGCGGAGGCAGCGGAATCTTGTCGAACACGCCCGCGCCTCCGGGGAGCCACAGATCGAGGCGCGCGTGGCTCTCGGGCGAGGCCACGGTGAGCACCGCGGGATGACGGCGGCTCCACGCGCGCGCGAGCGCGGCGAAGAACGGGGGCACCGCGTCCGAGGGCACGCGATCGAGATCATCGAGCACCGCCATGCCACCGCTGCGGGCCACCGCTTCGAGGTGCAGGCCGAGCGTGGTCTCATCGTCGTAGTCGGTCGCGTCGAGCACGAACACCGGGACGTCGAGCACTCGCGCGAGGTGGCGCGCCACCAAGCTACGGCCGCTTCCCGGCGCGCCCACGAGCACCGGCGGCCGTGCCGAGCGGCGCAGCAACGCATCGGCGAGCTGCGCCAGCACGCCCTCGCGACCGTGCAGGGGCGCGAGCGTGGCGGGATCGACGGGGCGCAAGCTCGTGCCCTGCATCGGCGCGGCCTCGACCGGCGCCGATGCGCGGGCGAGCAGCTCGACGGGCTCGGTGTCGGTCGCGGCGGGGGCGTGGGTGCGCTCGTTCGCGTGGGTACGCTCGTTCGCGTGGGTGCGCTCGTTCGCGTGGGTGCGCTCGTTCGCGTGGCTGCGCTCGTTCGCGTGGCTGCGCTCGTTCGCGTGGCTGCGCTCGTTCGCGTGGCTGCGCTCGTTCGCGTGGGTGCGCTCGTTCGCGTGGCTGCGCTCGTTCGCGTGGCTGCGCCCAGGAACACGCGCACGCTCCGTCAAGCTGGCCCGGTCCCCGGGGCTGACCCTTGCTCCGGCTTCGCTCCGCTCGCTGGGATCCTCGTGTCCGGCTCGCTCGCGACGGCCTCGCCACGCCCGATTGCTGCGCAGCGGCTCTCCGGCGGCGCTCGTTCGCGGAGTGCGGCGCGGGGGCCCGGCGGGGCTGCGCCCGCTCGAAGCGGTCTCGCGCAGGCGCTCGATCACATTGCGACGCAGGCTCGCGCTGCACACCCCCAGGCGCTCGATCATCTGGTAGCCGTGGCTCTCGGCGCTGCGCACGATCGAGAGCAGCTGCTCGAGATCCGACGAGGAGGCGCCGCGCTGGTGCAGGCGCAGGTGCCAGTCGGCGGGCTCGGCCGCGAGATCGGCGTGCAGGGCGGCCTGCGCGTCCGCGAGGGCGGCCGGCTCCACGTGCACCGCAGCCAGCACGGCGCGACACGGCTCACGCTGGGCCAGCTGGAGCAGCAGCTCGCAGGAGCAACGGGGCGCGGTTCCGGGCGCAGGCATCCCTACGGTCCGCACCCGACGAGATCGCGGCATGCCGTCCACCGTCGCACGCTTGCCACACGTGGCCTCCGCCACCAAGAAATCGGCGGAGTCGCCTCACACTCGGGCCCCGCACGGAGGCGGCGAACCGCTTTTGCCCGGGGCCGGCCCGTGCTTTGCTCCCGCCCATGCCGCGCTACCAGATCCACGTGTGCGACGGCCCCAGCTGCGGGGTCACCCATGGCAGCGAGGTGCTCGTCGAGCGCCTGCAGGGGGCCATCGCCGCGGATCCCGAGCTGCGCGAGCGCGTGGGCGTACGTTGTTACACCTGCTTTGGCCGCTGCGACGACGGGCCCAACATGTTCGTGCAGACCTTGGCCGAGCACGAGGACGGCGACGAAGAGCCCGAGCCCGAGGTGCTGGAGACCCAGCGTGGTTTCTACCCGGGGATGAGCGAGGACAAGGTGCTACGCGTGCTCGTAGAGCACTGCGGACAGGGGCAGCTCGTCGCGGATCTCGTGGACGACTACTGAGCCGCGGCTGCTATGCTATTCCCCGTCCCGAGACTCTATGGCGCAACTACCGACCGTCGCGATGTTCATGGAGACCGAGACTCACGCGCTGCGTGAGACGGACGATGTATTGGATGGGATCCGCAAGCTCATCCGCCTGGGCATCACGGGTGCGCCCGTGCTCGACGCCAAGGGGGTGAAGGTGGTCGGGATGCTGACCGAGCTCGAGTGCCTCAAGCTGCTGACCACCGGAACCCCCACGGGCGAGCCGCCCCGCGGCACGGTGGGCGAGTTCATGAAGACCAGCATCACGCTGGTCAAGCCTTCGATGGACATCTACTACGTGGCCGGGCTGTTCCTCGGCACGGGCTACCGACGCTTCGCCGTGGTCGACGACGATCGCCTCATCGGGGTGATCACGCGCAAGGATCTGCTGCGCGCGGTCGAGGCCCAGCTTCCGGCCGAGCCCTGAGCCACGCCTGGCCGGCCACCACGTGGTCGGCCCACGCGCGTGGGTCGAGGTTGGCGCCGCACACGATCACGCCCACGCGCTTGCCCGCCAGGCGCTCGCGCAGGGGGCCCAAGAGCGCGGCGGTCGCAGCCGCACCCGCCGGCTCGACCGCGAGCTTCACCTCCTCGAACAGCAGCGCCATCGCGCCGCGGATCATGTCGTCATCCACGAGCGTGAGCTCGTCGACGTGGCGGCGGCACAGCGCATAGCTATAGGCGGCCGCGTGCGGGGCCCCGAGGCTGTCGGCGATCGTGCGCACGGCCTCGATCGCCATCGGGCGCCCGGCGGCGAAGCTGCGGTGCATCGAGTCGGCCCCCGTGGGCTCCACGCCGTAGACCTGCGTCCGCGGTGAGAGCAGCTTGATCGCGGTGGCCATGCCCGCGCACAGGCCACCGCCGCCGATGGGAATCACCACCGCGTCGAGCCCGGGCGCCTGCTCGACGAGCTCGAGGCCCACGGTGGCGCAGGCCGTGGCGGTGATCGAGCCCTCGAACGGGTGCACGAAGTAGCGGCCTTCTTCGCGCTCGATGCGGGCGACCTCGCCGAACGCGGCGTGGACGTCGTCGACCAGCACGACCTCGGCGCCCATGCTGCGGCAGCGAGCGATGCGGGCTGCATCGGCCGAGCGCGGCATCACGACCTTGGCCGTGCTGTCGTGGCAGGCCGCGGCATAGGCGACGGCCATCGCGTGATTGCCCGCGCTCACGGCCGTGACCCCGCGAGCCCGCTGCGCGGCGTCGAGGGCGTCGAGGTGGAGCAGCGCCCCGCGGGCCTTGAAGCTCCCCGTGGCCTGCAGCGCCTCGAGCTTGAGGATGACCTCGCCGTGCGCCCCGAAGCGACGGCGCAGCTCGGGGCCGCGCCACGACCAGATGGGCGTGGTCTGGATCGCGTCGCCGAGGCGCTCGCGGGCCTCACGGATCTGCTCGAGGGTCGGCCCGGACACGTGCGGCTCGGCGGTCATCGGAGGCTCGATCTACCACGTGCGCAGATACGCCAGCAGCTCGGCCCGCGCGGGCTCGGGCAGCTCGGTACCAAACGCGTGCCCGGGGACCTTGCCGGGGCCGAGCGGGCTGCCCGTGAACCCGTCGTCGAGCCGCGCCGGATCGAGGAGGTCTTCGAGCGTCGCGACCGCCCCGTGGTGGAGATAGGGCCCGGCCTCGGCCACGCGCAGCAGGGGCGAGGGGCGATACGTGCCCGTGCCGCGGGCGCGCCCGAGCGCCAGCGTGGGGTCGGTGCCCACGCGCGCCGCCAGCACGGGCACCCCGCTGCCGCTCTCGTGATCGTGACAGTGGGCGCACGCGCGCGCGAACGTGTGCGCCCCCGCGCGGACGGCCGCGTCGTCCGCCGCCGCGCGCTGCGGCTCGCGCGGCGGTGGCTCGAGCGAGTACACGTACATCGCCAGCGCCCACGCGAGCTCGCGCGGCGGCCGGGTGCGCTCGCGGTTGGCGTGCAGGATCTGGGTCTCCTGCCGAATCGCCAGCGCCGTCCCGCTCGCCTGGCGCAGCGTCCCCGCCTGGGTGAGGAACGGCTGGCCGCGGACGCCCCATAGATCGGGGATCGCCACCGGGTCCTCGTCGTCGTCTTCGGTGATGTCGGCGCGACCGGGCCCCCACGCGGCCATGCGCGCGGCGAGCTTCTCGGGCAGCGGTGCCCCGGTGTCGCGATGGTAGGCGAGGCGCATGTAGCCGTAGTCGAGGTCGCGCCGCGCAGCACCCAGCACCGGGCCCTCGGGTGCGAGCGACACGTGGCACAGCGCGCAGGTGATGCCCACGCGCACGCTGCGATCGAGCTCGCGAAACACCACCACGCCCGGCCACGTGCCGTCGGGCGCCTCGCCGAGGCCCACGCGGCGCGCGAGCGCGGCATCGGCCAGCGCATGCTCGGCGAAGACCTCGGGGCGCAGCGGATACTCGAAGAACACGCGACGCCCGAGCTCGACCCACTGCGCCATCGTCTGCGGGCGCTGGCCGTCCCACAGCGGCGTGGCCTCGCCGAGCTCGAGGCGGGCCCCCGCGCGCAGGGCTTCCACCACCGCACGGGTCACCGGGCGCGCCCTCGGCACCCACTCGGGCAGCGCATCCCAGCCGCCCAGCTCGCGGGCGTACGAGCCCAGCCGCGCGCGCGAGTACAGGTTGTCCGGGTTCGTCAGCGAGGCTTCGAGCTGCGCGCGGCGAAACGAGCGGTCCTCGAGGTAGCGCTCGGCCTCGTCCAGCAGCCAAGCGTCCGACCAGGGCGGCGGCCCGGCGGCGGGCTCCGGCGTGCGGGGGTTCGGCGTAGGGAGCTCCGACGCGGGTGACACGACCGGCGCCGCATCGACTCGCGCGGCCGAGCGGGCCTCGCCGCCGCACGCGGCGACCAGCACCACGGCCCACGCTGCCCACCGCGCGGTCATGTCGAGATCATGTGCGGCTGCTCGCGCGGGAACTCGGCGGAGCGCACCGTCTGCGACTCGTCGCCGATCTTCAGGTCGACCTCGAGCACGAACATCACGCCGAAGCTGCTGCCGAGCGCACGATCCACGACGGACCAGTCGGGCACCGACAGCGCATAGCTGGCCTTGACCGCTTGGTGGGGCCCGATCGTCTCGTTCCACGACTGATAGGCGCCATCGGCCCACGCGGCCGGCTCGCGTGCGGTGAGCTTGGCGAGGGTCTCACCCGACTCGGGGTGCAGCATGCGGACCTCGCGGATCTCGACGCGGCTGGTGCGATCGCCCTGGCCCGAGAACACGACCTGCATGGTCGACTGCGTACACGGCTGCGAGGGACCACCACGGCCGCTCAGCGAGGAGCCTCGGCCGGCACCGCCGGCGGGCATGATCTTCGCCGCCGATCCCTGCGAGATCCCGGCTTCTTCGTCGGACGGACGCGGCTCGCGGGGAGCCGGCCGTACCGCGCTGAATGCCGCCGGGCAATCTTGGAGCATCTGGACCGAAGCGATCACGGCGCGGGCGGTGGGCTCGGGCGCAGGCGGCGGGGTCTCCGGCACCGGCTTCGCGGTCTGTGGCCCGGGCTTCGCGGTGGCGACCTCGCGGGCCTGCGGCTCCGCCGAGGGCTCGGTCGCCGCGCAGGCCAACAGCAACAGTGAGGCGAGAGCGAGGGAACCGAGCATCGCGAGGTTGCGCATGAGCACCCCCATGGTGGACCTACGCGGGCCTCATGTCACGATGACGTGGGGCTCCTCGCGCGGAAACTCGGCGGAGCGAATGGACTGGCGCTGGCCTCCGATGCTCACGTCGAGCTCGAGCAGGAACATCGTGCCGTAGCTGTCGCGGATGCCCATCGCCTCGTGCACCTCGGACCAGTCGGGCACCGAGAGCACATAGCTGGACTGGACCTCCTGGCGCGGGCCGAGCATCTCGTTCCACGGCTGGTAGGCGTCGCCGGCCCAGGCCACCGGCTCGCGACTCTTCAGCAAAGCGACCTTCTTGCCGGTCTTGGGATCGAGCAGCCGCACCGCCTCGATCTCGACCCTCGCCGGCGCGTCCGCGAGGCTCGAGAACCCCACCTGAACCGTCGACTGGGTGCACGGCTGGGCCCAGTCGCCGGAGCCCTCACCGGCCAACCGCGCCCCCTCGGCGACGTCCCCCGCGTGCAGCGGGGGCGACGCTGGCATCGCGGCCGCGGCCGCCTGCTTGGGCGAGGCCGAAGGACTCGGGTTGGCGGGCGGAGCGCGCCATGGGTTGGGGTTGTTGGGGCAATCCTGGATCAGCTGGACGGAGGCGATCACGGCGCGGGCGGTGGGCTCGGGCACCTCGGGATCGGCCTTGCCCTCCTTCACGGGAGGCTGGGGCGGCGGCTCGGTGGAGGTACAGGCGAGACCGAGCGAGCACAGGGCGAGGGATCCGAGGAAGGCGAGGCGGAGCATGGCGGAGACCATGGTGGCCGCAAAACGGCAGGGCGTCACCCGGATTCGTGCGCGCTAGAAGTCACGGAGCGACTGCCGCGGAGCACCCCGCGCTCGGCGAGATCGGCCAGCAGCACGGAGATGCGGCCGAGCAGCGCATCACCGAGCGGCTCGTCGGCCACCCGTGCGGCCGCGGGAATCGCCTCGGCCACCGTCTGCGCCTCTTCGATCAACCCGCGCAGCAGCGCGTGACCGAGCGGGCTGAGCGCCAGCGTGCGCACGTGGTGGGTCGCGTCGCGATACACGAGCAACGCGGTCGCGACCTCCACGGGCGTGCTGCGGTCGTCCGTCGCGATCGGTAGCTCATGCACCGCGTGCCCGAAGCTCGCCAGGCGCAGCGCGCCGCTGAACACCAGCGGCTGGTCGAGCACCAGCTCGGGCACGAGGTCGGGCGGCGCGGGCGGATCCACGGCGGCCGCGACCTCGGCCTCGAGGCACTCGAGCCGCGCGAGCTCGACCAGCCAAGCGGGTAGGGGAGCGCCGGACTCGAGACTCCACGCCACCAGCTCGCCTGGGGTGTCGCGCAAGAAGCGAGAGCGCGGAGGAGCGTCGTGCAGCCACGCGCCCAGCCAGCGTTCGAAGCCCGCTTCGCCGAGCCGCGCGACGGTGCGGGGAAGGAAGTCCCTCACCACGTTCTCGAGCCCGTTGCGGACGAGCGAGCGATAGACGAGCAGCCGGCGCGGGCCGATGCGCGCCATCGCCTCGTGATCGGGCGGGACCACCCCATGGCTCGCCAGCCAGC
>JBFIJN010000200.1:0-15143 GCA_041600735.1 Nannocystaceae bacterium
CCACGCTACCTTGCGGCCCATGGCGCTCGAGATCTCGCTCAACCACAAGGTCGCCCTCGTCACCGGAGGGGGGCGTGGCATCGGCCGCGACATCACCCGCTGCCTCGCGCAGGCCGGGGCCGATGTGGTGATCGCGAGTCGCAAGCAGGCGCAGCTCGAGGCGGCGGCGGCGGAGCTCGCGGGGCTGCCGGGGCGCGTGATCCCGATGGCGTGCCACGTGGGGCGCGAGGAGGAGCTCGCGGGGCTGGTCGATCGCATCGAGGCCGACGTGGGGCCGATCGACGTGCTGGTGAACAACGCGGCCACCAACATTGGGCAGGGGCCGTCGCTTCAGACCAACGTGGACATGCTCGACAAGATGATCGACGTGAACGTGAAGGCGGCGTTCCGGCTGGTGCACCGCGTGGTGCCCGGCATGATCGAGCGCGGCGGCGGATCGGTGCTCAACATCGTGTCGATCTCGGGGCTGAAGCCACAGGCGGGCGGGCTGCTCTATAGCTTCACCAAGGCGGGGCTCATCATGCTCACGCGCAGCTGGGCGCGCGAGTTTGGGCCGCATCGCGTGCGCGTCAACGCGATCGCACCGGGGCTCATCAAGACCGATTTCTCGGCGTACTACTGGAAGGACGAGGCGCGCAAGGCGGAGCTCACCGGGGAGCAGCCCCTGCCGCAGCTGGGGCTGCCGGAGGACATCGGGCCCTCCGCAGCGTTCCTGTGCTCCGATCTCGCGTCGTTCATCACCGGGCAGGTGCTGGTGATCGACGGCGGCGCGCTCGCTTGAGTAGGATGCGCGCCGCTCGTGATCACCCTCGACAACATCTCCAAGCGACACGGCTCTCAGATCCTCTACGTCGACGCCTCGATGAGCGTCTTTCGCGGCGAGAAGGTGGGGCTGGTCGGTCCCAACGGCGCGGGCAAGTCCACGATCTTCCGCTTGATCATGGGCCAGGAGAGCCCCGACGAAGGCACCGTCTCGGTCGAGCGCGCGGTGACGGTGGGCTACTTCGACCAAGACGTGGGCGAGATGGCGGGCCGCACCGTGCTGGCCGAGACGATGGCGGGGGCCGGCGAGGTCTCGACGCTGGCCGACGAGCTGCACGCGCTCGAGCAGGCGATGGCCGACCCCGACCGCGGCGACGAGCTCGACCGCCTGGTCGCGCGCTACGGCGAGGTCCAGCCGCGCTTCGAGGAGCTCGGCGGCTACGAGCTCGATGCGCGCGCACAAGAGATCTTGGCCGGCCTCGGCTTCGACCCCGCGGTCGTGAGCGACGACGTGGGCAAGCTCTCCGGCGGCTGGAAGATGCGCGTGGCGCTGGCCCGCATCCTGCTCATGCGCCCCGACGTGCTGCTGCTCGACGAGCCCACCAACCACCTCGACATCGAGTCGATCCTGTGGCTCGAGCGATTCCTGCGCGAGTACCCGGGGGCGCTGGTGATCACCTCGCACGATCGCGAGCTCCTCGATCGCCTGGTGACCAAGATCGTGGAGATCGACGGCGGCGAGCTGACCACGTTCTCGGGCAACTACGAATTCTACGAGCGCCAGCGCGATCTAGCCGCAGCACAGCACGAGGCGCAGTATGCGCGCCAGCAGGCAATGCTCGCCAAGGAGCAGGCGTTCATCGATCGCTTCGCCGCGCGGGCCAGCCACGCCGCGCAGGTGCAATCGCGGGTGAAGAAGCTCGACAAGATCGACAAGGTGCAGCCGCCGCGGCGCCGCAAGCTCGTCGAGTTCGAGTTCTCCGCGCCCCCGCGCTCGGGCACCGACGTCGCGCGGCTCGAGGGCGTCGACAAGCGCTACGGCGCGCGCACGATCTACGAGGGCCTCGGCTTCGTGGTGCGTCGGCTCGAGCGCTGGTGCGTGATGGGGGTCAACGGCGCCGGCAAGTCCACGCTGCTCAAGCTCGTAGCCGGCGAGACCGCGCCCGACCGCGGCGAGGTGACGATCGGCGCGAGCGTGGAGCTCGGCTACTTCGCCCAGCACGCGATGGAGCTGCTCGACCCCGACCTCACCGTGCTCGGCGAGCTCGAGCGCGCGCACTCCCGCGCCACGCAGGGCTCGCTGCGCAACCTGCTGGGCGCGTTCGGGTTCTCGGGCGACGACGTGGACAAGCGCTGCCGCGTGCTCTCGGGCGGCGAGAAGGCGCGACTGGTGCTGGCCACGATGCTGTACCGGCCGCCGAATTTCCTGGTGCTCGACGAGCCGACCAACCACCTCGATCTCGACACCAAGGCGATGCTCACCAAGGCGCTGGCCAGCTTCCAGGGCACGATGCTGTTCGTCTCGCATGATCGCGAGTTCCTCGCCAAGCTCTCCAATCGCGTGCTCGAGCTCGACGGCGGAGCGGTGCGCACTTATGAGGGCGGGTACCTCGAGTATGTGGCGCAGACCCACGCCGAGGCGCCGGGGATGCGGTAGTCGAGCGATTGTCGCGAGGTCGCGGTCGCTCGGCGTCCGCGTGACAGATCGACACGCGAGCGGCTTGGACCGCGGCCTAGCGGGGTCTACGGGGCCATGGAGGGCTTGGCACGGTCGTTGCTCATCAGTCCTCGCATGATGTCGCACGCGCCTACGCCCTCCCCTGCCCGCTGGATCCGCACCCTGCCGTGGATGGCGGGCCTGCTCATCGGAGCCACCGCGCACATCGTGTGGTGGACCAGCACTCGCCCGCCGCGCGAGCCCGCGGTGCACGTGGTGACCGCGCCCGCGCCGAGCATTCACGTGCATGTGCATGCCGTGCCCGCGGGGGATCGCATGAGGAGCCCGCCGCCGCGAGATCGCAGCCATGCCCGCGAGCGGCAGCGCCACGTACTCGCGCGAGGCACTGCCCACCCCACGTCGCAGAGCGCGGGCCCCGGCGCCCGCGGGGCGCTGGTGTGCAGCCGCAGCGGCTGCACGATCCGCCGCAGCTTCCTCGCCACCCTCCTGCGCGAGCCCACCATGCGTGGCGGTGCGGGCACGCTGCGCCCGGTGCGAGACCACGGCGTAGAGGGCCTCCAGCTCCAGCGCGTGCTCCCCGGCAGCGTGCCCGACCTGCTGGGCCTGCGGAGCTTCGATACGATCGTGACGATCGACGCCCGAGCCACGCGCAGCCCCAGCGACCTCGACCAGATCGTGCGCTCGCTCGATCGCGTGGGTGGCTTCACCATCATCGTGCACCGCGGCGGGCAGCAACTCGCGCTGCACCACACCGTCGTCGAAGGCTGACCGCGTCGTGTATCGTAGCGGCGAGCCCGGTCGATGCCCTCGCCGCCCGCCCCCGCCTCGCCGCCTTCACTCGAGAATCTACGCTGCTTCGAGGCCGCGGCGCGGCTGCTCAATTTTCGCGCGGCCGCCCGCGCCGTCTCGCTCACGCCGGCCGCGTTCGGGCAGCGGATCCGCCAGCTCGAAGAAGGCCTCGGCGCGCGGCTGTTCGAGCGCAGCACCCGGGCGGTGCACCTCACCGAGGCTGGGATCGCGCTGCTTCCCGCGGCACGCAGCTGCTTGAGCGCGGCCGAGGCATGCGTGGCCGCGGTGCGGGGCGACGCGGGCAAGCCGGCGATGGCCCTCACCCTGGGGACGCGCTTCGAGCTCGGCTTGTCGTGGTTGGTGCCGCTGCTCGATCACCTCGCCAAGGCGCACCCGCACCTCTCGCTCAACCTCTACTTTGGCTCGGGCCCCGAGCTGCTCTACCGCCTGCGCGTGCTGGCGATCGACGCGGTGATCACCTCGGCGCGCCTGGCCACGCCGCTGCTCGATGCCTTCAACCTCCACGAAGAGGGCTATGTGTTCGTGGGCTCGCGGGCGCTGCTGCGCCGACGGCCGCTCGCCAGCGTCGCCGACGCAGAGAGCCACACGCTGCTCGACATCGACGACGAGCTCCCGCTGTTCCGCTACTTCGCCGAGGCCGCGCAGGCGCCCGCGCGGCTGCGCTTTGGGGAGCACCGCTTCCTCGGGCTCGGTGAGGCGGTGAAGACCCGCGTGCTCGGTGGGCACGGCGTGGCCGTGCTTCCCCGTCCGATGGTCGAGGCCGAGCTCGGCCGCGGGCGGCTGGTCGCGATCTTTCCGAAGGTGCCGTTGTTGTCGGATCACTTTCGCTTGGTGTTTCGTCGCGATGATCCGCGGCGCTCGGCCTTCGCCGAGCTCGCAGCGACCCTGCGCGACGCACCGATGGTGTAGCCCGGCTAGCTACGCCGCGAGCCGCTGCGAGCGCTCCCACGCCGCGCGCGCGGGCAGACCATGCGCGCCGAGACCCGGCACGATCACGTCCTCGATCGTGGCGAACAGCAGCTGCCGCGCGGCCCGGCCGTCGCACACGCCCACGGCCTCGGCGGCCGCAGAAGGAGCCGGGCGGGCGGGGATGTGGCGCAGCTCGTGCTCGAGGAGGTGGGCGAACGCGACCACCAAGTACTCGCCCAGGCGCGCTCGCATGCGGCGATCGATGCGGGGGTCGAGCTCTTCGAGCAGCCGCCAGCCGAAGCGCGCGTGCTGGACCTCGTCGGCGAGGATCGAGCGCAGCAGCTCGGCCAGCGCGGGCGGCCCGGCGACGAGCCGCTCGGCGTCGATCAAGGCGACCGCAACGGTCTCGGCGAGGCACGAGATGCTGAGCACGTTGCGCAGCACCGCCTCGAGCGGCGCGGCGTCTTCGTGGTCGGGCACGGCCTCGAGCGTCGGAAGCTCGGCGCGCGGATCTCCGCCCAGCGCGAGCACGGCGGTCGCACACAGCCGTGCGTGGAGCAGCTCGTCGCCGATCATGTTGGCGACCGCCGCGTGGTGATCGGGGTCGAGGTCGGCGCGCATCATCTGAGGCACGAGCCCGGCGAACACCCGCGCCGAGATGTGCTCGTTGACCATGCGCCCCTTCCAGGTGGCGACCGCGGCGAGGCGCTCCGGCTCGCCGAGCGCGAGCTCGCCGAGCTCGAGCGCGTGGGTCGTGGCTTGCTTGCGCAGATCGAGAGTAGCCATCAGACCAGCCTCCCCTGCATGCGCGCACGGTCGAAGCGCGGCGGCGCGGGCGGACCCCACGGCGTGCAGTGCTCGGCGGGCTCCCAGCCCTGGGCCTCGCAGCACTCCCAGTCGACCTCGCCGCTGGCCAGCACGCAGTCTTCGAGCATGGGGCCGGTGTCCGTTCCTGCGGGCTCGCCCGTCGACTCGCCGACGGTGGGATCACCCGTGCTCTCGCCAGCGCTGCTCGAGCCCGACGCGCTCGTGCTCCCGGTGAGCTCGCCCCCCTCGCTCGAGCCCTCGCTCGTCCCGCCCGCGTCGGCGAGCGTGGTGGTCGAGAGGCTCGTCGAGCCCTCGCCGGTCACCTCGCTCACTTCCCCGCTCGACTCGCTCGCGGTCACTTCGCCCCCGCCCAGCGTCCCGCAGGCCAAGGCACCGCTGCTGAGCAGCAAACCCATGGCGGCAACCCCCGCTCGATGCCGTCGTCGCCCCACTACCGCGGTCGCGGCGGCCAGCGCCATTCGTTGGATTTCAATCGTGGTCTTCATCGCTCGTCCTCCCAAATCAAACATGCAGCGGATCGGGTGGAGAGAGAATCTGTATTACCGTGATTCTATTATATGTCAGATCGATACAATCTAATCCCGGCTAGCCCGCCAGCGGGCGCGGGCGGCCTTCTGCTCCGCGCGACGCTGTCGCCACTGCTTCCACAGCGTCTTGGTGGGGACGAAGTCGCGGTCGATCCAACCCCCAGCGCCCACGACGATCATCCCGCGGACCATCTCGTCGTCGGGGTCGATGCTGAAGTTCACGCGCGCGTGGACCTCGGTGCCTGCGACCTCGGGGGACGCTGCGGGGTCTGAGGCTTCGAGAGTCGGGCGAGTCGCGGTGGGCTCGTCGAGCGCCTCCGCGAGCGACTCGTCGAGCGCCTCGTCGAGCGCCTCGGGCTCGACCGATTGCTCACCGCCGTAGGCCTCCGCGGTCGGACGCACCGGGCAACCTCCATCGAAGTCACCGCTCACCTCGACCGCACTCGGCACGCTGTGCATCGAGGGGTCGAGCCATGTCGAGCACGCGACCGCGTAGCCGTCTTCGTCGTAGCAGCCCGTGCCCGGGGTCTCGAGCTCGGTCGCGTGCCCGGCACAGGCCGCGAGCAGCAGCGCGAGCGCACCGAGGGCCAGCGTGGGCGCGACGGGATCGCGGCGCAGCTCCACGTACCCGCGAGGATCGGTGCGATACGCCAGGCACACCCGCGTGCCCACGCGCGCCGCGAGGAAGCTGCGCAGCTCGGCCTCGCGCAGCTTCGAAACGTCGTGGACCTCGCGCTGGCAGTGCTCGCAGAAGCCCCCGAGATCCGCGGCTCCTGGCGGCGGCACGAACTCCGTACAAGGGCTCAGGATCGGCAGCTGACGGCGATGGACCACCACGGCGACAGGGAACGCTGGCTCGCGAGACGCCTTACAGGCCTCGTGTAAGCGGTGGGACGAGCCGTCGTTTGCGCGAGCATGCCCGCCTGGTTGTTCGTGTCCGCGATGCTGGTGGCTCCACCCAGTGCGCACGCCGGCGTGATCTCGGGGCAAGTGCTGCACCGCGAGACCCACGCGCCAATTGGCGGCGCGCTGGTGATCTTGCAGTGCAGCTGCCTCGACTCGGCCCGCGAGACGCAGACGAACGGGGACGGGCAGTATGCCTTTCGTGGGCTCCCGGCCGGCACCTACACGGTGCAAGTGCTCGCGGGGGAGGCCAACGTGAGCAAGGTGCTCACGCTGCCCCCCTCCCCCAAGACGGCCAAGCCCTAGCAGCCGCCCCGGATCACCGTTCGCTTGACCTGCGGTCGCTGCGACGGATACGGTTGTGATCTCGGGGGACTTGGATTGATGTCGAGCACGCAAGAGACCCATGACCCAGCGCGTCGACGATGGCTCGTTGGCGTGCCCGTCGGACTGGTCGCCCTGGGGCTCGGCGCTCGCGGCTGGTTGGGTGGCTCTTCGGGCGCGCCCTCGGTGTTCGCCTCGCTGACCGCGGGCCAGCGGCTCGATCGATGGACGGTGGTGCGCGTGCACCCGGTGCACCTGGGTGCGGTGCCGGTGGTGCTCGCGACCGAGGCCGGGCAGCACTACCAAGTGGACGTGCTCGCGCGCGATCCCGGCGGGCCCGACGGCGTGGCCAAGACCGACGCGCTCAGCCTGTTCGTGGTCGACGTGCAAGCGAGCCCCGACAGCGACGGCAAGCGACCGACCGACGAAGAGCAGGGGCTCGGCGCCATGGTGCTCGCGCAAGCACTGCGCGCAGAGGCGCTGCCCGAGGGGTTGCTTACGCTCGCCGAGCGCCAGCGGCTGCACCCGCGCGGCTCGTTCGGCGTGCCGCTCGCGTAGACAGCCGCAGTCGAGACTGCGAGATCCGCAGCGCGAGCCGGCGAGATCCGCAGGTCTGCCGCCGCCGCCCGGCGCGATCGCCCGTGAGCATGGCGATCGGGCCTGGCACGTCGCTTGCGTATGCTCGGGGCATGCGAGCCATCTCCCTGCGCATGCACGCCGCGACCCTCTCCGTCTGCCTCATCGGCTGCACCCCGGCCGACGAGGACCCCACCGACACGAGCGCAGGCTCCGAGGGCTCCGAGGGCTCGGCCGGCTCCGATGACTCGGCCGACTCGGCTTCGGAGACCGGCGCCGCGCAGGGCAGCTTCGCCGACGCAATCCTCTCGGCGATGTGGGCCGACGACATCACCATCACCGTGGGCAGCGAGACCATCGACTTCGCCAGCGACGGCTTTCCCGACCACGACGTGCTCGAGGCCTACGCACTGATGGATGGCACCACCACTGGGGTGGTCTCGATCAACACCAGCTTCTCGATCCCCGTGCAGCCGGTGTACTCGGACACGGTCACCGATACCGGCATGGGCACGATCGGGTTCGCGATCAGCGGCGGGGTGTACTTCAACCCCTATGAGGGCGACGGCACCTCGGTCGCGCTCGACAACAACTTCGACGTGGGTGGCGTGCCGTTCGTGGACAGCTGCAACGGACACCCGCTGCCCACCGGCGACACCTATCACTACCACGGGGTGCCCTACTGCATCACCGACGCGGTCGACGGCGCCGGCGCTCACTCGGCGCTGATCGGCGTGTTGCTCGACGGCTTCCCCGTGTATGGACCCAACGGCGTCGATGGATCGACACCGACGGATCTCGACGAGTGCAGCGGGCACGACGGCGCGACGCCCGAGTTCCCCGAGGGCGTGTACCACTACCACCTCACCGAGACCGCGCCGTACAGCATCACTTGCTATCACGGCGAGGTGGCAGCGCAGGGCGGCGGGATGATGCCCCCGCCGATGGGCGGATGATGAGGCGCGCAGTGGTGCTCGCGGGGCTGCTGGGGCTCGGGTGCGACCCGAGCTCCGTGGCTTCGTTCGAAGCGGACGAGACCGGGGTCGAGCCCAGCGGAGAGCTGGTGTTCCTCGAGGAGCACGGGCCGCCCGACTTTCGCGTGGCGACGCTCGAGCTCGCGACCCGCGAGGTGACCACGCTGTTCTCGCTGCCGAGCGGCGCGTTTGCCTATGCGCTCGACGTGCACCCCGAGACGGGTGCCGTGCTGCTCGCGTATACCGAGCCGCCCGCGCCAGGCGAGCCGGGCTTCGATCGCAGCGTGCTCGTGGAGCTGCACGAGGACGGCCCACACCACGTGCTCGGCGACGATCTGCCCGACCACTGGGCGCTGCGCCCACGCTGGTCGGCCGATGGCGAGTCGATCTGGTACGTGGCGCTGGGGCCGGGCTTCTCCTCGGACACGCTGCCCCACACGCTCGTGCGCGCCAGTGCGCAGACGGGCGCGATCGAGCACCAGATCCCCTGGGCGACCGAGCCCGCCGTCTCGCCCCGCGGGGACCACGTGGCCTGGGTCGCCGTGGACCCCGCGACGCAGCGGCGCAGCGTGGTGCTGGCCAGCGCCGCAGGCGAGCCGATCCGCACGCTGGTGCACGACGATGCCGTGTACGACCTCGGCCTGCCGACGTTCTCGGCCGATGGTCGCGGCGTGTTCGTGCTGGTGCTCGAGGACGCGATGATCCCCCGCTCCGCCGCGCTGCAGGCGAGCCCGCAGGTCCAGGCCCACGGGGTGCACCTGCAGCCGGCGGACTGGTATGGCATCGCGATCGACGACACCGAGCTCGTGCCGGTGAGCGGGCTCTCCACGATCCAGTACGACGCGACGGTCTCGCTCGAGGACTGGACGCTGGTGGCCGCCACGCGCGAGGGTCTCGACCTCGTGCACATCGAGAGCGGCGAGTCCGAGCGCTTGTCGTTCAACCGCGCGATTCGAGCCGTCGCGTGGCGGGCGACGCCGTAGACCGCCGACGGCCGCTGCCCGCATACTGGCGCGGATGCCAAGACGACGGATGCTCGCGCTCTCGTTGGGTCTCGTCGCGGGGTGCCCCGCCGACCCGCCGCCCGATGCACCGACGTCTTCCACGTCTGCGAGCCAGGGCGACACGACCGCGACGATGAGCACCACCCAAGGGCCCACCACGACCCTCGATGGCACGACCCGCGCCCCGGAGAGCGGCACCAGCGAGAGCACGGGCGAGGCGCCGCTTCCGGCCCGGCTCGGGGTGACCGCCGACTGGAAGGCCCGCACGCTCTCGATCCTCGATCTCGATGCGCTCGCCGACGGGGCGACGACCCGCGAGGAGGTCGTGGTGCGCACGATCGATCTCGCCGCCTACGCACCGGGGCCGCTGGAGCTCGAGCTCGCGCCCGATGGGCACACCGCGCTCGTGAGCATCTCGCCCGGGTTCTTCGGCGGCTTCGTGGGCGGCCTCATCGACGCGGGCGAGGTCGAGCAGGCGGGGACGCTGTTGGTGGTCGACCTCGAGACGGCCGCGATCACCGAGCTGGTCACCGCGCACGTGCCGATGGGCCTCGCGATCGCCCCCGACGGCAGCCGGGCCTACACCGCCAACTTCGGCACCGACGAGATCCTGGGCAGCACGCTCTCGATCATCGATCTCGTGGGGCTCACGGTGATCGACGACATAGAGGTCGGCGGGCGACCCGAGCAGGTGAGCCTGAGCGCGGATGGTGCGCTGGGGATCCTCAACGCGGCCTCGCTGGGCGCGGTGCGGGTGTTCCAGACCCGCGACCCGGCCGGCACGCTCTCCGACCCGCTCGTGGTCGGATCGGATCCTTCGGATGTGGACTTCGTGCCCGGCACCCCGTTCGCGGTGGTCGCGAACTCGCTCGATCCCTCCAACTTCGTGGTGATCGACGTCGCCGATCCGAGCATGCCGACCGAGGTCTTCGTGGGGCCTTCGCCGCTCGGCGCCGCGTACGGCCTCACGCCGATCCCCGGCACCCCCGACGTGTTGTTCACCGCGACCGACTTTGGCGCGGCCTACGTGCAGCGGATCTCGATCGCCGACGACGGGACGCCGACGATCGAGTGGGAGACCTCGGTTCCCGGCACCACGTTTGCGCTGGGCATCGCGGTCGACGAGGTCGCCGGGCTGGCCATCATGGCGCTGCCGGGGGCCAACGTGCTCTCGGTACAGGATCTGGCGGGCGGCGAGCCCCGCACGCTGGCGTGGCAGGAAGAGCCGGGGCCCACCTACGTCGCGCTGGTGCCCTCGCGCTAGCGCCCCGCGGCCATCTCCCCCGTCAGCACCATGCAGGTGCTGCTCGCGCGGGCCACGAGGCTCCCCTTCTCGTCGTGGACATCACACTCGAGGAAGCACATGGTGCGCGTGCGCTTCACGATGCGAGCGGTGGCCTTGATGCGCGAGCTCCAGATCGGCTTGAAGTAGTTGGCCTTGAGCTCGAGCGTGGTGAACGACTCGCCGCGCACCAGCGTGGAGCCCAGCGCGAGGCCCATGGCCATGTCGGACACGTCGCAGAGGATGCCGCCGTGCAGCGTGCCCATGGGGTTGGCGTGACGCTTGGGATCGGCCTGGAGCTCGATCACGGCGGCGCCGTCGCCAGCGAACTTGAGCTCCATGCCGAGCAGCTCGACGACGGGGACCGGCGGCAGCTCGCCGGCCATGGTCTTCGCGAACCACTCGCGCATGTCGATGGTGGGTTCCGTGTTCATGACATTCGCTCCACGATGACGGCGATGCCCTGGCCGCCGCCGATGCACATGGTGATGAGGCCAGTCGAGAGATTGCGGCGCTCGAGCTCGTCGACGACGGTGCCGAGCAGAATCGCTCCGGTGGCACCGAGCGGGTGACCCAGCGCGATCGCGCCGCCGTTCACGTTGACCCGCGCGGGGTCGAGGCCGAGCTCGCGCATGGTCTCGAGCGGGACCACGGCAAACGCCTCGTTGATCTCCCACAGGTCGATGTCGTCGACCTCCATGCGGGCCTGCACCAGCGCGCGCCGACACGCGGGGGCTGGGCCGGTGAGCATGAGCACCGGGTCGCTGCCGACGGTGGCGACGGCCCGGATCCGGGCCCGCGGGCGCAGCCCATGCGCGTGGGCAAACGCGTCAGAGGCGAGCAGCACGGCGGCGGCCCCGTCGGTCAGCGGGCTCGAATTCCCAGCGGTGTGCCGGTGATCGATGTGCGGAGTGCCGGGGAACGCGGCCAGGGCCAGCTGGTCGAGCGTGCGATCGTCGGGGGCCAGCGGCGTGCGCCCCAGCTCCACGAACGAGGGCGCGAGCCGAGCGAGGCCCTCGAGCGAGGTGTCGGGGCGCACGAGCTCGTCGCGCGCGAGCACGACCTGGCCGGTCGCGGGATCGGTGACGGGGATCAGCGCGCGGGCGAAGCGACCTTGCTCGATCGCGGTGGCGGCCGCGACATGGGAGCCCAGCGCAAACGCATCGAGCTCCGCGCGCGTGAAGCCCTCGCGGGTGGCGATGAGATCGGCGCTGATGCCCTGGGGGACCTGCGTGACCCGCCGCCGCAGCTGCAGGTTGTGACCGTCTTGTCCCGCGCCGTCGGAGCCCATCGGCACGCGCGACATGCTCTCCACGCCGCCCGCGACTACCAGGCGCTGAAAGCCCGAGGCCACGCCGAACGCGGCCATGCTCACCGCCTGCAGGCCCGAGGCACAGAAGCGGTTGAGCGAGGCGCCGGAGACCTCCCGCGGCCAGCCGGCGGCGAGCACCGCGTTGCGGGCGATGTTGGCCCCCTGCTCGCCGACCTGCGAGACGCAGCCGACGACCACGTCGTCGACGCTGGCCGCGGTGACGCCCACGCGGTCGACGAGGGCCCGCAGCGTCTGTGCGAGCAGCGCTTGAGGATGGATGCCGGCGAGGCTCCCCTTGCCCGGCTTGCCGCGGCCCCGTGGGGTGCGGACGGAATCGAGGATCACTGCTTTGCCCATTGGTGTGTTGTTCCGCGTTACGGGTGGTCGAACTTGGTGCTGCGCGCGAAATCGCGGCAGGCCTCGAGGATCTCGTCGGAGAGCGGCGTGCCCCGCAGCGCGCGCGCCAGGCTGAGGCCGCCGAACATGAGCGCGATGATGGCGAGCGCGTGGCCCCGCGAGCGCTCACCGCCGATCCGCTCGCCCAGCTGCTCGGCGTTGAGGATCAATTCCTCGGCCAGGATCTCGCGCACGTGGGGGCCGGCCTGCGGCGCCTCACCCACGACGGAGGGGAGCGGGCAGCCCTCGGCGGGGTGATCGCGGTGCGCCCGCGAGAGGTAGCGACGCACGAGGAACGACACGACCGCGGTCCCGCGCGCGTCGCCGGCATCGCTCCACAGCTGGCCCCACAGCTGGCGAATGGAGGTCCGCAGCGAGGTCTCGAACAGCGCCTCCTTGGACTCGAAGTGCGCATAGAAGCCGCCGACCGTGAGGCCCGCCCCGCGCATCACCTCGGCGACACTCGAGCCGTCGATGCCCTTCTCCCGCAGGAGCCGGATGGCGGAGGCCAGGATGTCCTCCCGCGTGCGCTCCTTCTGCTCGGTCCTCGCGTTTGGCATTACGATCGAAATATTATGGCTATAATCTCAATTGTCAAACGAACGTAATCTCACAGGGCGTTGGCCGGCCGAGGCCCCTAGAGCCCCGGGACTTCGACGGTCGCTTCGTGGGCGCGGATGCGGCGCGCCAGCGCGTGGGTCGTGGCGCGGATCGTCCCGTCGGGGAGCGCGGTCTCGGGCGGCTGCACGTGACCATAGAAGATCACGTAGCGCTCGGTCTCCACGGGTGCGGCCTCGGGGCTCGTGCCCTTGGCCACGACCATCAAGGCGAAGCGCACGTCGTCGCGACCCACGTCGACCCGCAGCACGCCTTCGTGCGGACCATCGATCGCGTGGACGGTCCAGCCCATGATCCGCTCGCCCACCGCGAGACCCCCGAGCAAGGCTCGGCCTTCGTCGCTGACCTGCGGCTCGCGCGGAGCGTGATCGGCTTCGCGGGGTGACACCGGATCGATCGCGGCGAGGCCCACGCCCAGCAGGCACGCCACTGCGACGAGCGCGGGGGCCCACGCCCGGGCGCTGCGCCAGCGGCTCATCGCAGCGCCTCCTCGCGCCGCACGGCGATCGTAGTGCCGGGGTCGGAATGCACGATGCGCAGCCACGGCGACCACTGCTCGGGTGGCATCACCATGGCGAGGCGCGCGTCGTCGCGCAGCACGAAGATCGCAGCGACCGGCACGCCCTCGGGGACGAGCTCGTCGGGCAAGATCGGCGTGCCGTAGAAGCCGTGACGCAGCGCGCCGAGCAGGGCCTGGCGCTGCCCATTGACGGGATTGCTGAGCGAGGTGATCTCGTAGAGCTGATCGGCCTGCACGAGGTAGTGCACCGTGAAGCCCGGCAGGCCGCCGCTGCGCGCGAGGTAGGCGTCGAGCAGCGGCTCGTTGGTGTAGATCGGGCGCCCGGCCCACTCTGGATGCTCGCGCAGGCGATCGACGACGTTGTCGAGCCCGAACGAGTGCTGGCGCCGCGCGATGCGGGCCCCGTCACCCAGGTTGATGGCGCCGAGGGCCAGCAGCCCGCCGAGCAGCGCATGGGCGAGGCGGGAGTGGCCGGCTCCGCCCACGGCCAGCGCCGCGGCCGCGAGCGCTCCGACGATCAACGCCGAGGCGCCGCCGCCGAGGCGCTCGACGGCAAAGGCCAGCGCTGCGAACAGGCCGAGTCCCACCCCGCGGCGCAGCCCGCTCGAGTCCTCGTCGCCCGCCCCCATGCGCTCGGCCACGCGCCCTGCGGCGAGGGCGAGCACCGGCAGCACCGGCAGCAGGTAGCGGGGCGACAGATCGAAGTTGAACACACGCCAGCGCGGCATCACCACCAGCGCGAGCACGAAGACCACGACGAACACGAGCCCCGCGCGCTCGACCGCGCTGGCCCTCGATGCACGCCACGCGCCCAAGCACGCGACCGCGGGGGTGATGGCGAGCGCGGCCCCCATTACCTCGGGCAGCGAGGCGCGGCCGTGCTGCGTGTGCCAGAACGGGTTGTCGGCCATCGGCTCGGCGAGCGCGGGCGGGAACCACAGCATCCACGCCACATCGCCGTGATAGATCGCCCCCGCCGCGCCATAGACGAGCGGGAACGCAGCGAGGCCCGCGATCGCTCGCCACTGCCGCGGCCGCTCGAGGAGCGCAGCCCCGGCGAGGACCAGCGCGAGCACGCCCAGCTCGGCGCGCACCCACACGAGCATGCCCATCACCACGCCCGCGGCCAGCCAGCGCGCGTGAGACCACAGCCACAGCACCAGCGCCACGCCGACCACCGCATCGGCGTTCATCAGGCCCGCCGCGCCGGCCCCCAGGTGCATGGGCGACAGCGCCACCACGGCGGCCGCGAGCTCGGGTCGCGCATGGCCCAGCTGCCGCGCCGTCGCGGCCATCAGCGGCACCGCGGCCGCCGAGACCAGCACGTGCACCCACAAGAACGGGCCGAGCCCCGCGCTCGCGAACGGAGCATAGAGGACGGCCAGCGGGGGGCGGGCCTTCTGCAAGAAGATCGTCGCGGCCGGCTCGCGGCCCACGAGCGCGGCGAGCAGGTGAGTGAGCAGCCCTTCGTCGTGCAAGAAGCGATCGTCGTGCACCGCGATCCCGGCGAGCACCACATAGGCCAGGGTCAGCAGGATCACCGCGGCGCGCGAGCCGGATCGCATCAGCTGCCGCGCTCCCGCGCCCACGCGATCGTGCGCACCAGCCCCTCGTCGAGGCTCACCGCCGGCCGCCAGCCGAAGCGCCGCGTGGCGAGCCCGTGGTCGCAGCACAAGCGCGAGACCTCGGCCGCGCGCGCGGGCCCGTGCTCGATGGGCGA
>JBFIJN010000201.1:0-15067 GCA_041600735.1 Nannocystaceae bacterium
GGCGTGCCGCAGGCGGCCGAGGAGACTCGCGACCCCGCGCGCGACCTCCCTCGCGGGATGATCGCCGCGATGCTCTCGCTGGTGGTGCTCTCGTTGGTGGTGCTCTCGCTCGCCCCGGCGGCCGCAGGCACGGCCCAGCTGGCCCACAGCGCCAATCCGCTGCCCGCCGCGATCGAAGCGGTGAGCGGTCGCGGAACGATCTACTGGATCACCACCGTCGTGGGCCTCGCGGGTCTGGTGGCGAGCTTCTTCGGCATCATCTTCGCGTACTCGCGCCAGATCTTCGCGCTCTCGCGGGCCGGCTACTTCCCCCGCTGGCTCTCGCGCACCAACCACAATCGGGCGCCGCACTGGGCGTTGGTGGTGCCGGCGGGGGTGGGCTACGGCACGCTCCTCGTGGTCGATGCGTTCAATACCGGAGAGGTGGCCACCGCCGACTTGTTGATGCAGGTGGCGGTGTTCGCCGCGCTGCTCTCCTACGTGGTGATGATGGTCAGCCACATCGTGCTGCGCCGTCGCGAGCCCGAGATGCCGCGCCCGTATCGCACGCCCGGGTACCCGGTGACCCCCGTGGTGGCGCTCGTGCTCGCGCTGGTGGCGATGAGCTCCACCCTGTTCTACGGCGAGGGCGCGTGGATGGTCGTGATCGGCGCGGCGGCCATGATGGGGGTGGGGCTGCTCTACTTTGGGTTGCACAGCCGGCACCACCTCGTGGCCGAGGCGCCCGAGGAAGAGGCCTCGCTGGTCCGGGCCGCCGAGGCCGAGCTCGACGCCACCCCTTGATGCCCTCGATGCCCTCGTCTGCCCTTTGTCACCGAATTCGCGCGGCCCCGTAGAAGGACTCGAGATGACCACCCTACGCCGTTCCATCCTCACCCTCGCTGCTCTCCCCCTGTTGCTGCTGCCGCTCGCGTGCGCGGGCCAGGCCGATGAGCCCACGCAGCCCGAAGCGGCCCGCACCGCCGACGCGCCCATGCAGGCGATCCGCGTCGAGCTCACGGTCCCCGCCGAGCACGCCAACCCCGACAGCATGGCGGCCATCGGCCAGCACCTCGAGGGCCAGGCCGACGTGGCCCAAGCCAAGGTGATGGTGAGCAAGGACGATCCCAACGGGAGCGCCGCGGTCGTCGTGGAGCTGTGGGGCCAGGATCTGCCGAGCGAGGAAGAGCTCGTCCAGGAGCTCCAGAGCGCGTTTCCGTACCTGGCCGGAACGACGATCCTAGTCTCCGCCATCGACACCACGGCCGAGCCGCCCCCGCACGGGGACGACGACGAGGACCCGGAGGCGCTGCGCCAGCGCATCATCGACGAGATGCGGGCCAAGGGCGTGCAGGGCGAGATCGAGGTGTTGATCACCGATCATCCCGATGGCCGCCGCGAGGTCGAGGTGCGGGTCGACGACGATCAGCCGCCCCCACAGTGAACGAGCGCCGCCCGGCGCGAGCGCGGTGGTACGCTTGGTGGGTATGTCTGCTCGCGGGCCGCGAGACCAGTCTGGCTCGGTCGAGCAGTCGGCGTCCACCGTGGTGGCCGCGCCAGACTCGCAAGAGACGATCACCGGCCAGCGCCGCTCGCTTCCGCGGCGCCCTCCGCCGAGCGGCCTGGCCGACGGTCGCTTCGAGATCCTGGGAACGCTGGGGGAGGGCGGCATGGGCGAGGTGTTCCGCGCCCACGACGTGGAGCTCGATCGCGAGGTCGCGCTCAAGCGACTCAAGGCGTGGGTGCTCGACGACCGCGCCCGCAGCCGCCTGGCTCGCGAGGCGCAGGCCATGGCTCAGCTCTCGCACCCCAACGTGATCGAGGTCTACGGCGTCGAGCTCGACGATGACTTCGTGCTCGTGATGGAGCTGGTGAAGGGCCCCACGCTCGGCGAGTGGCTCACTGCCGCGCCTCGGGCCTGGACGGAGGTGCTGTCGATCTTCGTGCAGGCCGGCCGCGGCCTGGCCGCGGCGCATCGGGCTGGCCTCGTGCACCGCGACTTCAAGCCGAGCAACGTGATGCTCGGCGAGGACGGGCGCGTGCGCGTGATGGACTTCGGCTTGGCCCAGCCCCACGGGGCGTCGGCGACCGGCGAGCGCTCCGCGGGCTCGCTCGATGCGCTCGCGAGCAGCTCCGCGAGTCATCCCCGCGAGGAGGCGCTCACGGCCACGGGCATGGTGGTGGGCACCCCCGCCTATATGGCGCCCGAGCAGTTCCAGGCGCTCGCGGCCGATGGGCGCGCTGACCAGTACGCGTTCTGCGTGGCGCTGTGGCAGGCGCTGTGCCGCGAGCGGCCGTTCCAGGGCAACTACGTCGAGATCGGGCGAGCGAAGTATCGCGGGCCGCCGCCGTGGCCCAAGGCGGTCGTGGTGCCGCGCCGACTCGCGGCCGCCATTCGCCGCGGGTTGGCGCCCGAGGCGGAGGCGCGCTGGCCCTCGATGGAGGCGCTGCTGGTCGAGCTCGAGGCGGCCGCGCGCCCCGGCACGCGCCGCGGGCTGGTGGCGGTGGGGGCGGTCACGTTGCTCGGTGGCACGGTGGCCGCGGTCGTCGTCATGCAGCCCGTCACTGCGCCCGCCTGCGAGAGCGCCGAGGCGCTACAGCGAGCGCTGTGGGACGAGGGGCGGCGGGAGACCGTGGAGGGCGCGCTGCTGGGCACGCAGACCGCCTACGCGGCGGCGACCTGGGAGCGGGTGGGTCCGGCCCTCGATGCCTACGCGAGCGCGTGGGCGAGCGCGAGTCATGCCGCGTGCGAGTCGACGCGATCGCCCGCGCCAGGGGATGCCACCGTCGATGCGCGCGTGCGCTGCTTGCAGAGCCGGCGGCGCAGCTTCGAGGCGCTGGTCGAAGCGCTGGGCGAGGCCGACCACGAGCGCGTGGCCGAGGCCTCGACGGCGGTCGAGCGGCTGCCCTCGCTGGCCGCGTGCGAGGATCCCAAGCGCCTCGAGGCCGCGCTGCCGCTCCCGGAGGATGCGGTCGTGGCCACGCGCGTCGTCGAGCTGCGCGAGCGGCTGGCCCGCGCCGAGGCGCTGCGCGGGGTCGCACGCTGCGAGGACGCAACCGCGGTGGTGGCCGAGGTCGCCGCCGAGATCCGCACGCTCGGCTTTGGCCCGCTCGGCGCCGAGCTGCGCCTCGCGGAGGGCCTCGTGGCCGATTGCGCGGCGGACTACGAGCGCGCCGAGGCCGGCCTGCGCGAGGCCTACTTCCTCGCCTCGGAGCTGCGCCACCAGGAGGTGGCAGCCCAGGCCGCGCTCGAGCTCATGCACGTGGTGGGCGTGGAGCAAGAGCGGCACGAAGAAGGCATGCAGTGGGGCGAGCATGCGCGGGCCGAGCTCGTGCGCGGCGGCGATCCGGCGGCCGAGGCCTCGTACCTCGAGCAGCTGGGGAGCCTGTACCACGCGGCCGGGCGCTACGACGAGGCCATCGCCAGCTACGAGCGCGGGCTCGGCGAGCTCGTCGCGCGCGGCGGCACCGACACGAACATGCACGCGGTGTTCTTGGGCAACCTCGGCAGCGCGCTGCGGGTGGTGGGTCGGTTCGAAGAGGCGCGCGCGCGCCACGAGCAGAGCCTCGCGATCACCGAGCGCTTGGTCGGCCCGGACCACCCCGACATCACCCGCCACCTCGTCAACCTCGCCAACGTGCACAACGATCTCGGCGAGCCCGAGCGCGCCGAGGCGCTCATTCGTCGCGCGCTGGCTCGGGCCGAGCGCGACCTCGGGGCCTCGCACCCGTCCACCCTGCAGGTCATGGGCAACCTGGCGCTCACGCTGTCGATCCAGGGGCGCGGCGCCGAGGCGATCCCCCTCCACGAGCGCGTGATCGCAGGCATGGAGCAGACGCTGGGCGCCGAGCACCCGAACATCGCGATGGGTCTCAACAACCTCGGGATCGATCAGCTCGGCATGGGCGACGTGGAAGGGGCGCTGCGCAGCCACCGTCGTGCGCTCGAGATTCGCGAGCAGAGCTTGGGGCCCGAGCACATGCTCACCGTGTCGTCGGTGAGCAACCTGGCCGATGCCCAGCTAGTGGCGGGCGAGCACGAGGCCGCGCGCCTGGGCTATGCGCGTGCGCTGCCGGTGATGGAGCAGGCCGTGGGCGCCGAGTCGCCGATGCTCTCGTATCCCCTGGTCGGCCTGGGTCGCGCGCTCATGGCCGGTGGCGATGCGAGCACGGCGCTGCCGCTGCTCGAGCGCGGGCTCGCGCTGCGCGAGCAGGGCCATGCACCCGCGGCCGAGCTGTGCGAGGCCCGCTTCGAGACGGGTCGTGCGCTGTGGCAGAGCGGGGGGGATCGCAGGCGAGCGACCGAGCTCGTGCGCGCGGCGGTGGAGGTCGCGCGCGAGCTCGAGGGCGCGATGCGCCCGCGCGACGAAGCCGAGGCGTGGCTGCGCGAGCACGTGCGCTGAGCGGCGTGCTACTCGGGCACGGGCGTGGGAGGGGGCGGGTTCTGGGCGCGCGCGTACCCACGCCAGCCGCGGATCATCGTGTCGTAGAGCTGCTGCTTGTCGGTCACGTTCTTCTCGGTGATGAACGCGAGCGCCTTGGCCTTCTCTTCGATCACGAGGCGGTCGAAGTCTTCGAAGGTGGCCTTGCCGTCGAGGTAGCGGCCGTTCACGAAGAACAGCGGGGCCGGGGCCTTGCCGCGGAACACCCCGAGCACGGCCGCGTCTTCTTGCAGTAGCTCGGCCGGGCTGTCCGCGTCGCGGCTGCGCAGCACGCGATTGAAGGCGTCCACGTCGAGCCCGAGGTCCGTGGCGAGCTGCGCCGCGGTCTCGGGGGTGAACTCGTCCTTGCTGGCCATCAGGCGGTCGTGGGCCTCCCAGAACTTGCCCTGTTGGTGGGCCGCCAGGGCGATCTGGGCCGAGCGACGGGCGCTGCCGGTCTCGGCCAGGTTGCGGAACACGAGGCGCACGTCGCTGGGGTACTTGGCCAGCAGCCGCTTCAGCGTGGACTGCTGCGCGCGGCAGTCGTCGCAATCGAAGGCGCCGAACTCCACGATCGTGACGAGCGCATCCGCGGGGCCCTTGACGGGGCGACCCTCACCCACGGGGACGCCGTAGTTTGGCGTGCGGCTGGCCTCGCCGCGCACGTGCTCGGGATCGGGCTTGGCATCGGCGGGCACGCCGGGCGAGAGCTCCTTGCCCGGCTCGGCTTCCGCTTGCGTCTCACCGGGCAGCGCGGGCGCGGCGTGACCGAAGCGGGCGTAGAGCTCCTCGCGCTTGGCTCCGGCGTCGAGCAGCGTGCGCGCGGCCTCGAGCTCCTCTTCGATGATGAGGCGCACCTGGTCGGCCCCCTGCGCGCCCTTGAAGAAGCGGCCGTTCACGTAGAACGTGGGCGTGCTGGTGATCCCGAGCTTGCCGCCGAGCGCGAACTCTTCGCGCACGTGGTCGCGCAGCGCGGGGCTGTTGAAGTCTTGGCGCCAGCGCTCGACGTCGACCCCCGCGGCGCGAGCGTAGCTCTCGAGGTCCTCGTCGGAGAGCGCGCGCTGGTTCTGGAACACCTTGTCGTGGACCTCCCAGAACTTGCCCTGGAGGTGCGCGGCGAGGGCGGCTCGTGCGGCCGGCTCGGCCTGGGCGTGCATGGGCAGCGGGAACTGCTTGAACACGAGCTTCACGTCCTTGCCGTACTCCTGGGTGAGCTCCTCGAGCGTGGAGCCGAGCTTGCCGCAGAACGGGCACTGGAAGTCGCTGAACTCCACGATGGTCACCAGCGGGATCGCGGCGCCCATGCTCGGGTCTTGCTCGTCGATCGGCACGCGGAAGCGCTCGCCCTTCACCAGCGCGTCGTACGTTCCGTCGACCGCTTCGGGCTGGATGATGCGCGCCCCACCGGCCGCGGCGGCGGAGGCCGCAGCGGCCTCTTCGTCGTCGTGCGGGCGGCGCTTGCCGATGCAGCCGGAGGTGCCGACGAGGGCGAGCACGAGAGCAGAGCGAAGGGCGATGGACCAGGAAGAGCGCGGCGCGTTCATGGGACGGCCGTGTTTAGCATCTTTCAGCGCTTGCGGTACTCGCGGGCTAGGTACTGGAGAAACCCCGCCAGGAGCCCGGAGTAGATGCTCGGGAGCATGGTGAACGACGAGTTCGGGAGCAGGTCGACCGCGTTGATCGCGGCGGTGAGGGTGAGCAGACCCAAGATCATGAGGTCGCTGCGATCGGTCACTCGCTTGGCCATGCGCGAGGCCCAGAACACGGGCAGCGCCATCATCCAGAACCAGCTGATCACGCCGACGCCACCGCGCACGCTGTAGTGAATCGCCCACTCGCCATCGGTGACGGAGATGTCGCGGCCGGTCACGGGGTCGTACTTGCGGTTGCGGCCGAACGAGCCCCAGCCCCAGTACGGCTTTTGCTGGGTGTGCTCGATGAGCAGCTTCTCGTTGTCGAAGCGCATCGCCAGCGACTCGGCGCGCTCGGGGCTGCGGGCGGTCGCGTAGGCGACGATGTCGTCGGCGGGGAACCAGTCCTTGGCCCGCGAGATCGGGAAGGTGACGAACACGAACGCCAGCACCCACCCCAGCCGAATCTGCGCGCGCGGCCCGGTGAACAGCAGCACCGGCACCGCGACGAGCGAGTAGATCATCACGCCCACGTTGCGCGAGACCGACAGCGCGAAGAAGATGATCGCGGCCGCGAGCCCGGCCGAGAGCGCGGGCTTGATCGGCTCGCGCAGGCGGTGCAGCCCGACTGCGGCGCACAGGCCCACGAATTGGAACATGGCGAGCCCCAGGCCGCTCGCCATGAACACCACCGGCTTGAAGCCGTCGCCGCGCACGTTGTGGCCGAAGTCCAGCGAGTGATAGCCGTAGACGATGCGGTGGAGCTGCGGGCTCATCAGGCCCTCCCACAGCATCAGCGGCACGTAGAGCACGCACGCGAACACGAACGCCTTGAGGAACACGATCGCGTCCTCGCGGCTCTGCACGAGCAGCTGGCCGACCGCGAACGGCAGCAGGTAGCGCGCCGAGTCCTCGATGGACATCGCGATGAACTCGGTGCTCTTGAGCGGCGGTACCACCACGATCGGGAAGCGCGGGCCGCCCTCCCAGGCCAGCTGCCCGCCGAACACATAGGCCTCGGGGTTGGTCATGGCCGTGCCCACGTTGCACACCGCCATGATGACGAAGTAGAGCTGCACGCCTCGCAGCAGCCGCATGCGCTCGAAGCGAGTGCGTGCGGTCAAGGCGAAGCCCCCGAACGCGCACATGCACACCAGCACGTGCTTGTTGATCGGCGGCAGGATCGGAGGGTCGACCGCCACGAGCTCGGGCAGGAACATCGTGCCCACGATCACGACCAGGAAGCCCGCCCGCCGCGGCTTGTTCTGGGCGAACAGCAGCGCGGAGATCGGGATCCACAGGAAGAAGACGAGGTACGCGAATGGCCCGGGGTTCGGCACGAGGTCGCGCCCATGGTAGTGCACCGGAGCCTGCCCACACGAGGGCGCGGGGGTGGCGGGGCTCCGTGGCGGCGGGCGCTATTGCGTAGGGGTTGCGCCGACGGTCTCGAGCTGGGTGATGCGGGACAGCCGTCGCAGCTCGCGATCGGACGCACCCGCCACCAGCCACTGCCATCCTGGCTCGCCGCCGCGGGGATCGAGCCAGCGCCGCAGCCACGCCTGCAGCGCCCCGGCGTCGGGCTCGAGCATGCTCCCTGCGTCGCGCGCGAGCGCGCCCGCGATGTCCTCGTCGCGGTCGGAGAGGTCGATCGCCTCGCTCCACAGCGCGGTCCAGTCCTCGCCGTCGAGGCTGGCCTGCACCACGCGCCCGCCGAGCCACAGCTGCGCGGCTTGGTAGAGGCGCTGCTGCGGCTGTCGCTCGGCGGCCATCGCAACCAGCGAGTCGATGGCCTCGGTCGCCGAGAGGTCCGCACCGCGGCTCGACAGCGGCACGCGCAGGATGAACAGCGCCTGCTCGCCGTGGATCACCAGGCGCACGTCGAGCTGCTCTTGCAGCAGGCGCTGGGCCAGGCGAGCCAGGCTGCGGTCCTCGGCCGTGGGCGTGGGCAGCACGCGGCCCAGCACCAGCACGGGGTTGCCCTCGGCCCCGGGCAGCACCTGGAGCGGGGTGGTCGGGGCGGCCAGCAGGTAGCCGGTGGTGGGTGGGCCCTCCGCGGGGGATCGCAGGCGCTCGAGCGCCGAGGAGGGAACGGGGCGGCGGCCGAGCCCGCGCCAGCGCTCGGCGAGCTGCCGCAGCGCGGGTCGATGCTCGCCGGCTTGCTCCCCCGAGTGCACGACGAGCACCGCGTGGCGCGGATCGACGAGCGCCTGCCAGCCGGCGAGCAGCTCGTCTTCGCCGAGGCCCTCGACCACGGCTCGGTCGGCGCGCTCGCTGCCGCCGGGGCGGCCGAGCAGCCCCTCGACCAGCGCCGCGATGGCACGCTCGTCGGTGCTCGGGCGCGCGGGCAGCCGCGCCAGCACCTCGGCCCGCGCCGACTCGAGCCCCGCCTGCGGCGCGCGGGCCCCGAGCACGCCCGCGAGCAGCTCGAGCGCGCGCGCGGTCTCTTGCACCGAGCCATGGGCCACGAGCTCGATGCGATCGGGCCCGGCCCGGGTCTCGACCACCACCCCGCGATTGCGGGCGCGGCTGCCCAGCGCGAGCTCGAGGTGGGTCTGCAGCACCGCGATCACGGCCGCCGAGCGCAGCGCCTCTTCGTTGGTGGGCAGCAGCACGCGCAGGTGGGTCACGGGGGCGTTCGCCTCGTGCAGCCAGAACGTGATGAGGCCGCTGTCGAGCAGCGCGCGCGTGGGGTTGGGCCACGGCGGCGCCAGGCGGGCCAGCGCCTCGGCGTGGTCGAGCGCAGGCGCTTCGTCCCACACTTCTTCGACCTTGGGCGCGACCGAGCGCTTGCAGGCGGGGGCGCCCACGAGGAGCAGCGCGCCGAGCAGCCCCCTCAGCCGTGTCGCGGCGCCGCGTCGTGCGGAAGCGATCGTCGCGCTCATTTCGGCGGCTCCGCGGGCACGAGGTGGATGGCCGCGCCGGGGCCGAGCCGCGCGCCAAAGCTCCGATCGGTCCAGGGCAGCGCGAGCTCGGCCATCCCGGTGAGGGCGGCGAGCGGGCGGGTGCGCCAGCCGAGCGGCGGCTCGAGCTCGAGGCGCGCCGCGGCGAGCCGCTGCGCGAGCGGCAGCGGTCCGCGGAGCTCCAGCGCCCACTCGCGCTCGACCTCTTGGCGCTGGCGCTCCACCAGCGGGACATCCTCGGCGTCGAGGCGCTCGATGCGAGCCCGCACGAGCGCGATGGGATCATCGACGCCGGTGGCCCGCACCACGAGCGCGGCTCGGCGCGGGTCGACATCGAGGTGGCAGCGCACGCGGGCTCGCGAGGACTCGCCTCCGTGTCGGCGCTGGCGGTTGAGCGCCTTGCACCACACGGTGGCCTGGCCCAGGCTCGCGGGATCGGGCGCCACCGGCCACACGAGCGTGGACCCGGCCTCGCCGGCGATGGGGAGCGACTGCGGGACCGAGCCGGTGCGCCAGCGCGGGCTGCGGTCGCGCACGTGCCGGGCCTGCGCGGGCAGCTCGTCGAACAGCGCCTCGATGCGCTTGCGCAGCTCGGAGGGGCGGTGGGGCGAGACGACGACGAGGGTGGCGTGCTCGTAGCGGAAGCGCTCGGCCAGGGCCTGACCGATCGCACGAGGGACCATCTGATCGAGCCCCGTCGTGACCGTGCGCCCCTCGTGCTCGAGCCCGGGCGCCCCGTGGGCCGCGGCCATCGCCGCCCGCGGGGCTCGCCACGCGCGCGAGGTGTCCCGCCGAGCCCAGCGCAGCGTGCTGGCCCACAGCTCCTCGCTCACCGTGGGTGCGCGCAGCCGCTGCGACTCCACCCACAGCGCGTCGGGCAGCGCCGAGATCGGCACCAGGCTTTCGAACCGCACCTGCGCGGGACCGACCGCGAGCCCGGCCACGCCGCCTTGATCCTGCACGAGCGCGGCCGCACCCGCGGGTCGCAGCTCGCGGTTGCCTTGCAGCAGCTGGTAGGCCAGCGCATGCACGAGCCCGGGCTGGGTCTGTGGATCGTCTTCGGTGCCGGTCTCGATCGCGAGCACCACGGCGGCGACCGGCAGGCTCTCGTCTTGCGCGATGATCACCCGCAGCCCGCACGGCAGCACGCCGTCTTGGAGCTTGGGGCCGTCCATCCACGCGGCCTCGTCGATCGGCGGTAGCCCCTCGCGCGAGGTGGGGGTCTCCCCGTCGGTCACTGGTCCCTCGGTGGGGCCGCCGGTCGCGGGCTCGGGCGTGGGCGTGGGCGTGGGCGTGGGCTCGGGCGCGACCTCGGGCGGCGCGCCGATGAGCCGCGCTCGCGCTCCGGCGGCGCCTGCGGCCTCGCTCGGGTCGAAGCTCGTGCCTAGGCCCAGGCCGAGCACGGCGGCCCACGGCCACCACACCCGCCGCCTGCGCCCCGGCGCGCCCGCACTGTCGTCGCCGCGGCTCACCGCGCGCCGAACAGCTCCCGTCCTCGGTAGCATGCACCCCGCCCGAGCAGCTCGTCGATGCGAAGCAGTCGGTTGTATTTCTCCACGCGGTCCGATCGAGAGGCGCTCCCCGTCTTGATCTGGCCCGATTCGTGGGCGACGGCCAGGTCGGCGATGAAATCGTCGCCGGTTTCGCCGCTGCGGTGCGAGACCACGCAGCGGTAGCCGGCCCGGTGGGCGGCGCGCATGGCCACCTGGGACTCGGTGAGCGTGCCGATCTGGTTGACCTTGACCAACAGGGCGTTGGCCACCCCGAGCTCGATCCCGCGACCCAGGCGCTCGGGATTGGTGACGAACAGATCGTCGCCCACCAGCTGCACCTGCGCGCCGAGCTTGTCGGTCAGGCGCTTCCAGCCGTCCCAGTCCTCCTCGTCCATGCCGTCCTCGATCGACACCAGCGGGAACTTGCCGCACAGCTCGGCGTAGAGGTCGGTGAGGCCGGCGGCATCGAGCTTGCGCCCGCCCTCGCCCGCGAGCGTGTAGAGCTTGGTGTCGGCGTCATAGAACTCCGAGGCCGCCACGTCGAGCGCCACGCTGATCTGCTCGCCGGGTCGATAGCCGGCGGCCTCGATCGCGCGGGTGAGCAGCTCGAGCCCCTCGGCATTGCTGCCGAGGTCCGGGGCAAAGCCGCCCTCGTCGCCCACCGCGGTGACCTTGCCCGCCTCGCTGAGCAGCCGCTTGAGCGTGTGGAACACCTCGACGCCGGCCCGCAGCGCCTCGGGGAAGCTGTCGAAGCCGTGGGGCACCAGCATCGACTCCTGGAAGTCGAGGTTGTTGTCGGCGTGGGCGCCTCCGTTGATGACGTTCATCAGCGGCACGGGCAGCGTGCGCGAGAGCGTGCCGCCCAGGTAGCGGAACAGCGGCAGGCCCACGTCCTCGGCCGCGGCTCGGGCCGCCGCCAGCGACACGCCGAGGATTGCATTGGCCCCGAGCTCGCGCTTGTTGGGCGTGCCGTCGGCCTCGATCATCGCGCGGTCGAGCGCGGTCTGGTCGGTCGCATCGAGCCCGGCCACCACCGCGGCCAGGCGATCGTTCACGTTGGCCACGGCCTGGGTCGTGCCCTTGCCGAGGTAGCGCGCCTTGTCGCCGTCGCGCAGCTCGTGGGCCTCGAACTCACCGGTGCTGGCGCCCGAGGGCACCGCGGCCCGGCCTACGTTGCCGAGCTCGGTGGCTACTTCCACTTCGAGCGTGGGGTTGCCTCGGGAATCGAGGATCTCGCGGGCGTGAACGTCGACGATCGTGCTCATGCTTGGTCTTCCGTTGGGCAGAAGGTAGCGGAAGGCCGAGGATTGCACGCAAGCGCCCGTGATTGCTACGGGATCACGAGCGTTGAGGCGCCTGGTCCGGTCGCACGCGAACGAGGATCTCGCGGATCTGCTCCACCAGTACTTCGAATGCGATGGGCTTGAGGATGCACTGGGCCTGCGGCTCGAGGTCGTCGGGGGGTGCTCCGCCGGATAGATACAGGATCTCGAGCGGCTCGGTTCGCAGCTCGCGAAAGCGGCGGGCGAGCATGTCGCCGCGCATCTGCGGCAGGTTCACGTCGGAGATCAGCAGCGGAATCGGGTCGGAGCACGCGGCCGCCAGCCGTAGCGCCTCGGCCGGATCGCCGGCCGAGATCACGCGGATGCCCTCGTCCTCGAGCAACAGCGCCAGCGCGGAGCGGCCATTCTCGTCGTCGTCCACCAAGAAGACGGGACCCGCCGCTTGGCCCGCGGCGGCCGGGTTCGGCGAGGCGCTCGGGCGCGGGCCCGTGCTGCCGCGTCGGCGTGGGATGGGGATGGGGCTCGAGCTCGGGCTCGGGAAGGGGATGGGGCTCGGGCTGGGGCTCGGGCTCGGGCTCGGGCTCGGGCTCGGCAGGGCGCTCGAGCTCGTTCCAGTGGTGCCCTTGTCGCGTGAGATCGGAATCGCGACCGGGCTCGTCCCCGTGGTGCCGTTGCGGAGCGCGGTCGGGCTCGCGGTCGGGCTCGTGGGGCGGTTGCGATGACGGATGGGGACCGGGCTGAAGCTTCGCGGCCGGGGGCCCCTCGGCGGTGGGTTGATCGCCACGACGGGGTTCGTGGCGACGGTCGAGCGCGGGGCGAGCACCTCCATCACGCGCCGGCCAAGGGCGGCCTTGTCGAACGGCTTGCGCAGCAGCTCCGACCCGACCGGCACCGTGCCGCGCTCGATCAGATCTTCGGCGGCGTGTGCCGACACGAGCAGCACGCGGAGCCCGGGGATCCGCGAGGTGAGCTCGGCGGCCAGTCGCGGGCCCGTCATGTCGGGCATCATCACGTCGCTGATCAGCAAGCCGGGCGGGGGCTCGAGCGTGTCGACCAGCGTCAGTGCATGGCGCGGGTCGCGAGCCTCGATGACATGCATGCCCAGGCTCTCGAGGTCGCTGCGGATCGACATGCGGACCAGCGGGTCGTCCTCGACCAGCAGCACCGAGATCGACAGCACCGGCAGCGCGCGCGGCCCCGTCGGCTCGCGCAGGTTGGCCTTGAAGCTGCGCGGCAGCCAGAACGTGAACACCGCACCGATCTCGGGGATGCTGTCCACCGCCACGTGGCCGCCGAGCTTGCGGGTGATGGCGAACACCGCGGCGAGCCCCAGGCCCGTGCCCTTGCCGAAGGCCTTGGTGGTGAAGAACGGCTCGAAGATCCGCTCGCGCGTGGCGTCGTCCATCCCGGTGCCGGTGTCGCGGACCTCGAGCTTGATGCACGGGCCCGAGACCCCGGCGGCGTAGGGCCGCGAGGCTCGCTCGTCGACGTCCACCGTCTCGGTGCGGATCACCAGCGTGCCCCCGGTGGGCATCGCGTCGCAGGCGTTGGCGGCGAGGTTCATCAAGATCCGCTCGATCTGCACCGCGTCGGCCGAGATCATGGCGCGGGCGGCATTGAGCTGCAGGACCATGCGGATCTGCTCGCCCATCAGTCGCATCAGCAGCGGGGCCGACTCTTCGATCAGGCTGTCGAGCACGATCGTCTGCGGGCGGTCGCTGTCCTGCCGACGGCTGAAGGTCGTGAGCTGGTCGGTGAGCGCGGCGCCGCGCCGTGTAGCGTCGCGGATCTGCCCCAGGTAGGTGCGCAGCTGCGCTGGATCGTCGAGGTAGCGCTCGGCCATCACCACGCAGCCACCGATGCCGTGGAGCAGGTTGCGAAAGTCGTGGGCGATGCCGGCGGCCAGCGTGTTGACGGCCTCCATCTTCGAGGTCTGGCGCACGTCGTCCTCGAGGTGTCGCTCGTCGGTGATGTCGCGGGCCACGCCCACGTAGCGCATCGCCGCGCCCTCCGAGTCGAACACCGGGGTCGTATGATCGCGGATCCAGCGGGTCGTGCCGTCGACGTGGGTGATGCGGTACTCCACGGCGATGGCCTCGCCCTCGAGCAGGCGCTCGTGGGCTTCGTCGACCAAGCTCCGGTCGCGGGGGTCGATCGACTCGAGCCACCCGGGCGCCTCGCCCAGCGCCTTGCTCGCCGGGTGCCCCCAGATCGCCTCGTAGGCCGGGCTGACGTAGACGAGCCGCCCGCCGGGCTCGCGCACGTAGAGGACGTCGCTGACGTTGGTGGCGATCTCGCGCAGCAGCGCCTCGCTCTCGCGCAGGCGCTGCGCGGCCCGGCGCTGCTCGGTGATGTCGCGCAGCAGCACCGTGACCTTGGGCTTGCCGTGGTCGTGCCATGACCCGAGCCCGAGCTCGAGCGGGATCTCGCGACCGTCGCTGCGCAGCCCCATCACGATCAGCGGATCGTCGGCGTTGGAGCGAGTGCAGCGCCCGCTCGCCAAGTAGCGCTGCACGCACGCGGGGGCCGGCTTTGCCAGCAGCATGTCCACCTTGCGGCCGCGCAGCGCCGACTCTTCGTAGCCGAACATGCGTAGCCCGGCGGCGTTGACCTTCTCGATGTGGTGCTCGACATCCAGCGTGAAGATCGCGTCGGTGGTCGTGTCGAGCACGGTCTTGGCCTGCGCCTCGCTGGTGCGGGCCTCGGCCTCTGCGGAGCGCAGGTCGGTGAGGTCGACGACGGCCGTGAGCACCTGGCCCACCTGGGTTGGGACGCCCAAGACCGGTGACGACTCGAGCCGCACGTGGATCAGCTCGCCGCTGGTGTGACGGAGCGCGACCTCGCAGCTGTGGCGGGGGGCACCGGCGAGCACCTCGTGCAGGTGCCCGTGGAACGTGTCGCCGTCGCTCTCGCTCATCAACGACGAGAGCGCGCGGCCGAGCAGCCACATGCGCCCGCAGCCCAGGCGCTCGCACAGCGCGAGGTTGGTGTCGACCACGCGTCCCACGGCATCGAGCGAGGCGTAGGCGACCGGGGCATGGTCGTAGAGCCGCCGCAGGTAGTCGCGGTTGGCCATCAGCTCGAGCTCGTTGGTGCGCAGCTCTTCGTTCTGCATCTCGAGCTCGGTCTGATAGACCTGCAGCTCGTAGACGAAGCGACCAAGGTCGGCGCCACCGGCAGTCTCGTCGGTGGCTGGGCCCGGGCTCGACTCGACCCGACTGCGCAGGTCGTCGAGGTTGATCGATCCACGGTCCTGTGGAGGCCGCGCCATGCGTCATGCCTCCTTGGCGGTGACGTCGTTGACGATGCTTGCCAGCTCCATCGGTCCCGCGGCGTCCAAGCGAATGGGTTGAAGGTAGA
>JBFIJN010000202.1:0-15023 GCA_041600735.1 Nannocystaceae bacterium
CTCCTGCACCATCTCGAGCACGGGCGCGCGCAGCTTGGCGGGCTCGTTGTGCAGCTCGTGGTAGTAGCCCTCGAACACGTGCAGCGAGGTCCCTCGTGCCTCGGGATCGGGGATCGAGCGGAACACCTCCGTCGCGGCCACATGGCTGCAGATCGTGTCTCCCGTGCCCACGTACCACAGGCACGGCAGCTCGATCTTGCCGACCTCGGCCCGCACGCGGGCGGTGGCCCGATTCATCGCGCCGAACCACCCGGCGGTGACGACCCCGACCCGGCGCAGGTCCTTCTCGTAGCGCGCGACCTCGGCGGGATCGCGGCAGATCGCGCTGGCCGGGATTCCCGTGGGCAAGCTGAGCGTGGGCCAGAGGATCGCAGCCAGCTGCCCGACCAGGCGCTTGATCGGGTTCACCTTCACGGCAACCTCGATGAGCGGGCTGCTGATGATCGCTCCCGCGAGCGGCAGCGCCTGCACCTTGCCGGCGAGCGCGGGCTGGTCGGCGCTCACGGGCGCCCTCGCCTGCTCGAGCAGGTACGTCAGCGAGATGAGCCCGCCCATGCTGTGGCCAAACAAGAACCAAGGGATCGCAGCGGGCCGCTCGCCCTCGGGAAGCTTGGCCGCCACCGCCTGCATGACCTCGCCCAGATCCGCGGCGTACTGCTCGAACCCGAGCACGTGCCCCTTGCGCCCACCGGACTTGCCCTGCCCGCGATGATCGGGACCAAAGCAGAGACCCCCGTGCTCGCCAAACAGCGCGGCGAGTCGCTCGTAGCGCCCCACGTGCTCGGCCCCGCCGTGCACCAGCACCACCACGAAGCGCACCGGCCCCTTGGGCTCCCAGCGCTCGACATGCAGCGAAGTTCCGTCGGCGGTCGCAATGCTCTGCTCGTGATGCTTCACGAGCGGGATTAGAGCACAGCTCGCAGCCGCGGGTGAGAGTCGCGCGACTCTCACCACGCACGGCTCAGAACATCTCGCGGACCCAGCTGGTCAGCCGACGTGCGATCCCCGGGCCGTCCTCGGCGCTGCGGGGCTTGCCGCTCATCCGCGGGGCCGAGTTGTCGACGGGCAGCGGATCGTGGGCGGCTCCGTAGAGCACCAAGCCCACGCCGGTGGCGAACTTGGGGTCCTGGATCATGCTGGCGAACCCGCCCTCGGTGAGGCGCATCTTCGCGCGACCAGATCGGCCTGCCCCCACGCCGCTCGGGTAGCCCTTGCGCACGGGCATCTGGAAGATGTCCTCGGCGATCTCGAGCATGCCCTCCATCTGCGCGGCGCCACCGGTGAGCACGAGACCGCTGGCGGCCAGCTCGGCGCAGCCGCTGGCGAGCAGCTCCTGCTGCGCGAGCAAGAAGATCTCCTCCACGCGCGGCTCGATCACCTCGGCGAGGAAGCGGCGCTTGAACTCCCGGGGCGGACGCGGGCCGACCCCGGGCACCTCGATGAGATCGTCGCCCTCGACCATGCTGATGAGCGCGCAGCCGTGCCGCCGCTTGATGGCCTCGGCCTCGGCGACCGAGGTGCGCAGCCCGTGCGCGACATCCTGGGTGATGCGGTGGCCGCCCATCACGATCACCGAGGTGAACACGTTGCTGCCCTCGCTGTAGACCGCGACGTCGGTGGTGCCGCCGCCGATGTCGATGAGCGCGACGCCGAGGTCCTTCTCGTCGTCGTGCAGCACCGCGGTCGACGAGGCGATCGGCTCGAGCACCACTTCCATGACCTCGAGGCCGGCCCGATTGCAGCACTTGATGATGTTCTGCACCGAAGTGACCGCGGCGGTGATGACATGGGCCCGCACCTCCATGCGCACCCCGTTCATGCCGATCGGATCGCGGATCTGCCCCTGACCGTCGATGATGTACTCGAGCGGCACGGTGTGGAGGATCTGGCGATCGAGCGGAATGTTGACGGCCTTGGCCTGCTCGATCACCCGCGCTACGTCGATCTCCTCGACCTCGCGCGAGCGCATGCTGACCTGCCCGAGGCTGCTGAAGCCGCGGATGTGACCGCCGGCGATGCCCACGAACACCGACTGGACGTCGGCGGCGGCCATCTGCTCGGCCTCCTGCACCGCAGCCGCGATGCTGTTGGTGGTGGCCTCGATGTTCACCACCACGCCCTGGCGCAGTCCCTCGGAGGGGCTGGTGCCGACGCCCAGGATCTCGACGCCCGCCTCGGTGACCTCGCCGATCAGGGCCGCCACCTTGGTCGTGCCGATGTCCAGACCGCAGATGATCTCTCCCACCTGTGCCATGATCGTCTCCTCGCTCCGCAGCTCGGGCCCTATTGGTACTTGGGCAGCTTGCCCTTGACCTTCTTGGCGCCCTTGTCTTGTTTGGACTTCTTGGTGCCCGCCCCATCCGAGGCGAGCTCGGCCTCGGCCGCCTTCTCGGCGGCGCGGGCCTCGGCTTCGGCCAGCAGCGAAGGCGCCTGCTTGGCCGGGAAGAAGCTGGCCACGATCCGATCGGCGCGCCCGGGAGCGCGCTCGCCATCGAGGTGGACCAGCGCGAGCTTCTCGGCCTCTTCGCCGAGCGCGGCGCGCAGCGCATCGAAGCGCGCGAGCGCAGGCTCCACGTCGCCGCGGCCCAGTCGCAGCTGGGTGCCGAGCTCGGCGGTGTAGAGCGTGACCTCGCCAAAGTCGCCCACGTGCAGCTCGGACAGCCGCGGGCGCAGCTTGGAGCGGTAGGCATCGAGCGCCTGCAGGCCCCGCTGCACGCGCTCGCGCAGCGCCTCGGGATCCCCGAGCAGCGCCGGGTCGTCGAAGCCGGTGAGCACGGGCAGGCGATCGCGCTCGCCGGGCTCGAGTCGCTTGAACGCATTGCCCTCGGCGTCGACGAGCATGAGCCGCCCCGCGAGCAGCATCACCGCCTTGGGCTCGTGCTCCTCGACCGTCACGTGCAGGCTGTCGGGCAGCACGCGCACCACCGAGGCCTTCGCGACCCACGGGTCCTCGACCACCTGTGCGGCGAGCCCCTCGAGATCGAGCGAGAGGATGTTGGTACCGGGCGACAGCGCCAGCAGCTCGCGCAGGCGCAGATCATCGACATGCGGCGTGGTCTGGTAGACCAAGCCCCGCACCTCGAAGCGCGGCGAGGTGGTCGCGTAGGCGTAGCCCTCGCGCACCCCGACCAAGATTCCCCAGGCGAGCGACCCGGCGATGCCCAGGCGCAGCCCCATGTAGAGCGCGCGACGACCCCAGCCGGACCCCGGCGGCGTCGCTCCGGCACTGCCGGCCCGGCTGCCGATCTCCCGCTCCGCGCGGGCTCCTCGGCGCAGGCGGCCGCCGATCGAGCCGCTCGCGGGGCCTCGCGCGGCGGTCTGCACCGAGCTCGCCGCGCTCGCGCGCGGGGCCGGTCCGGTGCCCTGGCGACGTCGATTGGCCACCTTGGAGGGGGCTTGGCGGCGCCGGCCGAGGCGGCTGGCTAGGCGTGAAAGATGCACGAGAATCGCGTCCCAAGGGCGTTAGCGGCCCGAATTCGGGAATAGCCCCGTCTGAGATTCAACGCAAGAAAACACCAGACTGTGGCGCTTCACCGCGACCCGGCACCGCATCGCCAACCCGCGAGCCGATCGCCGGCCGACCCTCGGCGGCGCGGCAGCCCGGAATTCGCCCGAATTCGGGAGATCTGGTCTTGCCACGCGATCGGGCTCGCCTATGATCGCCCGCGCGGCGTCTCCGGGAGCGCCGCATCGACCGTTACCGAACAACTCGTCCCGCGAGGAGAACCCCATGGCGAAGTCCAGCAAGAAGAAAGCAGCAGCAGCCCCAGCCAAGAAGGCCCGCGAGGTCGTGGTCGTCGGATCGAAGGTCAAGGACGTGATCCGCGAAGCCGGCTTGCGCAGCGACGGCGAGCTCGTCCAGGCCATTTCCGACAAGGTCCACGAGCTGCTCGAGGCCGCCGTCGCGCGTGCCAACGGCAACAAGCGCGGCACCGTGCGCCCCTACGATCTGTGAGCGATCGAGGGCTTCGGCCCTCGCGATCGAAACGCGAGGAAGGCGGCCTCCCCGAGGGGAGCCGCCTTCTTCTCGTTCGAAGCTCGCGACGAGCTCAGCGTGCGTAGCCGTTGTCCTCGCCGCGACGGCGCAGGAACGCGGGGATCTCGGAGGGATCGGCGGGCGGAGCGGCCTCGACCCGATTCCAACCGACGTGCGAGTTGGTGGGGCTGGGTGCGGGCCGCCGCGAGCTGGCCGTGGCCTCGCCCGCGACGGGCACCTGCGGTCGCGGGCCCTTGCCCGAGGAGGAGGCGGCCGCCGGAGTGCCGAGCTGGTTGTTGGTGAACAAGCCCGACTGCCGCGAGGGCACCGCAGCCGAGGGACGGGGGGTGACCACCTCGGTGCGTCCGGCGGGCCCGAGCATGCCGGTCGCGAACAGCTGCTGCGACTGACGACGGCGCCCGCTGTGGGTCTTGATCGCCTCCTCGAGCGCCTCTTCGGCCACTTGGTGCTGGTCGAAGCCGGTGGCGATCACCGTGATGCGCAGCGCCTCGCCCATGTTGTGGTCGATGACCGCGCCGAAGATGATGTTGCAGTCCTCGTGCGCCGCCTCTTGGATCAGCGAGGCGGCCTCTTCGACCTCGTGGAGCTTGAGATCGGGCCCGGAGGTGATGTTGATGAGGATGCCCTTGGCGCCCTCGATCGTGACGTCCTCGAGCAGCGGGCTGTTGATCGCCTGCTGCGCCGCGGCGACCGCCCGGCCCTCGGCGCTCGCGATGCCCATGCCCATCAGCGCGCGGCCCTGGCCCGACATGATCGTGCGCACGTCGGCGAAGTCGACGTTGATGATGCCCGGGATCGTGATGAGATCGGAGACGCCCTGCGTGGCGTGCTGGAGCACCTCGTCGGCGAGCTTGAACGACTCGAGCAGGCTGGTGCTGTTGCTCGTGACGTCGAGCAAGCGATCGTTGGGGATCGTGATGAGGGTGTCGACCGAGCGCTCGAGCGCCTCGATGCCGAGGTCGGCCATGCGACCGCGACGGCGACCCTCGAAGCGAAACGGCTTGGTGACGACGCCGACGCAGAGCGCCCCGCACTCGCGCGCCACCTGGGCGACGATGGGAGCGGCCCCGGTTCCCGTGCCGCCGCCCATGCCCGCGGTCACGAACACCATGTCGGCGCCCTTGAGCACGGCGGACAGCTCGGCCACGCTCTCGAGCGCGGCCTCGCGACCCCGCTCGGGGTTGGCCCCGGCACCCAGGCCGCGGGTGATCCCCGAGCCCAGCTGGATGCGCGTCGGCGCGGAATTCTTGTCCAGCGCCTGCACGTCGGTGTTGGCCGCGACGAACTCCACGCCTTCGACGTGGTGCTCGATCATGGTGTTGACGGCATTTCCGCCGGCACCACCGACGCCGATCACGATGATTTTGGCCTGATCCGGGAAGCAGTCGTCGAGCTCGAAGTGCGCCATGGTGTTGCTCTCGACCCTCGACATGGGCGACGCGGAGGCATCGCGCGAAGGGTCGTGAAACCCGGCCTATCGGACCCGATCCATCCGAGCAAGAAAGCGGCGATTTACTCGCGGGTCGGGCTGGTGGAGCCCCTCTCGGGGGGCGGATACCTGAACACTTCGTCAGCACTGCGAGGCGGCTAGCCCTCGAGCGCCGCTCGCATGACCTGCACGACGTCGGGCCCGAGCGACATCGCGAGCCACTGCTCGAGCGCGCGTACGCCCTGCCACAGCAGCATGGGTCGCCCGTCCTGGGCCGCGAGGCCGGCGCGCCGGGCCGCGGCGACGAGCCCCTCGGGGCCGCCCGGCTCGGGCTCGGGGGTTCCGTAGACGAGGTCGACCACGCGAGCGCCCGCCGGTAGCCGCTCGACCGGGACGGGCACATCGAACGAGGCGGGCCCGCCCTTCATCCCCACGGTGGTGGCGTTGACCAGCAGATCGGCCCCGGCCAGCAGCTGCGACAGCGCGGCGTAGCCGCTCGGGTGCCAGGGCCCCGAGGGAAGCGCGTCCGGCCGCCGGCTGACCCACGCCACCTCGGCGCGGGCCTGGTGAGCCAGCGCGTCGACGACCGCTCGCGCCGCCCCGCCCGAGCCCAGCACGACCGCGCTCGTGGGTCCCGCCCCGGGCAGCTCGCCCAGGCCCGCGAGGAACCCCACGCCATCGGTGTTGTGCCCCACGAGCCGCTCGCCCTCGCGGCAGACCGTATTGATCGCCCCGATCCGCTCCGCCTCGGGCGCGAGCGCATCGACCAGGGCCACCGCCGCCTGCTTGTGGGGGACGGTGAGGTTGAGCCCGCCGAGCCCCAGCGCGCGGGCGCCCGCCAGCGCCGCGGGCAGGGCCGCCGGGGTGACATGGAACGCGAAGTAGCGATGGGGCAGCCCCAGCGCAGCAAAGGCCGCGCCGTGCATGGCCGGCGAGCGCGAGTGCGACACGGGATCGCCCAGCACCCCGAAAGCCAGCGCGAGCGGAAGGCTCACGCGGGCTCGCTCCTCGCGAGCAGGCGCTGGCGCTTGGCGTCCATGCGGATGTTGAGCATCTGGACGAGCAGCGAGAAGCCCATCGCCGAGTAGATGTAGCCCTTGGACACGTGCCCCCCGGTGCCCTCGATGATCAGCATCACGCCGATGAGCACCAAGAAGGAGAGCGCCAGCACCCGCACCGACGGGTGCGCCTGGATGAAGTCGCCGATCGGGCCGGCGAACACCATCATCACGCCGACCGCGATCAGCATGGCGACCACCATCACCTCGATGTGCTTGGCCATGCCCACCGCCGTGATCACCGAGTCGAGCGAGAACACGATGTCGAGGATCATCACCTGCACCATGATCCCGGCGAAGCTCGCCTTGACGGCCTTGACGCTCGTCGCCGCGTCGGAGCCGAGCGAGACCCCGTGCTCCTCGGGCCGCTCCACGTTGTCGTAGATCTCGCGGGTGGCCTTGTAGAGGAGGAACAGCCCGCCGAACGCCAGGATGAGGTCGCGCCCCGACCACGGGATCACCAGCGTGAAGAGCGTGTTCTCGAGGTGCATCACCCAGGAGAGCACCGACAACAGCGCAAGCCGGGAGATCAGCGCGACCGCGAGCCCGATGCGTCGCCCCGCCAGCTGCCGCTCCTCGGGCAGCCTCCCGCACAGGATCGTGATGAACACGATGTTGTCGATGCCCAGCACGATCTCCATCACGGAGAGCACGAGCAGAGACACCCACGCCTCGGGGTTGGACAAGAGCTCGATCATGGCGAGCGAAGCCTAGCGAGGTTGCGCGGGCGGGGCGAGCAGCGTGCTAGTCGTCGTCCTCGGGCTCCCGGCGAGTCACCTGCGCGTGCAGCCGCCCCCGATGCAGCCGGACCGCGACCGTGTCGCCCTCCGCCACCTGGGCGGCGCGCGTGATCGCCTGCCCGCTCGCGTCGGTCACCACCGCGTAGCCGCGCTCGAGCACCCCGAGCGGGGAGAGGGCCTGCAGCGCCCCCGCGGCCCGGGCCAGCCGCAGTCGTGCGCGCCGTGGGGTCGCGGACCCCGCGGCCACCAGGCGACGGTCGAGCCCATCGAGCCGACGGCGCACGCCCGGCACCAGCTCGTGCGCGGCCGTGCGCAGGCGGGTGACGAGGCCCTCGAGCCGCCGCCGATCGCGAGCGAGGCGACGCTGAGGGTCGTGGGCGTGCAGCCGCCGCTCGAGCGCCTCGAGCCGCTCGCGAGGCTGCTGCGGCAGGCGCAGGCCCGCGCCGTGGAGCCGGGCTCGCGCCGCCTCGAGGCGCGCGCGCTCGTCGAGGGTGCTGCGCTCCAGCGCCCGCGCCAAGCGACGCGTCAGCGCATCGAGGCGCTGCTGGACCACGCCGAGATCGGGCACCACGAGCTCGGCCGCATGCGAGGGCGTGGCCGCGCGCACGTCGGCCACCAGATCGCAGATCGAGACGTCGACCTCGTGCCCCACCGCCGAGACCACCGGCACCGGACAGGCGGCCACCGCCCGGGCGAGGCGCTCGTCGTTGAACGCCCACAGGTCTTCCACCGAGCCCCCGCCGCGACCGAGGATCACCACCGCCACCCCGGGCCACCGCTGCACGCGTTGCAGCGCGCGCACCAGCGAGCGCGGGGCATCGGGCCCCTGCACCACGGCCGAGGCGAGCACGATGTGGCTGGGGCAGCGGCGACGGGCGACCTCGACGATGTCGTGGATCGCCGCGCCATGGGCCGAAGTGACCACGCCGATCACCCGCGGCCAGCGCGGGAGCGGGCGCTTGCGCTCGAGGTCGAACAAGCCCTCGGCCGCGAGCCGAGCCTTGCGCTGCTCGAGCTCGAGCATGAGCGCGCCCAGCCCCGCCGGCTCGGCTCGCTCGGCGTACATCTGAAAGCGCCCCTGCTTGGCGAAGATCCCGAGCCGCCCCTGCACGCGCAGCGCCTGCCCGTTCTCGAGGCGAAAGCGCAGCCGCTCCACGCTGCTGCGCCACATCGCGACCGGCAGCGCCGCCTCGTCGTCGACCAGCGTGAAGAAGGCATGGCCGCTCGCGCCGAGCTTGAGGTTGGTGAGCTCGCCCTCCACCCACAGCACCGAGAAGCGCTGCTCGAGCGCATGATTGGCGCCCCGCACCACCTGCCCCACCGACCACACGGTGGGGCGCTGCGGCGGCGGAGCGCGAAACGAGAGCTTGCTCTGGTTCACGGGGAGGTCACGGGAGGATCATCGCGGACTCGGCGCCGACGCTGTCCTCGTCGTCGTCCTCGTCCTCGTCGTCGTCACCGCTGCTGAGCCGCTCGAGCTGGGCTCGCAGCTCCTTGAGCTCGCGCTCGAGCCGTGACACCCGCTCGGCAAATTCGCGCACCACGTTGTCTAGCTCTTCCATGGTCCTCGCGTGGAATTCGGAGCGGAGCTCGAGCGCGCCGAGCCGCGCCTGGACCTCATCGCCGCGGTTGTGCTGTGCAGGGGGCTCGGCCATGGGTATCCGAGGCCCGAGCATAGCCGGTTTTCGCGTCGCGGGCCGAGATACCACGCGCGAATGCTCGCCAGAAATTTGGGTCGTTCCCCGATTGAGCGTTCCATGGGCCATGCGCCTGCGAAGATCGACGAGGTGGCCCGTGATGGTCCTGATCGCGCTCGGCTTGGGGGGCGCGGGCTGCGACTTCTTCCGCGAGCTGGAGTCCGAGCCGGGGGCGACCGGCACGGGCACGGGCACCGACACGGCGGCGGGCAGTACCAGCTCCGGGGGCACCGCGGACGCTGGACCGTGCGAGATCGCGGTCGACGATCGCTGCCTGGATCAAGACGCGGTCGCCAGCTGTGACCCGGTCGACGGGATCCTGCGCGAGGTCGACTGCCCCGCCGTGTGCGGCAGCCTGACGAACTTCTCGTGCGTGGTCACGGGCACGGGGCAGCACAGCTGCTGGTGCGTCGATCCAGGCGAGAACAAGCAGCTCACGTGCACGGGGCTGGAGTCGTGCCTGGGAGGGTGCGATCTGTCCCAGTCCTTCGAGTGTGCCGACAAGTGCTTTGGCCGCACGGACGCGACCACGATCCGCTTGTTCGGCGCGCTGGTGCACTGCGCCGAGACGGCCTGCGAAGACGCGTGCCGCGAGGTCCCCAGCGGCTGCCAGGCGTGCGTCGATGCGGCTCGCACCGCCGGCGAGAGCGGGTGCAGCCTGCCGCGCGCGGTCTGTGACGACGATCGCGATCCCGAAGAACCGTGGCCCTGAGCCACGCGCACGTCAGTCGGAGAGCGGGCCGCGGTCGCTGGGCCCGAGCGCCTCGCTCGACCCGGGCGCGGGCGCTCCACCCCCGTGGCTCTCGAGCCAGGCGTCGATGCGCTGACGCAGCACCGGATTGTCCGGGGCGTGGCGCCGGGCCTCCCGCGCGGTGCGGTGCGCCTGCTCGGGGTGCCCCGCATCCCACTGGGCCCGGGCGAGCGTGAAGCCAACGTTGCTGAGCCACATCGGAGCCGGGTGCGAGGCCTCGAGGTACTCCAGCACCTCGCCGCACAGGACGACCGCGGTCTCGGCGTGGCCTTGCGCGCGCTCCACTCGGCACAGGCCGCTCTTGACGTACTGGTACATCGGGTGGCCCTCGCCCACGGTCTCGGCGAAGATCGTCCGCGCCTGCTCGAACGCCTCGCGAGCGGGCTCGTGCAGGTCGAAGTCGGCGAGCGAATTGCCGAGGTTGTACCAAGAGACGCCCACGTCCACGTGACCGACCCCGAGCGTGCGCTGCTTGGCCTCCAGCGCCTGCCGCAAGTAGTCGCGCGAGCGCTCGGGGTCGTCGCGCTCGCTGTACAGCACCCCCAGATTGTTGAGCAGCCAGCTGCGCAGCACCTCGTCGTGCGCGCGCTCCACGGCCGCGCGCGCGGCCAGCTCTTGGGCGACGCCCACCTCGGCCTGGCCTTGACGCACGTGACTGAACAGCAGCTCGATCCACGCGACGGCCTCGGTGTGGGCATCTCGGGCGCGGGCCGCGACCACGACCGCCTCGCGCAGCGTGGCCTCGGCATCCTTGGCCGAGGCGCCCTCGTTCTGCCCGCGACCCAGCGAGACCAGCGCCTCGGCGAGCACCGGCGGATGATCGAGCTCCCGGGCCGTCGCCACCGCGGCGCTCGCCTCCTCGATGCCGCGCCCGATCGCACCGGTCTCGTAGTGCGTGTCGATCCGATCCAGGCTCTCGCGCAGCGTGACCACGCGCTCGCGCAGCGCGAGGTCGTCGGGCAGCGGCTGCTCGGCGGCCACCGCCTCGAGGTCGGCGCAGGCCTCGAGCCCCGGCAGCTTGAACGCGACGATCGTGCGCTCGACGAGCGTCGCGGAGGTCTCGGCCTCCAGCAGCGCGTCGATGGCCCCGCGCAGTCGATTGCGGCGCCGCTCGAGGCATCGCATGCGCTGATCGAACAGCCGCTCCGATTGCCGACGCGTGATGAACGTGGCCCGGCACGAGCTCTCGTACATCTCGACCCACGCACCCGCGTAGGCATCGAGCTGCGCCTCTACGCGGGGCAGCGAGGCCGCCACCTCGTCGGCCGCGAACGCCGAGCGGATCGCCGCGTGGTCGGCCGGACCCCAGGTGCCCTCGAGCGCGGCCACCGGATCGAAGCACGGCCCCTCGCTCGGCTCGTCGAACACCACGGCCCCTACCCCGAAGCCCGCGAGCAGGGTGAAGCCCACGACGGAGATCAGCCGTCCGTGGCCTCTGGGCTCGTCGAGGCACGCCAGCAGCTCAGCCATCGAGCCAAAGCGATCGGCGGGGTTGCTGGCCAGCCCGCGCATGATCGTCTGGCGGATCCGCGCCGAGACCCGCTCTCCGCTGGCGCTGCGCTCGAGATCTCGATCGGGAACCTGCAGCCCCCGCGTCATGTTCTCGCGGCGCTCTTCATACGTTGCGCCCGCGAGCGGCGAGCGCTTGTAGAGCGCAACGTAGAGCGACATCGCGAACGCGAACTGCTCGCTGCGATGGTCGCCTCGATCGCCCCCGATCTGCTCGGGGGCCATGAACGCAGGCGTACCGAGGACCAGCCCCTCTTCGGTGGCGAACACCTCGCGCGGGCCCGCGTCCACCCGCGCTCGATCGGCGGTGGGCTCGTCGCCCTGCGCCTGCGACTCATCCAGGTGCGCGAGCCCGAAGTCGAGCACGCGGACCGAGCCATCGTCCTCGACCAGCACGTTGGAGGGCTTGAAATCCCGGTGCACCACGCCGGCCTCGTGCGCCGCCACCAACCCGCGCCCCGCCGCGCGGAACACCGCGAGGATCTCCGCCACGCTGCGCGGCTGCTGCTCGAGCCACTGGTTGACGGTCTTGCCCGAGAGCAGCTCCATCGCGAGGAACACCCCGTGGTTGGTCAGCCCCGCGTCGTAGACCGCGACCACGTTGGGGTGCTTGAGCTTGGCGAGCGTCTGCGCCTCGCGAAGCAGCCGCAGATCCCCCTCCACCGATCCGCGACCTCGTCGCAGCAGCTTGAGCGCCACGTTGCGATCGAGCTGCGGATCGTAGGCCTCGTAGACCACCCCCATGGCGCCGCGCCCGAGGCAGCCCCGCACCGAGTAGCGCCCCACGTCCTCGCCGTGGACGAGCTCCTGGTCGGGCGCGTCGTCGAGCGGCTCCTCGCTCATCATCGCCTCGGAGCCGCCCTCGATCGCCGCGCCGGCGTCGGCGGGCGCGTCCTTGCGCAGCTCCCGGGTCGGGAGCTCTCGGTCGGGGAAGTCCAAGCTCGACAATATAGGACGGTCGGGGAGCCCCTGACCCGGGTCCTCCCATCTTGGCACCCTCGAGCGGCCAAGCGTCCCAAGGCGGGACCATTTTCGTGCGGCCGGAGGGCTCACGATTTCGGCCGCTAGGGCACTACATAGGTCGCGATCGTGTGCAATGACGCGTCATCCACCGTGCAATCGGCGGGCACGTCGGCGTTGGGCCCGACCCGCGCACAGAGATCGTCCGCGAAGCACTTGCTGTGCTTCACGAAGTCGCAATCGTTGCCCGAGGAGCAGGTTCGCCCCTCGCGTCGCGCGGCGGTCATCCCCTTGCCCGTGCCCTTGCAGTAGTGCTGGTCGAGCGGGTCGGCGAACAGATTGCCGAAGAAGCCGGCCTCGAACAGCGCACCTTGGGGAGCGTCCCAGCCGATCGCCTCGTGGTCCCCTTTGAACCACACTTGCACGAGCTGACCCGAGGCGTTGGTGCGCGCAAGCAAGCAGGCCGAGACCCACTCCTGGCAGTCCTCGTCGCACGGCCCGGTCTCCCACTGTGGCGCGAGGCCCAGTAGGCCGTGCAAGACCACGACCTCGTCATCGACGGTCTTGCTCACACTGCGGCCATGGGGCAGCGCGCACTCGACCAGGTACTGGGCCGTGCCCAGCCGGCCGGGGTCGGTGAGCAACCCCATCGCGGGCGAGAGGCCCTCTGCGCTCGACAGCGCGTAGCTCGGATCCACGCCGCTAGCTTCGGGATCCTCGAGGCCGTTGCTGATCCAGCCGCCCCCGCTGGGACGACCGGAGGGTGCAGGCACGCCTCCATCGTCGGAGCGAAACACCAAGTCGCCGTCGTCGAAATATGCGTCGTCGGCTGGCCCGCAGCCCCACAACGCAGTCATCCCAACGAGGACGAGAATCCCCCGTCGTCCATCCATCATCCCCCCCGTGGGCCAACACCGTCTCTTTTCTCATCCCCCGATGAGAACAGGTGCCGACCTCGGAGCACCATAGAGGCCGAGGTGGGCCTCGTCAATCATCGTGTGCACTTTCGATGCAGTGCTGGGACACCAACACCGTCGTGTAGCGCAGATGACTCTCGGAACGATGTTGGTGGAGCCGCGAGACTGCCGAGCATACCGATTGGTGCTCGCGGTGCGTAAGCCGATGCGCATCTGTGGAGGCGCCGCTGCCATGCAGACCCGAGGCCGCTGTGCTAACTCGCGGCCGTGCCCGGCTTCGCAACGATCCCCGATCCCGTGGCCGGCCCCGGTGCGGAGGGTCGCATTCGCTACGATCTCCGCCCCGCCCCGCCCGGGATCGCCCGCCCGCCGCTGGTGCTGATCGGCGGCATGACGCAGACGATCTCGAGCTGGGGCGGCCAGCTCCGCCCGCTCTCGGCCACGCGCACGGTGGTCGCCTACGAAGCCCGCGGACAGGGCTCCACCGAGCTCTCGATCGCTTCGGCGGACCTCGCTCGCCACGTGGAGGACTTCGCCGCGCTCGTGCAGGCGCTGGGGCTGCCCACGCCGCTCGACCTCTGCGGATTCTCGTTTGGCGGTCGCGTGAGCCTGGCCATCGCCGCGACGCGGCCCGAGCTGGTGCGGCGGCTGGTGCTGTCCGGGGTGGGAAGCGACCGCGGCATCGTGGGGCGACTGATCGTCGAGGGCTGGATCGCGGCGCTGAAGACGGGCGACCTCGAGGCCCTCGCCCGCATCAGCTTGGCCGACATCGTCGGGCCGACGTACCTCGAGAAGCACGCGAACCTGGTGGAGCCGATGGTCGCGGCCGTCGTGCAGCGCAATTCCTTCGCGGGGATCCAGGCGCTGTTCCTCCACACGCTGCGCCCCCCCGAGGGCTCGCCGTGGGCCACGCGCGCGCTGGCCGAGCGCGTGCGCTGCCCCGCGCTCGTGATGGGCGGCGCGCTCGATCGGCTCGCGCCCCCCGCCGAGGTGCAGGGGCTGGCCGAGCTCATGGGCGCGCGTCACCTCGGCTTCGCCGACGCGGGGCACACGATCCCGATCGAGGTGCCCGACGCTTGGCGCGCCGCGGTCCTCGAGCACCTCGACGCCCGCTGAGCCGCCACGCGGCGCTCACAGCGTGGCCGGCAGGCCGGTGCCATCGACGATCACGTGCCAGAGCGAGCGCGGCAGCCCCTCGAACGTGGCCTCGAGCCGCGCCCGCACGCCCGGGGTGCCGCCGGCCACGGGATCGCGCAGATAGATCGCACGCACGCGAGCGGGGAAGCGGCGGGCGATGCCGGCGTAGATCTCCGGATCGCGCTCGCCGGTGTCGCCGATCAGCACGAATGCGCGACGCTCGAACGAGGCGAGGATCGCCGCGATGTTCACGGTCTTGTAGCTCTCCGAGGGGTCGAGCAGATCGAGCGCGGTGCCATCGCTCCAGCGAAACGGGCGCAGCGCGAGCGAGCCGCGGGGGAAGCCCTCGCGAGCGGCCATCTCGGTGAGCGCCCCCAGCAGCGGCAGCGGCGAGGCCGACACGTAGTGGAACGCAACGCCCTGGTCCGCGTAGCGCTGGTAGGCCTCGGCCATGCCCGCGACCGCGCGATACGGCCGCAAGAACGTGTTGGCCAGCATCTCGCGGTGGTCGAGCACATTGGTGATCTTGATCGTGTCGTCGATGTCGGTGATCACCGAGAGGCCCTCGTCGGCGAGCAGCTGCGACCACGCCGAGAAGCGCCGTGCGTCGCGGCTGCGCACCACGACCTCGAGCTCTACCCACGGCGGCGTGCCCTCGCCCACCGTCTCCGGATCTCCGTCGGGGAGCTCGAGGATCGCTGCGGCGCGGCCGCTGGGCGTGGTCGGGCCCACCCGCACCGCGTGCGACCCACGACGCATGGCGACCCACTCGCCGCGCTCGTTGTCCACGACGAACGGACGCAGGTTGGTCTCGATCACGTCGGACTC
>JBFIJN010000203.1:0-14963 GCA_041600735.1 Nannocystaceae bacterium
AGCGGCGGGCCGAGCGGCGGCTAGCGATACACGCGCCGCGAGGTCTGGAGCTGCGACTCGAACCGCTGGAGCTCCGCGATGACGTGTGAGATCCGCTGATCGAGGGGTCCCCCGGGGCCGCGCAGGTGCTTGCGATCGAAGGTCCAGCCCTCGCGGACGAGCACGGTGCGGATCGGCTCGCCGCTGAGCCCCATGTCCTGGAGCGAAGCCGCGTCGGTAGGAGGCAGCTGGTCGACGATCGACAGCCACTCGCCGAGCTGGCGGCTGATCGTCAGCAACATGTTGTCGAAGCCATCGAGGTCCTCGGAGCTCGCGGCGTCGAGGTCGCCGACCCGGAGCTCCCGCACCTGCCGCACGGGGGCATCGAGGCTGACCCGCAGCAGTCGCGTGTCCTCGGCCAGGCGGGCGAGCGAGGGGCTGAGGTGCTCGGTGCGTAGCGGCGGCTCGTCGCGCCCCGCGATGAGGTAGCGCTGGTTCTCACGCCCCGAGCGGAGCATGTGGAAGATGCCGTAGGCGGCCCAACCAGCGGCGATGAGGAAGAGGTAGCCCATTCGGGAGCCAGCCCATGCGGGAGCTAGCCCTCGATCATACCAGGACCGAGCGCGGGGCCGGCGGAGCGTCCGCAACCAAGAAGAATGGCTCCTGCACGAGGGGGTGCAGGAGCCAGGTGGGGAGGCCGCTTTGGGGATCTCGCGGCCTTCCGTGCGCGTGGCGCTAGCCGAACAGGGGGATGTCCTGGTTCTCGATGGGGAACATCGCCGAGAGCTCCGAGTCCTGCACGCCCGCCAGCTTGCGGATCGCCTGGCAGATGTTGCCGGGCTCGATGTGCTTGGCGTCGGGCGACTCGTCGGGCTGGAGGGTGTCGAGGTTCACGCCGATCACCTCGTGCCGGTAGGTGCTCGAGCCGACCACGCGGTTGCCGGTGACGCCCTTGCCCATGAACATCATGCTCGACACGGGCCAGTGGTCCTTGCCGTTGCCGTCGTTGTAGCCCGGCGAGCGGCCGAAGTCCGAGCCCACCGCCACGAACACGCGGTCGGCGACGCCGTGCTGCTCGGCCTCGGACCACAGCACGTCGATGCCCTCGAGCATGGTCTGCAGGCGCGCGGCCTGCTGGTTGTCGTTGTCGCCGTGAGTGTCGAAGCCGCCCATGCTGAGGTTGGCCGAGACGCACACGCCCGCCCGGAACGCAGCGATCGCCAGCTGAGCCTGCTCGCCGATCGGGTTGTTCGAGAACGTCTCGGGCAGGTACTCGGTGAGACGACGCAGCTCATTGGAGCCCGAGCGCGAGGTGAACAGGGTCGACATCGCCTCGCGGATCTTGGGCAGCCCCTGGGTCTCGAGCAGCGCGACCTCGCGGTCCCGCTGGGCGCGCTGGATGAACTCCTCGGCCGCCGGATTGTGGAACGCCGACAGCTCGTCGTCGGGGTTCTGGCGCGAGGGGTAGGCCAGCCGCTGGAGCACGTTGATGTTGCCCGAGCGGGTGCGGGCGACCAGACCCGCGGTCTCCGAGTAGGCCCCGAAGGTGAGGAACGCCAGCGGCTGCGACACGCCGAACGAAGCGGCGAAGAACGCGGCCATCGAGGGGTAGCCCTCGGCCAGCCGCCCCGACCACGTGTGGCGGTTGCCCTGGTCGTGGCCGTTGGTGAGCATGTCGATGCCGTTCACCACCAACGTGCGGTCGTAGTACTTGTCGAAGAACGCCTGGTTTCCGCCCATCGGGGCGTAGCGCAGGTTGCCTGCCTGACCGATCTCGTCGGTGAGGTAGTTGTTCATGCGGTTCGGGTCATCGACGAACGCAGCGCCCTTGGGGTCGCACAGGCTGGTGGGGTCCCAGCCGCCGCTCGCGTTGATGAACAGGAACAGGGTGCCCTCGTACGGGGCGGAGCTGCTGCGAGGAGGCTCGATGAGGCCCTTCTCACCGTATACGACGGGTGAGACGACCGAGAGTCCGGCAGCGGAAGCGATCTTTAGAAAGTCACGGCGATCCATTGTCTTGATCTCCTTCTTCTTCCGTTACGGCCTACTCGTGCAGGAACCGGTAGTCGGCAAGCAGGTAACTGGTGACGGCCATCCAGGCCCGAATGGTGTAGGTGTCGTCGACGACGATCTGGCGCTCCTCGGGGAGCGGCTCTCCCGTCCAGTAGTCGACCGTGGCCGCGCAGGCGCCGGGCAGCTGCCCCGGGTAGCCGCCGGCCTCGGGCGCGAGGCCCAGCTTGTCGCGGCCGTCCTTCCACACGTCGAGGTACAGCTGGTACGTGCGGTCGATCTCGGGGTCGTTGAGGTCGACGAACTCGCCCAGCAAGCGCTGGTGGAGGTACTGGATGTTGGCCCTGATGGCGGCCGAGGCTCCTGCAACCTCGAAGCCGTTGAGGTCGAGCGGCTCGAAGCCCACCTCGACGAACGGGAACATCTTGCGCTCGGACGGATCCTTGGCGAAGTCGGCCGCGACGGTCCAGCAAGCCATCTCGTTGGCCATGCGGGTGGCCACGTTGGCCATGATCCCGTTGGGCTCGGTGATGCGCTGGGTGACGTCGTCGGAGTTGATGCCGCCGTAGAAGATCAGATACTCGTTCTCGCTGAGGAGGAAGTTCGTGTTGCCGTTGCGCCAGGGCTGGCCGGTGATCGTCTCCACCTTGCGATGCAGCTGCTCGGGCGTGAGCAGGCGGCCCGTGCCCACCTCGGCGAGCTCGGCCTCGCGCTCGGGCGTGAGCCCGGAGGCATTCGCCGCGCGGTAGTACGGGGTCTTGACGATCGCCTTGACGACGGTCTTGAGGTTGAAGTTGTTGTCGGCGAACTCGATGGCGATCTCTTGGAACACCTTGGACTGCACGTCGAAGGCGCGGATCTTCTGGAGGTAGTGCTCGTCGTTGACGTCGGAGGGCTCGCGCAGCGGCTCTTGGCCGGAGAGGCCCTTGAAGAGGATGTGGACCGGGGCGATGGCGAAGCGCGGGTCGGCGACCAGCTGCTGGGCCAGCCACTGCTCGGCCCGCTGCTTCTCGCTGACGGGCATGACGGCGTCACCGAAGCCGGGCGGGAGCATCTCGGGGTACCAGGTGGCCCGTGGGGCGTAGTACCCGGCGACGTTCCAGTTCTGCAGCGCGCCGGCCATCGGATCGATGACGTTGTGGCAGATGTTGCAGGCCGCGGCCTCGCGCGTGGGGTTGTCGGGCAGGCCATCGGTGGCGCCCACCAGCGGTCGCTCGCCGAGCCGCAGCACGTCGGTCGCCAGGAACATCTGGAAGACCATGCGCGCGCGGTGCCGGTTGACGTTGGTGTCCGTGGTGGGGAACCGGTTCATGAAGACCGAGTTGGTCAGCACGCCCGCGTGGGGGATGCCCGGGATCTTCGCCGGCACGAACTCGTCGTACGCGCCCGTCTCGAAGGTGGGGCTCACACCGAAGCTCCGCGCCGAGAACGGGTTCACCATCGTGTAGTCGGCGGTGAGGATCTCGGTGAAGGGCAGCTCGTTGCGGACCACGTAGGCGATGAGCTCGAGCGACTGCCGCGAGAGGCCCTTGTTGGCGAACTCCTCGGCGATGAGCATGTCCTCCTCGGGGAGGTTCTCGTACCAGAACATCTCCGGGTAGATCGGGTTGTCGTTCTCGTCGGAGAGGCCGCCGAGCAGGTCGGTGGCGCGGGTGTTCGGGTAGTAACGATCGGTGAGGAAGTGATCGTTGTAGATCTCGATGAGGCGATCGTAGAAGACCTCGTCGGTCATCATGTCGTCGAGCACCGTGTCGAGCGCGTCGAAGCCTCCGTCGCGGACCAGCTGCTCCTCTTCGATGGTGGGCAGGCGACCCACGAGGGCGAGGCTCGCCTTGCGCAGGGTGGCGACCTCGTCGAGCAGCTCGACGCCGTCGAAGAACTCCTCGGTCACGTTGACGTCGTCACAGACGACCGGGTCGCCGATGCGCGCGACCATCTCGGAGAAGCGGTTGTACTCGTCGCTGTCCTTCGCGAACTGGAGCTCGCCGCCGTGGCTGACGCTCTCGGTGGGCTTGGCCAGCACCCAAGGCACGCCGTCGTACTGGAGGCGCGACATCTGGGTGAACACCTCGAGGTTCTGCTCGAGGTAGTCCGGGCCCCACTCCGATCCGCGAAGGATGAAGCTGGTGTCCTTGGCCGCACCGTTGGAGTTGTGGCAGGCGAGGCACTTGACGGCGAGCGTCTTGACGTAGATCTCTTCCTTGAAGAACTGCTCGTTCGAGACGCAGTCCCCCTTGTCGTCATCGCCGGTGCCACAAGCGGAAATCGCCAACAAGCTCAGGCCGGCCGCCATGGTGCCGAGCCCCAGCGTCTTCATGTTCTTGCGCACGTACATCGTCAAACGCTCCCCGGAAGTGGTGGGCACACCGTTCATCGGTGGCCACATAGGATGAAATTCTTGATTCGAGCGCCCAGCGCTCGGCCTCGGCGGCGTCTTGCCAAACCCGTCGACGCACACCGCAGCAGGCAGGGTCACTCTACGCAAATCCATGACGAGTGATCAATGTGGTTGTGTGTGCGCAATGGCCAAGAAACGGCAGCTAGACCGCCCTACGACGGCTTTTCGGAGCGGGGGCTGTGACACCCTGGGGCTTGTCGGACCCACGGCCATCGAGCCACTCCTGTGGGTGCTCGCGGCCACGCCTCGATGTGGGAGACCCAGGATCGGCCTGTGCGACCACGAATTCCACGAGCGCGTTTCCGTGTCCGTGGCGGGTGGGGTACGGCGTGCCGTCGAGCTGAGGACCCAAGCCCCCAGCGGTCCGTACCCTAATTTCAAGCGCGAGGTCACGAACGAATTTTGGTGGGAGGTGCGTTTTTCTCGTGGACCGTGGCGTGGGTGGCACCCCGACCCCGATGTCCGCAAACCGCGAGGTGCTAGGCTCCACCCAAGTCGCTCCATGGATCTCGACCCCGACGACCCTCGCGTCTCGCTGCGCCGAGTGTGCTGGCGGGGTGAAGCCAGCCACGAAGACACCGACGAGGTCGTGCGCGAGGAGCCGCTCGAGATCCGCATCGGTGGCGTACCGGTCTCCGTGGTGATGCGGACGCCGGGCCATGATGAAGAGCTGGTGCTCGGGTTCCTGGCGACCGAGGGCGTGGTCGATGGGCCCGACGCCGTGCGGAGCGTGCGGCACTGCACGGTGGTCGACGACCCCGACAACGAGGGCAACGTGGTGCAGGTGACGCTGCACGAGGGCGTCGAGGTCGACTGGGCGCGGCTGCGACGGAACCTCTATGCGAGCAGCAGCTGTGGCCTGTGCGGCAAGGCGAGCATCGATCAGCTGATGCTGCGCTGCGAGCCGCTGGTCGACGACATGCGCATCGCCGTCTCGCGGCTCTACGCGCTGCCCGAGGCGCTCGAGGCGGCGCAGGCCGTGTTCGCGCGCACGGGGGGCCTGCACGCGGCCGGTCTGTTCGACGGGGATGGTCGGGCGCTGGCGGTGCGCGAGGACGTGGGGCGTCACAACGCGGTCGACAAGGTCGTGGGCTGGGCGCTGCGCCACGGTCGGCTGCCGCTCGCCGGCCATGTGTTGATGGTGTCGGGGCGGGTGTCGTACGAGATCGTGCAGAAGGCGGTCGCGGCAGGGATTCCGTTGATCGCCGCGGTCTCCGCCCCGTCGTCGCTGGCGGTCGATCTCGCGAAGCGGGCCGGCATCACCTTGGCCGCGTTCCTTCGCGGGCAGCGGATCAGCGTCTACGCGGGCGCCGAGCGCATCGTGGGCTCGTAGCGCTCAGCAGCTGGCCTTGGGGTTGGCAAAGCCGTCGTAGGCCTCTTCGCCGGGGCGGGCCACGAGGCACTTGAAGTCCTTCTCGATGAGGAGGTCGAGGTGCTGCTCGGGACCGTAGGACTGCTCGCCGTGCAGGCCCACCTCGTCGCTGCTCTCGGCCCAAGCCTCGGCCGCGGCCTTGGGCAGGTACACCACGATCTCGCGATCGGTGAGGCTCGCGGTCACGCGCTGGGCCTCGGGGTCGACGACGAGCGCATAGACGAGCTGCTGCTCGGGGCCGGGGCCGAAGTGAACGGTCGCGTGCACGCGGCCGCTGGTACGCAGCTGCTGGACCTCGCTCTGCGAGAGGCGCAAGCGCAGCGAGTCGTCGAGGATGCGGAGCTTCATGCCGAATGATCCGGGGTTGGTGGGCAGCTACGGTAACACGGGGGGCTCGACGGGGGCTCGACGGTGGGCCACCCTCGTGGGTCGTGACGGGCGAAGCGGGGCTGGTGGTGCTCGCCGGGGGGCGATCCCAGCGCATGGGTAGCGACAAGGCGTGGCTCCTGGTCGCGGGTCGGCCGGCGCTGCTGCGGGTGCTCGCGGCCGGCCGCGACGCCGGCCTCGACGCGATCGTGGTGGTGGCTTCGCAGGGGCAGTCGCTCCCCCCGCTCCCGCCCGGAGTGGCACGCGTCGACGATCCCGCCGACCGCCCCCACGAGGGGCCGCTCTCGGGGCTGGCCGTAGGGCTCGAGCAGCTCGCGGGACGTGGCGTGACGCTCGCGTGCTTGGCGAGCTGCGACGCGCTGTGGCTCGGGCCCGCGCACCTGCGCTTCGTGCTCGCACGACTGGCCGCGCATCCCGAGCACGACGCGGTGGTCCCCGAGAGCACGCTCGACGACGGCACTCCCATGCTGCACCCGCTGTGCGCGGCGGTGCGGGTGCAGCCCGCGTGTGGAGCCGCGCAGGCCTTGCTGGCCGCCGGGCAGCGGGCCGCGCGAGCGCTGGTGCGCAGCCTCTCGCCGCTGGCGATCCCCGCAGCCTCGCTGCCCGAGCCTCGCGTGGTCGAGGGCTGCAATACGCCGCAGGAGTGGGCCGCGGCCGTGGCCGCGCTCCCGCGCGCCACCGATCCGCCTTAGAATGCGCGCGACCGATGTCCGCCTCGTCCCCGCCCTCCGTTTCGTCCTCGCGGTTCGCCCCCGAGATCATCCCGTGGAACGACGACTTCGTCTCGCACCACTATGTGCAGCTCGACGACGTGCGGCTCCACGTGGTCGAAGCGGGCGAAGGTCCGCTGGTGGTGCTGCTCCACGGCTTCCCCGAGTTCTGGTACTCGTGGCGCCTGCAGATCCCGGTGCTGGTGCGCCAGGGCTTTCGCGTGGTCGCGCCCGACATGCGCGGCTTCAACCTGTCCGACAAGCCCTCGGGCGTGCGCGCCTACCGGGTCGAGCGGCTGGCGGCCGACGTGGCTCAGCTGATCGATCGACTCGGCGAGCGCAAGGCCGCGGTCGTGGGCCACGACTGGGGAGGGATGGTCGCGTGGTGGTTTGCCATGCGGCATCCCGATCGCCTCAGTCGGCTCTCGGTGCTCAATTGCCCGCACCCCGAGCACGCGCTCACGATGATGCGCAGCCGCGCTCAGCTCAAGAAGAGCGCATACATGTTGTTCTTCCAGCTGCCGTGGGTGCCCGAGCGCCAGCTCACTCGCGATGGCGGGGCGATCCTGCGAAAGCTATATCGCACCGATCCCGAGCGGGAAGGCGCGTTCACGGAGGCCGACATCGAGCGCTACATCCAGGCGATGTCGGGCGCGAGCACCCACGCGGCGCTCAACTACTATCGCGCGCTGCTGTGGCGCAGCCCGTTCGCGGTGCGTCGCAGCCTGCGGCCAATCGAGGCCCCGGTGCAGGTGATCTGGGGCGCGCGCGACCGGCACTTGGGCATCGAGTTCTCACGCCCTTCGTCCGTGATGGCCCCCGACTTGCGCTACGACCTGCTCGATGACGCGAGCCACTGGGTACAGCTCGATCGCCCCGACCAGGTCAACGCCAAGCTCAAGGAATTCCTCGATCCGCTGGGGCCTTCTCGCGTGGGCTGAGTGTCGCGGCGCATTGTCGAAGCCCTCCGGTTCCCGGTAGGCTGCGCCGTGCTCTCTCGCCTAGCCAATGATCTTCGCGTCTCCTCGATCGGCCTCACTTTGCTGGTCGGGGCCTGCTTCAACCCCGAGCCCACCCCGCTCGACACCGAGAGCGGCGGCACGACCGGCGCCGACACGACCGACGGGGGCGTGTGCACGCCCGGCGACGTGGCGCAGTGCCCGTGTGACGGCTTCACGGGCACCCAGATCTGCAACGCCGACGGCAGCGGGTTCGGCACGTGCGAGTGCGCGAGCTCCGACACGACGACGACCGACGATCCCACGGACACGACCACGGGGCCGCTGCCCGAGTGCACCGAGGATGTCGACTGCGAGGACATGGCGCCCGGCGAGTGCTTCGAGGCGGTCTGCGGCGGCGACGGCATGTGCGTGGTGCAGCCCTTGCGCGAGGGCACCGCGTGCGGCGATGCGAGCGAAGGGGAGTGCACGGGCGCCGATGCGTGCGACGCCCGCGGCAACTGCGTGACCAATGATGCGCCCGACGGCAGCGCCTGCCGTGACTGCCCGCTCGGCGTGTGTGCCTGCGCCGCGGGGTCGTGTGGCGACTGCGCTGCGTTCGCGCCCGAGAACAACTTCATCACCCCGCGCTCGATCGAAGGATGGGAGCTGACCGGCGGGTGGGGCCTGCATCGCGAGGCGCCGCAGAACTTCAGCACCGGGCCCGCGGTGTTCGGCAACCAGGTGCTCGGCACCGACGGCAACCGCGTGGCCCCGTACCCCGGCACCGAGAACGAGAGCTCTCATGCGCGCAGCGGGCCGCTCGTGCTGCCCGCGACCCTCGAGTTCCTCTCGTGGAACGTGGACGAGGGCAGCGGCGTGGATACCAAGCAGGTCCGCGTCTCCATCGACGGCGGTGCGAGCTTCACGACGCTCGTCGACTGCACGGCCAATCCGGCGTCGCAGCCGTTCTGTCAGTTCCGCGACGACAGCCGCGCGCCCAACGACTGGGACATGATCTCGATCCCGGTGCCCGCCCCAATGGTGGGGCAGGTGGGGTTGGTCGAGTTTGGCTACAACACCCAGGACACGTGCTGCGGGTTCGAGAAGGGCTGGTACATCGACGCGATCCGCTTCGCCACCGAGTGCGCTTGCGTCGATGATGGCAGCTGCGCGGGCCTCGGGGGCGAGTGCGGTGCGGCGGTGTGCGGCGCGAGCGGAGAGTGCGAGCTCGATGCCGTCGCCGCGGGCACGGCCTGCGGTGACGCGGCCCAGGCCGAGTGCAACGCCGCCGACGCGTGCGATGGCGCGGGCTACTGCGCGAGCAACGAGGCCACGACCGGGCTCACCTCGTGCGAGGACTGCCCCGCGGGGCCCGGGAGCTGCAACGCGTGCCAAGCCGGCGCGTGCGTCAACTGCATCGCGCAGCCCGCGGCCAACGACTTCAACCCCGGCGCTTCGGCGTTCGCGGGCTGGGTCGTGGAGGATCTGAGCGGCAACGGAGCCGACTGGCGGACCTACAGCGCTGCGCCACAGAACCTCCTCGGGGGCTCGGTGCCCGTGCCGCTGTCGTTCGCGCCTTCGTTCGGCACCGACGGCAATCGCCAGACCCCGTACCCCGGCTCCGAGACCGAGCACTCGCGCATCACCACCACGCCCGATGTCGTCCCGGCTTCGCTCACGTTCTCGTCGTGGCACGTCGACGAGGGCGGCGGCGGCATCGACAACAAGATCATCGAGGTGTCCGTGGACGGCGGCGCGAGCTGGAACGTGCTGGTCAACTGCTCCGGGATGCCAGGGGGGCAGCCGTTCTGCGTGTTCCGCAACGACGGCCGCCTCGGCAACGACTGGGACAACATCGTGATCAACACCGGTGCGTTCGCGGGCCAGGTGGGGCAGCTGCGCTTCACCTACAACACGGGCGATAGTTGCTGCGACTTCGAGCGCGGCTGGTTCATCGACAACCTCAACTTCGCCCAGTACTGCTCGGACTCGCCGTTCCCGTAGCACTCGAGCCAGCGCTGGTGTGGTCGGCCGCCCCGGGCTTGCGGGGCGGCGTGGACCGTCGCACCCTGCGGTCATGCCGATCTCGGACGCTCGTGGCCGCTTCATGGCGGGCTTCTCGGCCGCGTGGGCGGGCATGCGCCTCAGCACGCACAGCCCCGAGCTGCGCCGCACGTACCTGCAGATGGTCGCCGTCTTGTTCGTCGTGGCCACGGCGCTCGACGTGGCCGGCATCTTGGCGGTGCTGCACTTCACCCCCATCGACGGGGGCACGAGCTGGTGGGCGCTCGTGTTGCTGTGGGTGGCCAGGGTCATCGGCTTCGTGGTGGTGCTGCTCGCCGCTCCGCTCATCTCGCTCGCGGTGATCAACCTGGTGTTCCCGTTCCTCGGCGAGCGCGTGTTCTTGGCCGCCATGCGGGTGATGAATCCGGCGCGCGCCGAGCAGCTCGCGGCGATGCCCGGGCTTGCGCTGCCCACTTCGATCCTCGTGGCGCTGCTGCGACTGTCGCTGTTCGCGGGGCTGAGCGTGGGCGCGTTCGTGCTGTCGCTGGTGCCGGTGGTGGGCCAAGTCTTGGGACCGGTGGCCCAGGGTTTCATCGGCGCTCGCGGGCTCGCGTGGGAGCTGCTCGATCCGTATCTCGACAAGCTACAGCTCGGCTTCGCCGAGCAGCGAGCGTTCGTGGCCACGCATCGCTCGGCGCTGGTGGGCTTTGGTCTGCCGCTCGCGGTCGTGATGGCAATTCCGCTGGTGGGACCACTCTTGTTTGGACTTGCGCAAGGGGCCGTCGCAAAGTTGGTGGTCGACGTGATCGAGGCTCCTACACGCGCCCTCAATGGTCCCTAGGGGTATCTAGCAACCTCGAACGCTGATCTGCCGCGACGTTGGTTGTGCTCACGAATCGAGCGACCACGGCACGATCCAGGACGCCGAGCGTGTACGAAGATGCTGGTAAAGTCACGACGACTCAGCCACTCTGGTTCGGGTGAGCCATAAACAATTACGCATGCACGCGGCGCTCATCTGGGCGTCATCCATCGCAGGCTCGCTCGCAGCGCTCGGTTGTGCGGACCCGTGCTTCGACGACGGGCTCGCGCAGGGCGGCTGCCCGGAGCAGGCCACCGACCAGAGCGCGACCGACCCCTCGGCCGACGCCACGCGCGGCGATGCCGATGCCTCGGCCGACGGCACCGTCGACGACGGCGTGCCCACCGGAGGGGGCTCCGGTATCGAGTGTCCGCAGCTCGAAGAGGTGCTGCTGCCCCAGGTGCCCACGTTCCAGCTCGTCGTCGACCAGAGCGGCAGCATGGACCAGGACTTCGATGCCGGAGTCAGCCGCTGGGAGGCCGTAGAGGGCACGCTCGTGGGCCCAGACGGCGTGGTCACCCAGCTCCAGTCGAGCATTCGCTTCGGGATCTCGTTCTATGCCAACCCGATGGTGGGGACCTGCCCCGCCGTCCTGTCGCTGGCGCCTCAGCTCGACGCGGCCGACGAGATCTCGGCCGCGTTCGCGACCGAGCAGCCCGGCGGCGACACGCCGACCGGCGAGTCGCTCGAGCAGATCACCAGCGACTTGCTCGACGATCAGTGGGACGGCGACAAGGTGATCGTGCTGGCCACCGACGGCGAGCCCGACACGTGCGAGATTCCCGATCCAGCCCAGGGCGCCGAGACCGACATGGTGCGCGGCGTCGCAGTGGATGCCGTGGCCGCGGCCTACGCGAAGGGCATCCGTACGTTCGTGGTCAGTGTTGGTCTGGACATCGCCGAGGGGCACCTGCAAGACCTGGCCAACGCCGGCGTGGGCAACGGACCCGGCGATCCCGATGCGCCGTTCTACGTGGCCAACGACAATGCTTCGCTCGTGGCAGCCTTCGATGCCATCGTGGCCGGCCTGCGCCCATGCACGTTCACGCTGAACGGACCGCTGCCGCCAGCCCAGGCGACTTCGTGTACCCTCACCGTGAACAACGACGAAATCCCGCACGAAACCTCCGACGGCTGGATCATCCAAGCCAATGAGACCACCCTCGAGCTCCAAGGTGCAGCCTGCGACGCCATCCAACAGGGCGTCGTGGCCATCGAGCTCAAGTGCGCTTGCCAGTAGTGAGCTCCTCACCATGCGTCGATCGATGAATCCATGGATCATCGTCGCCGCCGCGCTCGGGATACCGAGCGTGGCCGCGGCCGAGCCCGTCTCCGACCCCCCGACGGAGGCTGCCGAAACCGATGTCGCCGAGCCCGCGCCCGCACCCGCGGCCAAGCCCAAGGCCAAGCCGAAGGCCAAGGGCAAGGCCAAGGCTGGCGGGAAGGCCAGCGCTGGCGGGAGCAGCGGCGGCGACGTCAGCAGCGACACGAGCAGCGACACGAGCGGCGACGCCGGAGCCAGCGGCGACACATCGAGCGAGTCGGTGCGCTACACCGAGCGCGGTCGCAACAAGGAGCGCGATCGCGACAAGTGGATCTACCGCTGGGCCCCTCAGAACAACATGGCCGAGGTGGGGGTCTACGGCGGCGTGTGGTTCCCCAGCCGCCATCTCGAGCTGTTCGAGCCCGATCGCACCACCGGTGGCGGCAACCAACTGTTGCGACTCGTCGCGCCCGACTTCGGCGTGCGCGCGGGCTACTATCCGCTGCGCTACCTCGGCGTCGAGATCGAGGGCGGGGCCATGCCCACGCGCACGCTCGGTACCGGTGCTCGCGCGCTGCCGTGGAACGTGCGCACGCACCTGGTCGCCCAGCTGGGGCTGTGGAGCGTGACGCCATTCCTGTTGGTCGGCACCGGAATCCTCGGCGTGTCGAGCGATGCCCCGCCCACCAGCCTCGGCACCGAGCAAGACGTCGAGATCCACTTCGGCGGCGGCGTGAAGGTCTACGTCAACCGCTGGGTGCAGCTACGCCTCGACGTGCGCGACGTGGTGAGCAACCGCGTGGGCGTTGGCGACGGCCTCACCTCGAGCCCCGAGATCCTGCTGGGCGTGTCCGTGACGCTGGGTCGCAAGAAGGAGCGGCAGGCCGACAAGGCACGGCCGGGCGCGGGCGACCGCGACGGTGACGGCGTGCTCGACCGCGATGACTACTGCCCCGACGTGTTCGGTGAGGCGCCGCGCGGGTGCCCGCAGGTGTGCATCGACGACGCCGACGGCGATGGCCTGGCCAACCCCGTCGACCAGTGCCCCAACGAGCCCGAGACACGCAACGGCTTCAAGGATCGCGACGGCTGCCCCGACGAGGTCCCGCCCGAGCTCGCCGATCTCACCGGCATCATGGAGGGCATCACCTTCGACACCGACAAGGACACGATCAAGGCGGGCAGCAAGCCGGTCATCGATCAGGCCATCGAGGTGATGAAGAAGTATCCCGAGCTGCGCGTGCGCGTCAGCGGCCACACCGACTCGCAGGGGTCGTATCGCCACAACGTGGACCTCTCGCAGCGTCGTGCGAAGTCGGTCAGGGCGTACATGGTGGAGTCGGGGATCGAGGAGAGTCGCGTCGAGACCGAGGGTCTCGGGCCCGACCAGCCGATCGACACCAACGAGACGGCCGACGGCCGCGCGCGCAATCGCCGGATCGAGTTCACCATCATCCAGGACACCGAGGGTGTCGAGGTGACGACCGCGCCGAGCAGCGGGATCGCGGAGCCGGAGTAGCGACCCCGCGTGTCCCGCTGGCCCGTCCTCGTACTCGCGCTCCTCGTCGGGTGCCTGACCGCCGAGCCGCCCGCGGCGGTCGGCTCCGCGGCGGTTGCCCCCACGGCGGAGCGCGAGCCTACGCCCGCGCCCACGCTCGAGCGTCACGAGGTCCGCGTCGACGATCACCCGCTCACCGTGTGGTCCAAGACCGCGACCGAGCCGTGGGGGGTGATCGTGCTCGTCCACGGCCGCACCTGGAGCGCGCGCCCCGATTTCGATCTCCAGGTTCCCGGCCAAGACACGCTGCCCTCGCGCTCGCTGATGGACTTGCTCGTGGGCGAGGGCCTCGCCGTCTACGCGCCCGACCAACGCGGCTACGGCGACACCCCTCGCGATGCGACGGGCTGGCTCACCCCCGACCGCGCCGCCGCCGATCTCGCGGGCGTGCTGGCCTGGATCGGGACCCAGCACCCTCGACTCCCGCCGCCCACCTTGCTCGGCTGGTCGCTCGGCTCGCTCACCTCACAGCTCACCGCGCAGCGCCACCCCGAGCTGATCTCCGCGCTCGTGCTCTACGGCTACCCGCGTCGCCCTGGGCAAGAGTATCCACCCGACCTCGATCCCGAGGCGCAGCCGCTGCGTCTACCGACTACCCCCGAAGGCGCGGCCGAGGACTTCATCATCCCCGGCTCGATCTCCCCGGCTGCGATCGATGCATTCGTGAAGGCCGCGCTCGCGGCCGATCCGATCAAGATGGACTGGCGCGCCTCCGACCAGTGGAGCGCGCTCGATCCCGCGGCCGTGCACACGCCAACGCTGGTGATCCACGGCGAGCGCGATCCGTACGCCCCGATCGCCAGCCAAGCCGAGCTGTTCACCCAGCTCGGCCATCCCGATCGCACCTGGGTGATCGTGCCCGGCGGTGATCATGCGGCGCACCTCGAAGACTGCGGGCCGCGGTTCCTCGAGGCCGTGCTCGCGCTCGCGAAGCGAGCTCGCCGCTGAGCGTCCGACGGGCGCGCGCCGGCGGGGAGGCAAGACGATCACGCGATGCGCGAGGCGTGATGACGACGACGAGATCGGCGAAGCTACGATCGTCGACTCGAGCCGAGGTTCCCTACCCCCAGCGCGCGAGCTCTCGATCCGGCGCTGGCGTGTCCTCGTTCGCTCGCACTTCTTGACCGTCGGCCCACTCCCGCCTCAGCATCCCCCCATGCGCATGCGCGAGATCATCCTAGCTTCCTTGCTCATCACCACGTTCGGCTGTCCCGCGGGGGACGACAGCGGTGGCACGGAGGCCAACTCCACGGCCAACGACACCGGTGGCACCACGACCGGCAACCCCACCACGGGCAACCCCACCACGAGCGCGATGGAGTCTTCGTCGGGTGATGCCATGACGACGTCGACCACCGCCACGAGCGTGGGCTCGACGGGCCCGGCCGACTCGTCGGGCGGCGGGTCGAGCAGCGGCGGCGGCAGCCAGGCCTGCGAGGGGTTCTGCGCCGACTACTTCGCGATCTGCGGCGACTCGG
>JBFIJN010000204.1:0-14943 GCA_041600735.1 Nannocystaceae bacterium
CCAGCCATTCCCCCCGCCGCACTCACCGCCCCACCCCGCCACGCCGCGACGCCGCGACGCCCGAACCATCACCGCGACGCCCGAACCATCACAGCGACGCCCGAACCATCACCGACCCCCGAACCATCACCGCGATGATCGAATCCATCACCGCGATGATCGAAACCATCACCGCGACGCCCGAAACCATCACCGCGATGATCGAACCCATCACCGCGATGATCGAAACCACCACGTGATCACCCGTCGACCAACGCCACCGCCGGCACCACCACCGTTAAAGCCCCCCTTGGGGGGCACCCGGTTCCCTGCAGTCACCTCCCCGTCTGCGGGGGGGCTAGACTAGTTCGCCTCTTGCGAGGCCCCGTCCTTCTTCTCAGGCTCTTGGTACCAGGCGAGCGGCACGAGCATCTCTTCGACTTGGTCGTGCTCGATCTTCACGCCCTTGTCCGAGAACCACAGCTCGTTGCTGGTGAGCGGGCTGCGGCGCTGGGCGATGAAGAGGATCGGCTCGCCCTTGCGGGTGTAGCCGAGCTGCACGATCGCGTTCTCGATCCACTTGCCCTTGTCACCGAAGGTGAACTCGCGGGTCAGGCGGTAGAAGCCCTCGTGCGGCAGCTTGACCAGGCTCTCGCCCCAGTTGAGCGAGGCGGCGGGGACCTTGATCCCCGGCATCTGGAAGCGCCACTGGTTGTTGGTGTTGGCAACCGGCAGCAACACCGAGGCAGGCGCGAAGTCGCCGTCGGTGCGGATGAGGATCAGCTGGTCGGGACCGACCTGCGCCTCGTTCCCCGGAAGGTACTTGGTGGTCCTGTAGATGCCGGGCTCGTACACGAAAGCCATCGGGCGGACCTTACAAAAGCCCCGCCGTGGGGGGAAGGCCCGCCGGGGGCACGGGCGCGCATCCGGTCGAGCGGGGCCTCACAGCACGGGACGGGCAGCGTGACCGAGAGCACGCCGACGGGGGGAGGTCGCGGGACCTAGGGGCGCGAGGACTTTGGTCTTGCCTGCTCCCCTAGACCCGGGACACGAGATTCTCGCGGCTGGCCGGATGGTCATGCGATGCGCGGCCCAGCCGTGGTCACTCGATCACGCCCGCGTCGCGGGCGAAGGCCCGCAGCGCTTCGGCCTGCGTGCGAAGGTCCTCGCGGACCTTGATCGGGCAGAAGCGAGTGGCGCGATCGACCTCGAGGTAGGCGCTGCGCACGGACTCGGTGACCTGGCCGATGAGGCGTTCGAACTGCACGACCTCGAGCTTGCCGTCGGGGCCGGCGTGGGCGGTGCCGGGCCAGTCGATCTGCTTGCGCACCGCGAACCATGTCAGCGGGATCTCGCGATCGACGGCAGCGGCGGTGAGCCACAGGGTGTTCGTGTTGAAGTGCGGGTAGTCGGTGAGGTCCACGCCGGCGGGCAGGCGGAAGGCCTCGACGATGGCGGCGGTGCCGTCGTCGAGCACGGCGACGCAACCGCCGGCATCGCCGGCCTCGCGGCGCACGACCTCGACGCTCACGCCGGCGCCGGCATCGACGGCCTCGAGGTGAGCCCCGAGCACGACGGGATCGAGCGAGGCACCGAGGTTGTCGACGTTGGAGACGAGCACGTGCTCGACCCCGCGGGCCCGCAGGCGACCGAGCACGCCGCTGTGGAGCAGGCGATCGAGCGTGTCGCCATGACCGGGCGCGCAATAGAGATCGGTGTCGTCCATCGCGTCCGCGCCGGGCAGCTCGGGCAGCGGGGTACCGTCGGGGAGCACGCGCGGAAGGATCGACTGGGCGAAGGCATCGCGATCACCAGGGTGCACACCCGACCAGTCGATCTCGGCCAGGTGCGCATCGCTTGGCGCCTGCGTGGCAAAGCTGTGCATCAGCACGACGGGGATGCGAGCACCGAGGGCCTGCGCGGCCATGCGGACCTGGCCGAGCTTGACCGCGAGAAAGCTCGCGAGCGGTCGCCCGGCGACCACCGAGACCACGCCCTTGGCCCCGCCGCCGAAGCGCGTGGCCATGCCTCCGTTGAGGATGAGGATCGCCACCTTGCCCGCCCGCAAGGCGGCCTCGCCCCGCGCGCCAAGTCGAGTGCGGCGCTCCTCGTCCCCGAGAGCCCCGGGCCGGAGGTCCACCGGGGGCTCGTGGAGGGGCTGAGGCGGCGAGGCGAGCCGGTTCGCGGCGGGATCGAGACCGCCGCCCTCGACCCGCCGGCGCAGATCGTCGAAACGTGCGGCATCAAAGGAGAAACCAGCAAGCGAAGGGCGAGACTCCACGAGCGCGAGCCATAGCATCCCGGCCCCGCGGATGCTAGACAGCGGTAGCGCGGTCTGGTCCCGCTCGCCTCCGGGCTGGCGAAGGCCCCGCGTCTTGGCCGATCATGGCTCGATCCCCAGGGTCGAGCTGCGCGATTCCCGCAGGGTCGCGCCATCGGCCACGGGCTCGCAGGGATTGTCCCGCGAGCTCGGGCGAGCGCGGGCCCAGACCAACGGCCCGCCCCTCCTTCCCCTCACCCGAATCCAAATCAACACCCCGAGACACCGTGCCAGAGTCCGTCATCGTCATCAACGCGGACGGCCCCGACACCCGGGTCGCGCTCATCGAGAACGGAATCCTTTCCGAGCTCAATGTAGAGCGCGACAGGGCACGCGGTACGGTGGGCAACGTGTACAAGGGCAAGGTCCTCCGGGTCCTGCCCGGGATGCAGGCCGCCTTCGTCGACATCGGCGAAGAGAAGGCCGCATTCTTGTACGCAGGCGACATTGCGTCGCCCGAAGACGACGGTAAGGACGACGCGCCCCACGTGGGCGACTCGATCCCCCGCCGCTCCAGTAAGCCCGCCGACATCGCCAAGCTCGTCCGACCCGGTCAGGAGATCCTCGTTCAGGTCGTCAAGGACCCGATCTCCAACAAGGGCGCCCGCATCACCTCCTATATCTCCTTGCCCGGCCGCAACGTGGTGTTCATGCCCACGGTGAGCCACATCGGCATCTCCCGGCGCATCGCCAAGGACCGCGACCGTCGCCGTCTGCGGCGGCTCGTCGATCAGATGCGCCCGAAGGGGGCCGGCTTCATCGTGCGCACGGTGGCCGAGAACTCCACCAACGGGCAGGTCCGTGCCGACATGGACTACCTGCTGCGGCTGTGGGCCAACATCAAGGCCAACGAGCAGCTGCACCGCGCTCCGGTGCGGCTGTATCGCGATCTCGATCTGATGCTCCGCATCGTGCGCGACAACCTCGCGCCCGAATTCGACTCCGTGATCTGCGACGATCGGGTGGAGTACGAGCGGCTGCTGCGGTTCGTGAAGACGTTCATGCCGGACTACGCCGACAAGATCACGCTCTACCCGGGGCGCGAGGCGATCTTCGACGGCTACGGGATCGAGGCCGAGATCGATCGCGCGCTCGAGCGCAAGGTCTCGCTGCCGAGCGGCGGCTCGCTCGTGTTCGACCAGGGCGAGGCGCTCACCGCCATCGACGTGAACACCGGCAAGTTCGTCGGCGCCAAGGGCAAGACCCTCGAAGAGACGATCACCAAGACCAACCTCGAAGCGGCGGCCGAGATCGGCGATCAGCTGCGCCTGCGCAACCTGGGCGGGCTGGTGATCATCGACTTCATCGACATGGACAAGGAGTCCAACCGCCGCAAGGTCTACCGCAAGCTCCAAGACGTGCTGCGCAAGGACCGAGCCAAGGCCCACATCACCAAGATCTCCGAGATGGGTCTGGTGGAGATGAGCCGCAAGCGCACCAAGGAGAGCCTGGGGCGCCACATGACCTCGCCGTGCAGCTACTGCAACGGCAAGGGCTACACCAAGAGCGCGAGCACCATCGCCTACGAGATCCTGCGGCAGATCCGTCGCGAGGCGGGGGTGATCGGCGGCGAGGCAGTGGTGGTGCACGCCAACCCCGACGTGGCCGACCTGATGCGCGGGCCCGAGGCGCCGGCGGTGGACGAGACCGTCAAGCGGATCCACCGCGGCATCGAGATCCACGCGCGCAAGGGCTTCCACATCGAGCAGTTCGAGATCAAGGGCAAGGTGCCCGGCAGCAAGTCCAGCAGCGGTCCGAGCGGCCGCGGGGGGCGTAGGCGCCGTGGAGGTCGCGGCGAAGACGGCGACGAGTCGGGCCCGGTCACCGACTCGACCGACGTCGGCGAGCACGCCGCGAGCGGGCACCAGTTCGATCAGGTCGCCGAAGAGGCCTAGGGCGGAGCGGGGGTATGGACGACGAACAGGACGAGCCGAGCGATCGGCGACGGGCCGCGAGGATTCCGATCAACGCGGAGTTCGCCACCATACCCTCGGCCACCTACATCTCCGATCTCTCGGAGTATGGGGTGTTCTTGCACACCCCAAAGCCGTCGCCGCGCGGCACCAAGCTCAGGCTGCGCTTCTCGGTGCTGCTCGACGATCCCGTGATCGTGGAAGCCGAGGGCCGCGTGGTGCGACAGCAGTTTCGGCCGACCCCCGGGATGGGCATCGAGTTCACCGAGCTCGGGCCCGACATGATCCTGCGCATCAACGACGTGCTCAGCCGCCAGCGCCCGCGCGACTCGGGCCCGCCGCTCGCCCGCGAGGAGCTGAAGGAAGGGCTGCGAGAAGTCCGCGAGCTCGACGACGACGAGAGCGATGCGATCGCCGCAGAGCGAACGCTGACGCGGGGCAAGGTGCGGGCCGAGCCACCGCCACCGCCTCCATCTGCGGCACCACCACCGGCACCAGCTGCGGCCAAGGGGCAGTCCCGGCGCAAGAGCGGCCCCAGCCCGGCCTCGTCGGGCTCGTTTCGGCCGCCACCGGTGCCCAAGCCCGCGGCCGACGAGCACGCGAAGACGGGGCTGTACCAACCGGTCGAGAAATACGTGGGCGACGAGGATGTCGACGACTGGGAATCGGAGTAGCGAAGCATGAGCATCGGCAAGCGAATCGTCGACCTTGCACGATCCAATCTGACCGACTTCCGCTCGGCGTTCGATCGTGATCACCTGCGCGACCTCCTGAGCTCGCGCCGCGCCCCCCAGGGCGACGACGACAGCGAGACCTCCGACGAGGCGAAGACCAGCGAGGACGACCAGCCTAGCGTCGGAGCCAAGGCGGGCCGACGCGCGCGGAAGTTTCGCGACGCGGCCGAGGAAGCGTGGGAGCGGGCATACGACACGGCCAAGGCCCGTGCTGGCGTGCGCGGCGAGCCGCCCTCCGATCCGGCCGCCGATCGCAGGAGCTGGTACAAGACGCTCGAGGTGCAGCCGGGTGCCGATCTCAAGACCGTGCGGCGTGCCTATCGCAAGGCGTTGTTGCAGTACCACCCGGACAAGTTCGCGAACGATCCCGAGAAGCAGAAGGCCGCCACCGAGGTCACGCGACGGCTGACCGAGGCGTACAACGGCCTCACCCGCTACCTCGGGGGCTGAGCGCAAGCCGGCTCCCGCGGTTGCCATGGCCGCCGTGCGGACGTGTCAAGTCGCGCGTCGGGCCGTGCTAGCCTAGCGGCATGGCAGACAGCGCACAGAGCCTGCCGCTCCCTCGAAGCCTGCTGACGCACATCCCCGATGAGGCGATCCAGCAGGTGTTGCTGCCTAGATACGATGGCCTCATCCATCGGGCTCGTGCCTCGAAGCCGGAACCCGAGTCGGAGAGTGAGCAAGAGCTCGTGCGAGAGCTGGCCGCGTTGCTGGTCGACGTGCTCGAGCGTCTCGGATCCTACGCCCTCAGGTACTTGCGCAGCGACGTCCAGGGGCAGCTCGACGAGCTGATCCGTGACGAGCTGAGCTCGGCCGATACGACGCGAAAGCTCGCGCTCCGGCACCTGCAGCGCAGCGTCGAAGTTGCGGGCAAGGTCATCGAGCTTGGAGGCGAGGTCCTTCGTAACTTGCCCGACGCGGCGATCGAGGGGTTCGTCGGCCTCGGTGGGAGCGCTTGGCGCCTGGATCTCGAGGGTGACCTCGGCGATGACGACCTCTATGGTTTCTTGGCCTGGTGGCTGTCGCTGTGCGTCGCGCTCGAGAGCACCCTTGGCGACCTCGACGATCTCACCTATTGGTCTCGCCGGGCGATCGAGGGCTCACGCAAGGTGGAGGCCTCGTTGCCACGCGCCGCGTCGGACGCCCGCGCTGTCGGCCTCCAGCTTCGAGCCCAATGGGCTTGGGAAGACTGGGACGAGCAAGACGTCGAGGATGAGATCGAGGCGTGGAAAGAGCTCTCCACGTAGCCGTGGTCGACGCCTCGCCGTGCATCGGCTTGGCTCGAATCGGTCAGCTCCGATTGCTATCGGAGGCATTCTCCCGAGTCATCCTCGCGCGCTCAGTCGTCTCGGAGCTCTGGACCGGCAGCCGCGATGACCGCGCGTGGGAGATCATCCGGTTCGAAAACGTGGAAATACACTCGGGCCGCACCCGGCTCGGCGCTGCACCACCGGTGCTCTCCGAAGCCGACCTGGACACGATCGGCTTGGCTCACGCAATCGACGACGTCGATGTGGTCGTCTTGGACGAGCGCGCAGCGAGAAAATACGCCAAAGCCCGGGGTCTGAGGGTGATCGGCACGGTGGGCATCATCGCCTTGGCCACCACCAAGGGTCTCTTGCCCGCGGCGCGCCCTTGTTTCGAGGCGCTGGTCGAGGCGGGCTTCCGAGTGGATGGCGGGCTCCTGGAGCGGGTGCTCGCGGACCTCGGAGAAGCGTAGCCACGCCGGAGGTTGGCGGGCTCGATCACTACGCATCGGCAGCGAAACCAGGCCCTTGCCCTTCGGCGATCGGCACGGCAGGCTGCCCCCGCCCGTACCCGCCATGGCCAAGCTCGCTCATCCCTCTCCTCGGGTCCGTCCGCGTGGTCGCAAGAGCATGGCGGCGCAGGCCGACCGCCACGTGCTCTACGAGCGCTCGGTGCAGGCGCCGGATTCCGATGCGGCCACGCTGGCGCGGCTGTTCAAGCGCTACCGCAAGCGCGAGGCGATGTCGCTGCGCGAGGACTTCTGCGGGACCGCCACGCTGTCGACGGCGTGGGTTCGATCGAAGCCGGGGCGCACCGCGGTGGGCGTGGATCTCGACGAGCCCACGATGAACTGGGGTCGCACGCACCGCATCGCGCCCGCGGGGGCCGACATCGCCGCTCGCGTGGATCTGCGCAAGGCCAACGTCCTGGATGGCGTGGGGCCCAAGGTCGATCTCGCGGCGGGGCTCAACTTCTCCTACAACGTGCTGCACGAGCGACGCGACCTGGTGGCCTACTTCAAGGCCGCGCACCGCAAGCTGGTGAGCGACGGGATCCTCGTGCTCGACGTGTTCGGCGGCTGGGAAGTGATGGCCACGACCACCGATCGCCGCGAGGTGGACGGGTTCGTGTACCGCTGGGAGCAGCGCAGCTTCGATCCGCTGAGCCACCGGATCGTGTGCACGATCGGCTTCGAGTTCCCCGACGGCTCGGCGATCGACGACGCCTTCTATTACGACTGGCGGCTGTGGACGGTCGCCGAGCTGCGTGATGCGATGATCGAGGCCGGGTTCTCGCGGGTGCGGGCGCTGTGGGAGCGCACCGATGCCGAGGGCGAGGGCACCGGAAGATTCTACGAGCCCAAGATCGTGGAGAACCAGGAATCCTGGTGGACCTACGTCGTAGCGGAGCGATGAAGACGATGGCCAAGGCGAAGAACGAAGCGGTGGCGAAGAAGAAGGCCGGCGGCAAGCAGGCCGCCAGCAAGAAGGCGGACGGGACCAAGCCCGCGAAGGCGAAGGCGAGCAAGCCCGAGCCCGTGAAGAAGCCGGCGAAGGTGAAGGTCGAGAAGGTCGAGCCCAAGCCCGCAAAGAAGCCGGCCAAGGCGAAGGTCGACGCGAAGCCGAAGGCCGACGACAAGCCGGCGAAGGCGAAGACCGATGCGAAGGCCGCAAAGGCGAAAGCCGAGCAGAAGCCCGCCAAGACCGACAAGAAGCCGGCAAAGACCAAGGTCGACGCGAAGGCCGACAAGAAGCCCGCAAAGACCAAGGTCGACGCTAAGGCCGACAAGAAGCCTGCCAAGGCCAAGGTCGAGGCGAAGCCCGCCAAGGCCGACAAGAAGCCCGCCAAGGCCGACAAGAAGGCCAAGGCCGACAAGAAGCCCGCCAAGGCCGACCGCAAGAAGAGCAAGAAGGCTGGGCCCACGCTGGCTTCGCAGGCCGACCGTCACCTCCTCTATCAGCTGTCGGTGCAGAGTCCCGAGGCGGACATCGAGTTCTTCACGGCGCGCTATCGCGAGCTGCGGGGGCGCGAGCCCAAGGTGCTGCGCGAGGACTTCTGCGGGACCGCGTTCATCAGCGGCACGTGGGCGGGCTCGGCCGCGGATCGCCGGGCGGTGGGGGTCGATCTCGATCCCGCGACCTTGCAGTGGGGACGCGAGCACAACCTCGCGCAGCTGTCCAAGAGCGCGCGGGCTCGCGTCGATCTGCGGCAGACCAACGTGCTCGACGGCGGGGGCGAGCCCGCCGACATCACGTGTGCGATGAACTTCAGCTACGGGGTGTTCAAGACCCGCTCCGCGCTGCGGCACTACCTCGAGGTTGCCCACCAGCAGCTGGCCGACGGGGGCGTGTTCATCACCGAGCTCTACGGCGGCACCGAGGCGATCGTGGCCGTCCGTGACGAGCGCGAGGTGGAGGACGACACCAAGACCGTGGGGGATTTCACGTACGTGTGGGAGCAGGAGTCCTACAACCCCATCACCCACGAGACGCTGTGCCACATCCACTTCGAGCTGCGCGACGGCTCGAAGATCGAGCGCGCGTTCACCTACGACTGGCGGCTGTGGAGCATCGTCGAGCTGCGCGAGCTGCTCTACGAGGTGGGCTTCGAGAGCGTGCGCGTGTTCTGGGAGGCCACCGACGAGGACGGCGACGGGACCGGCGAGTACTACGCGACCGAGAAGGAAGAGAACCAGGAGAGCTGGTTGGTGTACTTGGTCGCGGCCAAGTAACCCGCAGCCAAGTCACTCGCGGCCAAGGAGTCGGCCTCAGCGCGCCGCGCTCCCCGTGTCGCGCTTCATCAGCCAGCGGATCAGCGGCGTGGCCATGAACGTGCTGACGATCGCCATGATCACCAGCTTGGTGAACATCGATGGCGTGATGACCCCGAGATCCATGCCCACGTTGATGGCCACGAGCTCCATCAGCGCACGGGTATTCATGCAGGTGGCGATGGTCATCGCGCTGCGAGGCGGCTCGCCGACCACCCGGCTGGCGAAGTAGGCCCCGGAGAACTTGCTGCCGAACGCCACGAGGCACACCAGCGCGCACAGCCCGAGCTCGCGGCCGTCGCCCAGCGTGCCGATGTCGGTGCGCAGCCCCGTATAGGCAAAGAACACGGGCAGCAGCAGCGTGGTCACCAGCGGGGAGACCTGCGCGTTCCACTGGGCGACGAACGGGCGGTGTCGATGCAGCGCCAGCCCGATGGTGAAGCCGCCGATGATCGCGAACACGCCGAGCAGGCTGGTCACGATCGCGGACAGGAACAGCACGACCAGCAGGCCCGCGACGAGCGGGAGCGGGAGCACGCCGAAGCGGCTGAGCTGGCGATCCACCGTGCGCAGCAGCAGCGGGCGCACCACCAGGAACACGATCGCGACGTACACCACCAGCAAGCCCACCTTGCCGGTGAAGGCGAGCACGGAGAACTCGTCGCGCACGACCAGCGAGATCACGCCCAGCAACAACCACCCCGCGACATCGTCGATCGCGGCGGCGCCGATCGTGAGCGCGGCCGTGCGCGTGTGCGAGAGCCCCAGCTCGATGAAGATGCGACCGAGGATCGGGATCGCCGTGATCGACATGGCGATGGCGAAGAACAGCTGGAACCCCAGCAGCGGGGGCAGCACGGTCTCGGGGAGGTTGGCGTGGAAGTACGGCGCAGTGAGGTAGCCGGCGACGAACGGCACCAGCAACCCGAACCCGCTGATCAGCAGCAGGTCGCGACGGCGGGCGCCGATGTGGGCGCTGAACTCGAACTCGAGCCCGATCTGGAACATGAGCAGGATGAGCCCGAGCTGTGCGAGGCCCACGAACACCTGCGCGGTGGAGGGGTGGAAGATCGCCCCCATCGTCTCGGGCGCGATAGCGCCCAGCAGGCTCGGACCCAGCAGGATCCCGGTGAGGATCTCGCCCGAGACGTCCGTCTGCCCGACGAGGCGCACCAGCCTCACCACGATCCGCGTGGCCACGAGGATCACCACCAGCTGGAACAGCAGGCGGAGGATCAGCGACTCGGCAGCGGAGGACACGGCAGAGGCGGCCTCGGGCTCGAACAGCAGCGCTAGCATCGGGGCGCCAGGATAACGCCGCCACCGCGTAGCCGCACTCGGGCGACCGCCTACGTTATGCTGGCGCTTCCATGTCGTCCCTGTTGCGTGCCCTCGACAAGCGCTTCGCCGACTTCATGACCCGCCACCGAGTGGCGGTGATCGTGGGGTTCTGCCTACCGGCGAGCAAGCTCTTCGGCCTCGGCTATGCCGCGCGCCAGTGGGTGCAGCGACGCCAGTCCTCGCCCGCCGACCACGACGCCCGCGTGCGCGAGATCCAGCGACAGGTGCGAGCGTGGGCCGAGCAGCCGCTCTCCGAGCGGCGGCCGATGTGCACCGACCGCGCCCCGTGGGTCAACCTCTCCACGCGCTTCGTCGACAAGAAGGCGCTGCACCGCATCCGCCTGGGCAATCTGCGCTCGATCCTCCACATCGACGAAGCCAAGGGCACGGTCACCACGGAGCCGCTCGTGACCGTAGGGGAGATCACCCGCGAGCTCGTGGCTCGCGGCTACATGCTCGCGGTCACGCTCGAGGTCGAGGACGCCACCGTGGGTGGTCTGGCGATGGCGGTGGGCATGACCACCCACTCGCACAAGGTGGGCCTCTACCAGGAGACCGTCGTCGCCTACGAGGTCGTGTGCGGTGACGGGCGCCTCGTGCGGGCCACGGCCGAGAGCGAGGTCGACCTGTTTCGCACGCTCCCGTGGTCGCACGGGACGCTCGGGTTCTTGGTCTCGCTCGAGCTCAAGATCATCCCGATCCAGTCCCACGTGCGCCTGCGCTACGAGCCGCTGCGCTCGCAGGCGGAGTACTGCGCGCGCCTCGAGGCGCTCTCGATGGGCGAGGACCGCCCCGACTTCGTCGAGGCCACCATCTTCTCCAAGGAAGAGGCGGTGGTGATGTCGGGTGAATTTGCCACGCCCACCACCCCCGACGAGCTCGCGCGCGTGAATCCGGTGAATCGCTGGTGGAAGCCATGGTTCTTCGAGCACGTGCGCAGCTTCCTCTCGGGCTCGGGCGGCGAGGAGTTCGTACCGCTGCGCGACTACCTGCACCGCCACGATCGCGCGATCTTCTGGACCCTGCGCGACATGATTCCGTTCGGCAACCACGTGCTGTTCCGCTACGCGCTCGGGTGGATGTGCCCGCCGCGGATCCAGTTCCTCAAGCTCACCACCACGCCCGGCATCCGCGAGCTCACGTTCACCAAGCAGGTGTTCCAGGACATCGTGCTCCCGCTCAATTCGCTGCCGCGGGCGATCGAGCTGTCCGAGCACTTGTTCGACATCTACCCGGTGCTGGTCTATCCGTGCGCGATCTTCGATCACGGGGAGCTGTCGGGGCAGCTGCGGCCGCCCCGGCACGACACCCGCGTGCCGGGCACCAACTATGGCATGTACAACGACCTCGGGGTCTACGGCGTGCCCGCGGCGGTGAAGCGCGGGGAGCCCTACAACGCCACGCTGGCCATGCGCGCGATGGAGCACTTCACCCGCGAGGTGGGCGGCTACTCGTTCCTCTACGCCGATACGTTCATGACCGAGGACGAGCTCCACGAGATGTTCGACCACACGCTCTACCAGCGCGTGCGTCGGGCCTACGCGGCCGAGGGCGCGTTTCCCACGCTCTACGAGAAGACCAAGCCCGAGATCGACGTGATCGCGATCGGCAACACCACCGGCGCCGAGCTGCGCACCGAAGGCCGCTCGGTGCGCGCCGGCGATGAGATCGTGCACTGACCGCAGCTCGCGAGGCTTCGCCCATGGACAACCAGATCTACGAGACGCTGATCGACGTCGAGACCCTGGCCGCTCACCTCGAGCACCCGCGCTGGCGGGTCGTGGATTGCCGCTTCACGCTGGCCGACCCCGATGCGGGCGCTCGCGCGTTCGCGCTCGGCACGATCCCCGGGGCGGTCTTCGGCCACCTCGATCACGATCTCAGCGGGCCGGTGATCGCGGGCCGCACCGGGCGTCACCCGCTGCCCTCGCGCGAGGCGTTCGCCGCCACGCTTGGGCGCTGGGGAATCGGGGCCGACACCCAAGTGATCGCATTCGACGAAGTGGGCGGAGCCTTTGCCGCGCGCCTGTGGTGGATGCTGCGCTGGGTGGGCCATCGCGCGGTCGCGGTGCTGGATGGCGGGCTGCCGGCATGGACGGCCGAGGGCCACGCGCTCGCGCCGGGCAAGCCGTCGGCGATCGCCTCGCAGTTCGAGCTTGGCCCCGCGCTCGTGGCCTCCGTGACCGCCGAAGAGCTGCTCGCACGGATCCACGATCCCGCGGTGGCCGTCCTCGATGCCCGCGCCGCGGCCCGCTTTCGCGGGGAGAACGAGACGACCGATCCCGTGGCCGGGCACATCGCCGGGGCCCGCAGCGCTCCGTTCATGGACAACCTCGACGCGAGCGGCCGCTTTCGCTCGCCGGCCGAGCTGCGCTCGCACTACGCCGCCCGCCTCGCCAGCGCCGCGCCCGAGCACGCGATCGCCTACTGCGGATCGGGCGTGACCGCGTGCCACGACGTGCTGGCCATGGCCCACGCGGGTCTACCGCTGCCAAGGCTCTACCCCGGCTCGTGGAGCGAGTGGATCACCGATCCCACGCGACCGCGGGCCACCGGCGACGAAGGCTGACCCATGACTCGACGTACTCGACCCGCCGCGCTCGCGCTCGCCTTCATGCTGACCACGCCCGCGCTCGCGCAGGCCAGCGATCGCGTGTGGGTCCACTTCGTCGACAAGGGCCCGGCCGCGCGCGGCGATCTGCTCCCGCTCGCCCTCGCCCTCCGCGAGGCCGAGCTGCCCGAGCGCACGCGAGCACGCCGTCACCGAGCTCGCGGCGGCACCGCGGTGGACGTCCGCGATCTCCCGCTGTCGCCCGACCATGTGGCGCAGGTGCAGGCCACCGGCGCGCGCGTCCACGTGCGCTCGCGCTGGCTCAATGCGGTGAGTGTGGAGGCCACGCCCGCGCAGCGGGCTCGGCTCGCCGCCCTGCCCGAGGTCTCGCACCTCACCCCGGTCGCGCACGGGCGGCGCGAGCCCGAGCCCGCGTTCACGTCTTCGCTCGGGCCCAGCGAGGGCGTTGGCATGTTTGGCCTGGCCGGCGCGCAGCTCGAGCTGATGGGCGCGACCACGCTGCAGCAGCACTGCGGGCTCACCGGGGCCGGCGTGGTGGTCGGCGTCCAAGACAGCGGCTTCGATCTCGATCACCAGGCGTTTGCCGGCCTCACCGTGCTGGCCGCCCACGATTTCATCGACGACGACGACGACGTGGGCACCCAGCCCGGCGATCCCGATCAGCAAGCCAACCACGGCACCCGCGTGCTCGCGATGCTGGCCGGCTCGGATCCCGGCACGTTCATGGGCGTCGCGCCCGGGGTCTCGGTGATCCTCAGCAAGACCGAGAACGTGGCCAGCGAGACGCCGCTCGAAGAGGACCACTATGTGGCCGGCCTCGAGTGGATCGAGCTGCAAGGCGCCGACGTGTTCACCGCCTCGCTCGGCTATTTCAGCTGGTACGAGTATGCCGACTTCGACGGGCAGACCGCCGTGACCTCGGTCGCCGTCAATGCTGCGTTCGACAACGGGCTCATCGTGATCGCCTCGCTCGGCAACGGCGGGCCGTCCCCAATGACCCTGATCGCGCCCTCCGACGCGTTCGGGGCCATCGGCATCGGCGCGGTCGATCTCGAGGGCATGGTGGCGGGGTTCTCTTCGCGCGGGCCCACGGCGGACGGCCGCATCAAGCCCGATGTCTCGGCGCCGGGCTCGGGCACGACCTCGGTCGCGTTCGGCACCACCGATCAGTACGGCGGCTTTGGGGGCACGAGCGCGGCCGCGCCGCTCGCCGCGGGCCTCGTTGCGCTGCTGCTCGAGGCTCGCCCCACGCTCACGGCCCAAGAGCTGATGGATCTGCTGCGCGGGACCGCGAGCCAGTCGGCCACTCCCGACAACGATCTCGGCTATGGCGTAGTCGATGGTCGGCTCGCCTCGGGCGCTGCGTGTGGCTGCAACGACAGCGACGCGGACGGCCACATCGGGGTGCTGTGCGGCGGTGATGATTGTGAAGACTCGAGCGCCGCAGCCCAGCCGGGGGCGCTCGAGATCTGCGATGGCCTCGACGACGACTGCGACGGCACGCTGCCCGCCGACGAGGTCGATGTGGACGGCGATGGCGTGCTCGTGTGCGCGGGCGACTGTGACGACAGCGATCCCCTGGTCGCCCCCGGGCTGCCCGAGGTGTGCGGCGACGGGATCGACAACGACTGTGAAGGCGGCGATGAGCCGTGCCCAATGTCGACCGGCAGCGACGACGGCTCGCTCGACACCAGCGCCAGCAATGGCACCGGAGTGGGCGAAGCCGAGGCTGGAGCCGGCCCCGGCGAGCTCGACGGCACCGCGAGCGATCAAGGCACCGACTCGGCCCCCGGTGAGTCGGCGGGCGACGATGGCTGTAGCTGTACGACCACCCCAGACTCCACGCCGTGGTCGGGCATGCTCGTGCTCATGATCGCACTCGGCCGACGCCAACGCTCGCAGCGCAGGTTATGCTCGTCGCGTGTCACGCTCGGGGGTGTTCGTCGCGTTGGGGTTGTGGGTCGGCTGCGCTGGCCCGTCACCCGTTGGTGACGACGGCGGCAGCTCGAGCGGCACGGCCTCCTCGAGCGGGTCGGTGGGGCTCGACTCCACCGGGGCCTCCACCG
>JBFIJN010000205.1:0-14936 GCA_041600735.1 Nannocystaceae bacterium
CCCGCGGGCCGCATGGCTGCGTTGCTCGTCAGTCACTTGTACCCGACAAACTCCCTCCTCGCGCCTTGCCCTGCGGCCCGCTGACGGCGTTCCCCACTCACGCGGCAATGAGGGACACCCCCTAGCCCGCCCGCCGGCCTACGCGCCGTGCAACCGCCCCCGAACCGCCGACACGAACGCGAGTAGATCATCGAGTCGGTGCTCGACGACGTCACGCACGACCCCCAAGTCGACGTTGGCGTAGCCGTGCACGAGGATGTTGCGAAGCCCGACGATCTTGAACATCGTCTCGGCCTGATGGGTGTCGATCCACCCGGCCTGGGCCAACAGGGTGAACATGGCCCGGTTGGTCTTGGGCTCCCCCAAGCGCTCTGCCGACACGAGATGGGAGGCGGCATCGAGACACGCTTGGATCGCCAGCTGTAGCGTGTGCTCGACGAAGCGTCGCTCGCGAACATCCTCGTCCAGGCGCTCGGGTCGCGCCAGACGCCGGAGGTCTGCGACGTAGCTCTCCACCAGGGCGAGCTTCTTCTCGACGAGGCCCGCCTCGGTCACGGCAGGTTCTCCGGCGCGCGTCGGTACTCATCCAGGATCGGCTTGAGATCGAAGTACTCCGCGCGGGCTCGAACCTCGAAGGCCACGCGACGCGCAGCGTCGGTCTCGTAGGCGAGCTCGCCTTCGCGAAGCACGAAGTGCACCAACTCCACCGGGGCGCGATTGAGAACCACGAGATCGACGGGAATCTCCAGCTCGTCCTCGAGCGCGGCCGCGATGCCGAAGCCCATGCCATCGAGAGTAGAGGGCGGGTCTTCCCCCATCAGAAGGGCGACGTCGACATCGCTATCGGCTCGCTCTCGGCCGCGCGCCCGGCTCCCGAACAACCAAGCCGCCGCGATACCCTCGGGGCGGGTCTCGAGTACGGCGGCGATGCGGGAGCCAAGCTCGCTCACGTCCCCGAAGGTAGCACCCGCCGACCTCCAGCGTCACCGCGTGACGAGAGCGGTCAGCTCTCGTGCGCCCACGCCGAGGCGAGCAGCTCGTCGAGCGCACCGCCGATCTCCGCGGGGTGCTCGAACAGGCTGCCGTGCGTGCCCTCGGGGATCCGCAGCAGGCGAGCGCCCGGGATCGCGGCGTGCATCGGCAGGCCCACGGTGCGGGGCGGCGCAAACACGTCGCGGTCGCCGGCCACCACCAGCGCGGGCACGCGGATCGTGGGGAGCATGTCGCGGGCGTCGTGCTCCCCGCCGTGCAGGGCGATCCTCGCGACGGTGTGCGGGTGCAGCTTGCCGAAGTGATCGACGTAGCGCCGGATGTCGGTGCCGGTGGAGCGCCCGTAGAAGCGCAGCCAGCGACCGAGCGTGACCGAGCCCGGTAGCTGCACGAGCTGGTGCGCGGCCCCAAACACCGGCTGGAGCCACGGAGACGGGGCGTGGCGCAAGAATCGCTGGAGCACGGGGCCCGCGAGTGGACGCAGCGCGGTGTCGAACAGGCGGCCCGCCGGACCCAGCACCAAGCCTAGCCCCGCGATGCGCTCCGGCATCAGGCGCCACGCCTCGACCAGCACCTGGCAGCCCAGCGAGAACCCGACCAGCACGGCGCGCTCGACCCCAGCCGCGTCCATCACCCGGCGGAGATCGTCGGCGAGCGCGGGAATCGTGGTGCCCCCATCGCTGCGGGCCGCCTCGGAATCGCCGTGCCCCTTGTAGTCCCAGCTCACCACGCGATGCCGCTCCGCCCACTGCGGCAGCAGGTAGCGCCAGAAGAAATCCGAGGTCGACAGGCCATTGGCCAGCACGAGCGGCGGCCCCTGCCCGACCTCGCGGTACGCCAGCCGCGTGCCATCCGCCGCCGCGATCGTTCGTGAAGACGAGCTCACGCGGGCACCTCGAGCACGCGCCACGCGACCGTGCCCTCGGCCCGCAGCGGCACCACCCGCGCGTCGCCGAGCGGGTACGTCGCGGGTACCTTCCAGGGCTCGCGCCGCAGCGTCACGCGCTGCTCGGACACCGGCAGCCGATAGAACGCCGGCCCGTGCCGGCTGGCAAACCCCTCGAGGGCCCCCAGCGCGCCTACCGACTCGAACGCCTCGGCATAGAGCGGCAGCGCGAGCGGGGCCGAGAAGATCCCCGCGCAGCCACACGCCGCCTCCTTGGCGTCCACGTCGTGCGGCGCGCTGTCGGTGCCCAGGAAGAACCGCGACGAGCCCGAGGCCGCCGCCTGCAGCAGCGCCACCCGGTGACGCTCGCGCTTGAGCACGGGCAGGCAGTAGTGGTGCGGCCGCAGGCCCCCCGTGAACAGTGCATTGCGATCGAGCAGCAGGTGCTGCGGGGTGATCGTGGCGGCCACCGTTGGCGGTGCCCCGAGCACGAACGCAACGGCCTCGGCCGTGGTGATGTGCTCGAACACCACACGCAGCCCCGCGAAGCGCTCGACCAGCGGAGCGAGCTCGCGCTCGATGAACACCGCCTCGCGATCGAACACGTCGACCGCGGGATCGATGCTCTCGCCGTGCACGAGCAGCGGCACGTCGTGGGTCTCCATCGCGGCGAGCACGGCCTCGATGCTGCGCAGATCGGCCACGCCCGCGTCGGCGTTGGTGGTGGCCCCCGCGGGATAGAGCTTGATCGCATGCACGTGAGGGCTGGCCGCCGCGCGAGCCACTTCAGCGGGCGTGGTGCGCGGCGTGAGGTACAGCGTCATCAGCGGCGTGAACTCGACCCCCGTCGGGAGCGCCTCGAGGATCCGTGCGCGATAGGCCTCGGCCTGCGCGACCGTCTCGATTGGCGGACGCAGGTTGGGCATCACGATCGCGCGCCCGAACATCGCCGCGGTGTGCCCCACCACCGCGCGCATGGCCGCCCCATCGCGCAGGTGCACGTGCCAGTCATCGGGGCGGGGAAGGGTCAGCTCGTCGGTCGGCATGCGGCGCGCGCATCCTAGCAGCCAGCGGCCCACGTCGAAGCATCGGTGGCGCGAGCTACCCGCACTCGTCCTCGCAGGCAGCGAGGCACGCGAGGTACGCGTCGTTGCCGGTCGAGTTGGGGTCGTAGGCGCAGCGGTCCTGCTCGCACGACCGCATGCACTCCTCGGGGTTGCGGCTGTGCTTGTGCTTGCCCGCGCAAGCCGGCGCCAGCCCGAGCCCGACGCCGGCCGCGAGACCCAGCCCGAGCAGCGTGGCACTACGTGGTGTCCATGGCTTCGACATCGTTAGCGACAACCTTCCACTTTCTGCGCGAATGATTCCAGCCCGTCGCTCCCACCAAGCTTGCGAATTTCCCGCTCATCCTGTGATCATGAGGGCTCATATGATTGACTTGCATTGCCCTCGAATCCTCGGCACCGCGGTGGCCGGGGCCTTCCTGCTGACCGCCTGCCCCGACCCCATCGAGCTCGAGGATGGGGACTCGACCACCAGCGGCTCGTCTGCTGGCTCCGCGACCGGCACCAGCTCGAGCTCCAGCACCGTCGATCCCGACGGGGGCACGAGCTCGACCACCGCCCCCGATCCTGGAACGAGCGACGACTCGGGCACCACCGGCAGCGGCATCGACGACCCCGGCTGTCCCGCGTGCATGGTGCTCGCGGTGGGTCTCGAGGAGGGTCGTGGCATCGCCGTAGATCTCGACTACGTGTACTTCACCGACCAGTCGCGCGGCACCGTCGAGCGCGTGCACAAGGGTGGTGGCGAGGGCAGCGTGCTCGCGTCCGAGCAAGACACGCCCTATGGCGTCGCGGTGAGCGACCAGCACGTGTACTGGTCCAACTTCTACGCCGCGGGCTCGATCCAGCGCGCCCCCTTGGCGGGAGGTCCCCCCACGCTCGTGGGCACCGGGAGCTACCCCCGCACCGTCGCAGTGGTCGGCGACCAGGTCTACTGGGGTACCTTCAGCGATGACTCGGGTGCCGTCATGCGCGTCCCCACCGCGCTCGACCAGATGCCGAGCGAGCTGGCCTACGTGCTCGGCGGCGTGGCCGATCTGGTGGTGCAGGGTGATCGCGTGTTCTTCACCGCCCACACCAATTCGAGCGGTGCAGGCTTCATCGAGCCGCCTCCCAAGGGCTCGCCGGTCGGCAGCGTGTTCGCCACGCCACCCGGCGGCGGGCCGATCGACCCCTTCGACGTCGAGCAGATCGCCTCCAACCAGGCCGAGCCCTGGGGCATCGCGCTGACCGGCGACACCCTGCTGTGGATCAACGGCATGGGAGAGGCCTCCAACGACGCTCGCAGCGTGATCTCCATGGCGACCGCAGGCGGCCCCACGCAGGCCCTCGCAAGCGGTCAGGGCAACCCATGGGACATTGCGGTCGACGATCAGTACGCCTACTGGACCGATTTCACCGAGGTGAAGGCCATCCCCCTCGCCGGCGGCGCGGAGATCGTGCTCGCGGAGCAGCAGAACACCGCACGCTCGATCGCGGTGGACGAGCAGTGGGTCTATTGGATCACGCGTGAGCGCGTGCTCCAGCGCCCCAAGCCGTAGTCGAGCGCTCGGCGGCCCGCTACAGCACGAAGTCTCCGAGCTGTGGCCGCTGTAGCCAATTGCTCGCCGACCACGCCGCGCCGCGCTCGGTGACGTGCATCGTGAAGGCGTGGCGCGACGCGGCGGAGTGGTTGTGCGAGCTGAAGTGCGGCAGGTGATCGTGGAACATCACCACGCTCCCCGCGGGCACCTCGAGCGCGACCGCCTCGTCGATCGAGGGCCACGGCCGCTCGTCGAGCACCCGCAGCGTGCCGCGGCGCACGCTCCAGTCGACCTCGTAGAGCTCCCGCAGCGGCGTGCGATGCCCCCCGGGCTGCACCCACAAGCAGCCATTGCCGCGGTGCGCGTCCTCGATCGCGATCCACAGCCCCGTCACGCTCGGCGGATCGGTGATGAGGTAGGTCGCGTCCTGGTGCCAGCGAACCTCGCCACCGATGTGCGGCTGCTTGAAGATGTACATGCTCTGCCACAGCACCGGCGAGCGGTAGCCCGCGTCACGCACCAGCTCGCGAAGCTCGAGGCGCCGGCAGAACGCGCCGAACTCGGGCACGAGGTCGTGCATCGCGTGACCGATCTTGTTGATCGCCAGCCGCGGCGGGCAGCGCAGCTCGCCGGCCTCGTCGAGCGCATCCTCCTCCAAGAAGCAGCGCACGCTCTGCGCCGAGGCGAAGAACGCATCATCGCGGCCCGCGTCGCGATCCTTGGTGCTGAACACGGTGCGGTGCGCCGCGAGATCGAAGCCATCGACGATCTCGAGCGCGGCCTGCTCGAGCCTGGCGAGCGCCTCGCGGGGCAGCAGCCCAGGCAGCACCACGAACCCCTGCGCCTGGTATTCGCGGATCCGTTGCGCGCTCAGCATGCCCTCAGCCCACGCCATCGATCTCGCCGGAGATCTCGGTCTGGGCCTCGACCTCGTGCGCGACCTCGCCCTCGCGGTGCTCGGCCTTGATGATCAAGTAGCGCAGCTCCTTGTCGGGCGCCTCGTTGACCAGCTCGAGCGCCGAGCCGAGCGGCAGATAGACCACCGCGCCCGGACCGAAGGGCTGCGCCTTGCCGTCGACGCGTGCCTCGCCATGTCCGGTGAGCCCGACCACGAGCTCGTCGTACTCGTGCTGGACATGGCGACCCACGCGACCGTTCTCCTCGAGCACGCACGACAGCACTGCGGTGAACGGCGGCGCGGCGCGGCGACCGAGCAGGTTCCACACGAGCACGCGACCGCAGCCGCCGAACAAGGACTCGCGCACGTAGGGAGGACCGTGGCCGATCTGCATGGCCTCCATGATGCGCCATTTTCGGCGGCGGCGGGCTGGCCCGCCGCTCACGAGGCGCGCGGTCGCACGTCGATGCGGTGGGCCCCATTCCCTTGATCGGTGAACGCGATCTCCACCGGCAGCCAGCGCTGCACGATCTCGGCGTTGGTCTGCGTATGCAGCGAGGGCGCCACCGTGCGAAACGCCCCGCCGCCCGCGAGCGCGAGCGGGATCAGCAGCTGGTCGGCGAGGTGCTCGTCGATCGGCACGTCGGCGGCCACGAAGCGCTCGACTTCCTCCACCGCGCGCGCCGCCACGGCCTCGGCCCGCACCCCCCGCTCCCCAAACGCCGCCACCACGGTCGTCCCCGCGGCGTGCCCCAGCTCGAGCAGCAGCACATTGCCGGGCCCGTGCGCCTCGACCCGCTCCACCGCCAGCCAGCGCCGCTCCCAGGCGAGACGCTCGTGGACCACCTCGAGCTCGCGCCGGGCCACGGACACCGGCAGGCCCGAGACCAGCGCCCGCGCCGTCGTGCTCAGCGGCCCGCGCTCGAGCCGCTCGATCGGCACCAGCGCTCGCCCGCCTTCGATCTCCACCGCGATACGCCCGCCGCCGGCCGGGTAGAAGCCCGCGCGCTCCAGCGTGACCTCGATCTCGGCCCCCATCGCGCGCAGCAGCGGCGCGAGGCTGCGCACCACGAAGTCGAACGGCGGGGCCATCGGGTTGTGCGTGCCGCCCTCGAGCACCAGTCGCGAGCGCCCGGGCGCGAGCAACAGCGGCCACAGCACCGTCTGCAGCACCAGCATCACGCTGCCCGCGGTGCCGATGGCAAAGTGATACTCCCCCGCCCGCGGCGCGCCGGGCTCGAACGTCAGCGCGGTCGAGCCCAGCACATCGCCTTGCACCCGAGCCCCGCTGATCTCCGCCGCGGCTCGCACCGCCGTGAGGTGCTGCCGCAAGAGCCCCGGCTTGCGCCGCCGCGCCCGGATGTCGTGCATGCGCAGCGGCGTCCCCGTGCACAGCGAGAGGGCGAGGGAGGAGCGAAGCACCTGACCTCCTCCCTCGCCCTGCGCACCGTCGATCTCGATCACCTCGCGTGCGCTCGGCATCGTCCTAACCCTTCACGCACACGACCTGCCGCAGCGTATGGACCACCTCCACGAGGTCGGCCTGCGCTGCCATCACATCGTCGATCGACTTGTAGGCCGCCGGGGTCTCGTCGATCACCGACTCGTCCTTGCGGCACTCGATGCCCTCCGTGGCCTTCACGTGGTCCTCCACCGTGAAGCGCCGCTTCGCCTCCGTCCGCGACATGCGGCGCCCGGCGCCGTGGCTGCACGAGCAGAAGCTCTCCGGATTGCCCTTGCCGCGCACGATGTACGAGCGCGTGCCCATGCTGCCCGGGATGATGCCCAGCTCGTCCTTCCCGGCCCGTACCGCGCCCTTGCGGGTCACCCACACATCGGCGCCATAGTGGTGCTCGCGCGCGACGTAGTTGTGGTGGCAGTTCACCGCCTCGAGCCCCGTCGCGAACGGCGGCAGGTCGCGCACCTCGCCGAGCGCCCGCAGCACCGCGGCCATCATCATCTCGCGATTGATGCGGGCAAAGTCCTGCGCCCAGGTCACCGCCTCGCAGTAGTCGGTGAAGTGCTCGGTGCCCTCGGGAAAGTACGCGAGGTTGTGGTCGGGCAGGTTCACGAACCAGCGCTTCATGTCCTCCTTGGCCAGCGCGATGAAGTAGCTACCGATGCGGTTGCCGACCCCGCGCGAGCCGCTGTGCAGCATCACCCACACGCGATCCTGCTCGTCGAGACACAGCTCGATGAAGTGGTTGCCGGTGCCCAGCGTACCCAGGTGATTGAGGTTGTTGCTCTGGCGGACCTTGGGGTGCTTGTCGCTGATCACGTCGAAGCGCGCCGCCAAGCTCTGGCCCCACGCCTGGGCCACGGTCGCCGGCGGGGTCTGCCACGCCCCCTTGTCGCGCCGGCTCGCATTGCTGCTGCGCCCGTGGGGCACGGCCGCTTCGATCGCCGCGCGCACGTGCCCGAGCCCGTCCGGCAGGTGCTCCGCGCGAAGGCTCGTCTGCACCGCCATCATCCCGCAGCCGAGATCCACGCCGACCGCCGCCGGAATGATCGCGCCCTTCGTGGGGATCACGCTGCCCACCGTGGCGCCCACGCCGACGTGCACGTCGGGCATCACCGCAACCCAGCGGTGGATGAACGGAAGCTTGGCGACGTTGGCGAGCTGGCGCAGCGCGGCATCCTCCACCGGCACTCCGCGGGTCCAGTGCTTCACCGGCACTCCCCCTTCTTCGTTCATCACCTCGTAGCTCGTGGTCGTCGCGTTCGTCGTGGTCGTCGTGGTCTCCATCATCGGCTCCTTCTGGTTCCGTGGGACGCTCCTCATGGGAGCACGCCCCGAGCCATTGCGCGAATCCCCTTGGTTTCAACCACTTGGACACCGAGCGAGCGTACCCAGCTATCCATCGAGCCACTGATTTATCCAGCTCGATAAGCCCGCTACCATGCCGCCCATGGCGCGCGCTCGCGATCCCAAGCCCGTCGTGGTCTTCGGCCTGCTCGGCTCTACCCTCGACGCGGGGGCCGGTCCCAAGCGCTGGGGGCGGTGGCGGCCCACGGTCGACGTCTGCCGTCACGAGGACCTCCTCGTCAGCCGCTTCGAGCTGCTGCACCAGCGACCATGGACCTCGCTGGTGCAGACCGTCGTCGGGGACATCGCCCAGGTCTCCCCCGAGACCGAGGTGCGCCCGCACGTGATCGAGCTGAAGGACCCGTGGGACTTCCAGGAGGTCTATGCCGTGCTCCTCGACTTCGCCCGTGCCTATCGCTTCCGCCCCGAGGCCGAGGACTACCTCGTTCACATCACCACCGGAACACACGTGGCTCAGATCTGCTGGTTCCTGCTCACCGAGTCGCGCGAGCTGCCCGGGCGGCTGCTGCAGACCTCCCCGGGGACTGCCTCGGGGGCCGAGCCCGGGATGCACCGCATCATCGATCTCGACCTCAGCAAGTACGACCAGCTCGCCTCGCGCTTCCGCCAGGATCAGCGCGAGGGTCTCTCGTTCCTCAAGGCCGGGATCGACACCAAGAACAAGGGCTTCAACGAGCTCATCGCACGCATCGAGCACGTGGCGATCCGCTCGCGCTCGCCGCTGCTGCTCACCGGCCCCACCGGCGCGGGCAAGACCCAGCTGGCGCGGCGGATCTACGAGCTCAAGCACCAGCGCAAGCAGGTCGCGGGTCGCTTCATGGAGCTCAACTGCGCGACCGTGCGCGGAGACCAAGCCATGTCGATGCTGTTCGGCCACGCCAAGGGCGCGTTCACGGGCGCGGTGAAGGACCGCCCTGGCGTGCTGCGCAGCGCCGACGGGGGCGTGCTGTTCCTCGACGAGATCGGCGAGCTCGGGCTCGACGAGCAAGCCATGCTGCTGCGCGCGCTCGAGGACAAGCGCTTCTTGCCGGTCGGCAGCGACCTCGAGGTGAGCAGCAACTTCCAGCTGATCGCCGGCACCAACCGCGATCTGGGCCAGCGTGTCCGCGAGGGCCGCTTTCGCGAGGACCTGCTGGCCCGCATCGATCTGTGGAGCTTCGAGCTCCCCGGGCTGCGACAGCGCCCCGAGGACATCGCCCCCAACCTCGAGTACGAGCTCTCGCGCTACGCGGCCCGTGAGAACGCGCGCGTCACCTTCAGCCGCGAGGCCCAGACCGCGTTCGTGCGCTTCTCCACCTCTGCGTCTGCGGTGTGGGCCGGCAACTTCCGCGACTTCTCGGCCGCCGTCGAGCGCATGGCCACGCTGGCGCCGGGCGGACGCATCACCACCAAGGTCGTCGAGGGTGAGGTCGAGCGGCTGCGCCGGGCATGGGGTCGCGGCGAGGCGGCCGACCCCGACCGCGACGTGATCGCGCAGGCGCTCGGCCCCGAGGCCTACGAGGCGCTCGACCTGTTCGACCGCGTGCAGCTGGCCACCGTGCTGCGAGTCTGCCGAGCGAGTCGCAGCTTGAGCGAGGCAGGTCGCACCCTGTTCGCCGCCTCGCGACGCACGCGAACCTCGGTGAACGACGCCGACCGCCTGCGCAAGTACCTGGCCAAGCACGGGCTGCGCTGGCAAGATCTGCGCGAGGAAGAGGCTGCGCAGTAGAGATAGGAAGCGATACGATCGGATAGGTTTCGTGGGCGACCCGCCCGGGCGGGAAACGACCCACCCTCGACCGAACTATGCATGATCACGGAGGATCTACTCCTCGATCCCGCCCTCCTCGGCGGCTTGGCCCGGCTCGTGCTCACTCGGAGCTCATCGACCGCCCACCCGGCGGCATGCAAGGAGCCCACGACCATGGCCAACAAGCACCTCTTCCGATCTGCCGCGCGCCGCTTCGCCATCGCCGATGCCGTCAACGAGGCTGGTGGCAGGGCGTATGCGCGGCCCGCTCGGCAGGCGCTGGCGCAGTACGCCGCGACCGGCTGCTTCGGCACCACCTTCTATGCCTCCGAGGGCGAGCAGCTCGACCGCGTGCTGAGCCTGTGCGCCGAGCTCGACGACGAGTTCATCGCACGTACCGCCATCTACGCCCGCCAGCGCGCGCACATGAAGGACATGCCGGCGCTGTTGCTGGCCGTGCTCGCCAGTCGCCCCAGCGACGCCCTCGACCGCGTGTTCGATCGCGTCTGCGACAACGGCAAGCTCCTGCGCAGCTTCGTGCAGGTGCTGCGCAGCGGTACCACCGGCCGTCGCTCGCTCGGGAGCCGCCCCAAGCGCCTCGTGCAGCACTGGCTCGCCAGCCGCGACGACGCCGCGCTCCTGCGCGCCAGCGTGGGCAACAGCCCCTCGCTCGCCGATGTGATCAAGATGGTGCACCCCACCCCCGCCGATGCCAGCCGTCGCGCGCTCTATGGCTACCTCGTGGGTCGCCCCTACGATCTCGACGCTCTGCCCGCGCTCGTGAAGGACTACGAGGCGTTCAAGGCCGGCCGCACCACCGAGGTCCCCGATGTCCCGTTCCAGCTGCTCACCGCGCTCGCGCTCGACACCCGCGCGTGGAGCCAGATCGCCCGCAATGCGGGCTGGCAGATGACGCGCATGAACCTGGCCACGTTTGCCCGGCATGGTGTGTTCGAGAACCCTGCGCTCGTGCGACTGGTGGCCGCGCGCCTCCGCGACCGCGCGCAGATCCGCAAGGCCAAGGCCTTCCCGTATCAGCTCATGATCGCCCATGCCCACGCCGGCGACGACGTTCCCGCGGAGATCCGCCAGGCGCTCCACGACGCCATGGAGGTCGCCGTCTCCAACGTGCCGCGCATCGACGGCCCCGTTCACGTGCTCACCGACGTGTCGGGCTCGATGCACTCGCCCATCACCGGGCACCGCCGCGGCTCGACCACGGCCGTGCGCTGCATCGACGTGGCCGCCCTCGTGGCCGCCGCAATCCTGCGTGCCAATCGGCACGCCACCGTGCTGCCGTTCCACGATTGCGTGCAACCCTGCCGACTCGAGCCCCGCGACAGCGTGCTCACCAACGCCAATGTCCTGGCCTCACTCCCTTCGGGCGGCACCAACTGCAGCGCCCCGCTGCGCGAGCTCAACCACCGCAAGGCCTCGGGCAACCTGGTGATCTTCGTGTCCGACAACGAGTCGTGGGTCGATGACAGCCACAGCTACCGCGCGACCGCGGTGCTCGAGCAGTGGGACCAGTACCGTCGCCGCAATCCCCGAGCCAAGCTGGTGTGTATCGACATTCAGCCCAGCTCGACCACCCTGGCGCCCGATCGCCCCGACATCCTCAACGTGGGTGGCTTCTCCGATGCCGTGTTCACCATGATCAGCAACTTCGCCGCCAATGACTCGAGCGCCCGGCACTGGGTCGGTGAGATCGAGAACATCGACATCTAGCAGCTCTTTCGGCCGCGAATGCAGGCGAGACTACATCTTCCAAATGCCCGTCTCGCCAACTCCTCGTCGCGACCACCTTTGCCCTCCCAAGTCTGCCTTCGGCCGCGAATGCAGGCGAGACTACATCTTCGATAATGATCGTCTCGCCCACTCCTCGTCGCGACCACCTTTCTCCGCTTTCAGCACAAATTCTGCCTTCGGCCGCGAATGCAGGCGAGACTACATCTTCGGTAATGATCGTCTCGCCAACTCCTCGTCGCAGCCACTTTTCTTCGGGGTCTACTAGGGGGTGTCCCTCATTGTCACACGAACGGGAACACCGCCTAGAACGCCAGCCGGAACCCCACGACCACGCGCTGCCGATCCCACGACAGGCTGGCGCGGGCGCGTCGATTTCGGTTGACGACCAACACTGCACCGCCCGCGATCGCAACCCACGCCCCGATTCCACCGACGACGGCCGAGCCCAAGAGGAGCTTCGTGCGAGTCTCGGAGTCGCTCGCCCCGGCCACGACGAGGCCAATCCCCGTGAAGATCCCGATCGCCGCAACACCGAGCGCGATGCCACCCCCCGTCAGCAAGCCCTTGGCGAGGCGCTCGCGCGAGGGCGGCAGCCCGGCCTCGCTGTAGGGGGCCTCCAAGCCTCCTTCGAGCGGCGGCGGCTCGTCGTCGGTCGCCTGCGCCACGCCTTCGGCCTCGACCGCTTCGGCCTCGACCGCTTCGGCCTCGACCGCTTCGGCCTCGACCGCTTCGGCCTCGAGCGGAGCCTTGGTCGATCCTTCGTCGAACGGGGGAGCCACGATCCCCTCCTCGGAGGGCTCTTCAGCGGTACCCGCCGCGCTACCGAGCAGTACCATGGACACGAGCAGCGGCGAGAGGAGCATCATCGAGGAGGGCCTTCGGGAGCACCGGCTGGACTGTGTGCAGCCGCGTCGTCATTGTACGTCAGTCCTCCGCGCCCGAGTAGCCCACGCCCGCGCCGAAACGACCACCTTCGCGCTACCCGACCCGCAGGAACGCGCAAGCGCAGGCGAGACTACACATTCTTCAATGTGGAGCTCGCCTGCGCTCGTCAGTGGTCACATTGGACCACCTCGATGTCTACTGCCCGGCACGCCCGGCACGGCCCGCATTGGCCTTGGGCGCGCCCGCGGCGGCGCCCGGCTTGGCCATGGGGTTCATCCCGCGGCCCGTGTTCGCCTTGGCGCCGGGCCGCGTGCCCGCGTTGATCCGCAGCTTCTTGCCCTTGGCGGTCTCGATCTGCGTGCGCAGGCTCTTGCCCACCGCGGTGTCGAAGAACGCCTGCGGATTGCTGACCTCGAAGATCTCCGAGCCGGCCTTCTTGAGGATCCCGCACTGCGGGCACTTCTCGGGGTCGAGCAGGTCCTTGAGCTCCTTCATCTTGTTGGGGGTCAGGCCCCCGCTCGAGCCTCCGGCGCCGCACTCGCCCTTGCCCCCGATGATGAGCGAGCTGTTCCCACCGGCGCCCGCGGGCAGCGGCTTGAGCTCGTTGTCGAGCACGAGGCTCTTGCCGGCCGCGGTCAGCTGCATCACGCGACGCGAGGTCTCGATGCCGCGCTGGCCGAGCTCGCCCGGCTCGATCGCCAGGATCGCCGCCTTGGGCAGCGAGCTCAGCTCGTAGGCGCACTCGTAGTAGTCGTCGGTCTTGGTCATGTTGCCCGAGTACGCGACGCTGCCCACGGTGTTGCTCCAGTTGGGCAGGTCCTGCGCACCCGACCCGAGCGCGGTCTTGGGGTTGGCCCCGAGGTACGACTTGCGCCCGAACTTCTCCGTGAGCGCCGAGGAGCACTTGGTGCCCACCTTGGCCGCGAGATCCTGGTTGGCCTCGACCAGGCCCATTGGCATCGTGGCCTTGAACCCGCCGACGTTGATCGTCATGTACTGACACACATGGGTGGGCACGCGGACCTTGCCGATCACCTTGCCGCCCGAGGCACTGCTCGAGAAGCGCATGATCGCCGCGCTGTGTACCGACGAGGTCTTGGCCACCGTGTGCAACTGGAGGTCGGCGCCGAGATCGGACTTCAGCTGATCGAGCGTCTTGCCCGTGCCCGGGACCGGGGTATCCAGCAGGTCGTCCTTGAGATCATTCGCCTGGGCGATGAGCGGATCGATGCGGGCATTGACCATGTCCTCCAGCTGGTCGGTCTGCGCCTTGAACGCGATCGCGACCTGCTCGTCGAACACGCGCCCGATCTCCGCCGTGGCCGCCTCGGCCGCCTCGTCACCGATGATGGCGAGGATCGGCCCGAGGATCGGGCCACCCGCGAGCACGCCGATCGGGGAGAGCCCGATGATCGTGCCCCACTTGAGGCCGAGCCCGGCGGCCTTGCCCCCGATGTTCATGTCGATGTTCTTGTCGACCAGCGTGAACTCGAGCTCCACGCCCTTCTCGTTGGTCCCGGGCTTCTTGGCCTCGAGGTCCGGCCACAGCGAGACGTCGACGCGCGCCTTCACCCCCACGACCACGAAGACGTCGACCGGCGTGTCGACGCTGTCGAACCAGGTCTCGGCGTGCACATCGGCGTGCACATCGAGGCGCACCTCGGTCTCGAGCTGCACGCGCACCTTGCTCTGGCCCGAGGGGCCGATCTGGGTCAGCGTGGGCTGGTTCTTCTTGGTGAACTTGAACTTGGGCTTGAGCTTGACCGACCAGGTGACGTCGGGGCACGGGTCCGTACACACCTCGACCCCCGAGATCTTGTTGGGGATGAGGTCGTCGATCGCCTTCGCGATCTGGGGCTCCAGCACGTCGTAAGGGATCGCGAAATCCTTGTTGAACGGGGTCGTGCTGTGCTTCTCGACGCCCCCGAGCTTGTCCTTGCCCAGCGAGGGCGAGACGAGGGGGGCGTGGACCGAGACCTTGACCGTGACGGGGGCAGCCGCGGCACCGACTGGCGCAAGCGCCAGGGCGGAGACCAGGGCAACGTGGGAGAGGCGGCGGGGTAGCTTGTGCATGGCGGTTCGTCCTGCCGAGGTAGAGGCGGCCGCGGTGGTTTGTGACGGAGGCTCCGCATCTGGAGCCTCCGCGCCACGATTCCGAGCGCCCGCGCCCCATCGCCGTGCTAGCGTCTCGCGATGCCGACTCGACGGGTTCTTGGGCTCGTAGCGCTCGCCCTCACCGGCGCGGCCCCGGGGTGCGCCGCCGATCTCACGTTCGACGAGCAGGTCGAGCAGACCCTGCGTGACGTCGCCGCGCCCGGGCTCGCGGCCTGCGTGGTCAAGGATGGCGCGGTCGCGTGGTGCCAGGGCTACGGACACGCCGAGGTC
>JBFIJN010000206.1:0-14911 GCA_041600735.1 Nannocystaceae bacterium
CGAACCCAGGGGAGGGCCGAGCTCTTGCTCAAGCAACTCGAGCTGCGCTTCGGTCCCCCGTCGATCGCGACCCAAGCGCGAGTCGAGGCCGCCACGCTCGGGCAGCTCGACACGTTCGCCGAGCGAGTGCTGACTGCGAAGACGCTCGACGAAGTGCTCGCTCCCTGAGTTGATCGGCGGCGTAGGTCTCGCGCAGCTCGCGGCGGTCACCCGATCCTTCGCGACGGGCGGCGGCGCAGCACCCCGCCGACCAAGCCGAGCCAGGTCCACGCGAGCGAGTGGTCACCGGTGTCGCTCGCGGAGCAGGCACAGCCACGCGAGGCGTCCTCGTCGGCGATCCCTCCGTCGTCGTCGGCAACGGGTGGTGGCTCTGGCACATCGGGCAGACAAGCGCTCGAGATATAGGTCCATGCGACCGATCGCACCTCGCCCTCGAGCTCGGCCTCTACGATCACCATCTGCTCGATCGGGTCCTCCCCTTCATGGCACGGGCCTTCCACAGCCACGTAGTCGGGGTCGTAGTCGGGGTCCAAGGTGAGCTCGAGCGGGCGCAGCTCGATGTCACCCTGGACCACTCGCCACTGCGCGGGCACGCCTCGTACGGGACGGCCGGCTTCGTCGCGAGCGAACGCTCGCAGCACCATCACCTCCGCGGGGCGGTACGGGGATTCCGGCCAGATCAGCGAGACGATCGCGAAGTCTCGCAGCGAAGCCACGGGGACCGCCTCGAGCAGCGCCACCGGAGCGGCTTCTTCGGCGACGCTGAGCTCGAGCTGCCCGACCTGCCCGGGGCTCAGCTGCACCGAGATCACCATGCCACCGTCTTGGGGAGCGGAAACGGTCGTGGTGGCCGAGAGCCTGCCGTGGGTCCACGCGGTGTGCTCGTCGGTGTCCATGGTTCGCAGCGTGGCCATGAGCGTGACGCCCACGCCCTCGACGACCGCGAGGGTCTCGCCCGACGCGGGAGCGAGCTGCTCGAGCGTCCACCCGGGAGTCTCGAGGCGGTCCTCCATGAAGAAGTCGATCGCGGTCTGGGTCTGGGCGAGGGCTACGGCGCGAATCTCGACGGCGTCGTCTGGTAGATCGCCAGGGCACGAGGCCGAGGTGCGCACGAACGAGACCACCGCGTCACCGGGCTCGTCGAGCAACAAGCAGCGACCCTCGAGCTGACCGACGCCGAGACCCACGATGTCGAAGCAGCCCGTCAGCGCGTCCTCGTGGAACGCACCCAGCTCGGTATCGAACCACCCTTCGTGCTCGAAGCACACCTCCGATCCCACCGCGATCGGCTGGCCAGAGTGCCAGCGCCGCTGCTGGGAGTAGTGGAAGTCGGGCACGTCGAAGGCAAGGCGCCCGCTCTTCGAAACGACGTCGATGTCGCAGCCGCACAGCAACCCCGCGACGATGATGAACCCCAGGTCCGATCGTGCCATTGCGAATCCTCCTGCCGGTAGGCATGACAGGTGGTCGCCCGACTGTCGGTTTGGATTCCTCCAGGTGAAGGAAAGTGGCGCGCCGGCGAGTCTCGCGGCGACGAGGACCGCGCCGTTCCACTTACGGCCCGAAGGCCTCTAGCCAGTCCTGCATGGTCTCTCGCTCGATCAGCGCCAGGCCCTTGGCACCTTCGAGCAACTCGATCGCGGCTCGGACCTGCTCGCGGCCGCGGTTCCGCTGCGCGGCGTCGTGCTGCCACGCCTGCGCGAGCGCGAAGCGGGCGGCGGCCTGGGTGCGCGGATGGGCGCGAGGCGTCGGCGCGAAGATCTCGAGGGCGCGCTGCAGCGGGGCGATGGCGCCGTCGGCATCGCCCTGGGCCAGGCGCGCGCGTCCGAGGCCAACGAGCGTGAACGCGATCGCCCGCGCATCGTCGGGGTAGGCGGCGCCGAAGCGCTCGAGGGCGTGCTCGAGCTCCGCGATCGCTTCGTCGACGCGCCCCATCGCGAGCAAGGCGACGCCGCGGGTATCGATGCGGGCCGCGAGGTCGGGGTGATGGATGTCGGCCGGCAGCGCGGCCGTGTCCGCTTGCTCGGCGTGAAGCAGGGCTTCTTCGTAGCGCCCGAGCTCGACGAACGTGAGGGCCAGTCCGTTGTGCATCCACGTGGCCTGCAGGTGGGTCTGGAGGTCGCGCATCACGTCGGCGACCGCAGCGTCGCTGGCCAGCGGGGCTTGCATGGATCGCGTGATCAAGGCCTCGGCGTACCACTCGCGTGCGCGCAACGTGTGGCCGAGCTCGAGCGCACAGTCGCCGAGGTGCCCCTGCGTGTGCGTCACCCAGATCGAGCCGTCCCCGAACACCTCGCGACGGATCGTGAGCGCCCGCTCGAACAGCTCGGTGGCGGTCGCGAAGTCTCCTGCGAGGAAGTAGGTCTCGGCGAGGTTGCCCGAGGCGCTGGCGACCAGCAGGTGATGGTCGCGCAGATCCTCGCGCACGATCGCCAGCGCGCGCTCGTAGTAGGGACGCGCCTTCGCGTAGGCGCCTCGGCGAAAGTGGGACTCACCGAGCATGTTGAGCGCCTGCGCCAGCCATCGTCGACTGGTGGGTCCGCTGCGCTCGAACTGCTCGCGCGCGTGCTCGAGCAGCGCGCGTCCGTCGGCTTCCTCGTGGTTCAGCTCGAGCAGCCAGGCCTGGCAGAGATCGATGCGGCCGACCAGCTCCGGCGGATCTCCGAGCGCCGCGGCGCTCGCCCGGGCCCGTGGCTCGAGCTGTCGCACGCGCGCTGCATCGCCGCGGGCGAGCTGCGCCTCCATCGAGGCCACGGTGGCCAGCGCGATCAGGTCGGCGCGATGGGCCGCCTCGGCGGCGAGCACCGCGGCATGCACGGTGTCGGTCGGATCGGCCTGCGCGCGGGTGCCGAGCAGCGGATTGAGTAGCTCGGCCTCGACCAGCAGCGCTTCGGCCTCGAGCGAGCGATTGCCGAGCTCGCGCGCCGTCGCGGTGGCCTCGCGCGCCACGGTCAGGCCCATCTCGAGCCGACCAACGTCGCCGTGGGCGCGGGCCTGGGCGATCGCCACGCGCAGCGCGAGATGCTGCTCGAGCTGCTGCGGGGCGGCCATGGGCGCCGGCACGATGTAGAGACAGTCGCCCGGCGAGCGCAGCGTGCTGCCGCCGCGTGCGGCGTGCTCGACCACGGCCGCGTCGGCGGAGGCAAACGCCGTGGCCATCGAGCCCAGCTCGATCAAGCGCGTCTCCAGACAGTACTGCTGCGCGATGCGGACGTCTTCGTCGAGCTCCGCCTCGCACACCCGTGCATGCGCGGTGGTCCAAGCCTCGCCGAAGCGGTCGAGCTCGGCGACGAGCCCCTCGGCCCGTGCCTCGGCGTGGGGCACGGCCGTGGCCGCGAACGCACCGCGGATCTTCGCGGCGGCCTCGAGGTTCCAGTGCGCGGCGAGGCGATCTGCGCCGTCGTTGCACGTGGTGGTGGTCGTGGGCGCAGTGGCCAAGTGCAGCCCCAGGCCGGCCGCGGCGATCGCAGCGACCGCGAGCCACGGTGTGAGTCGTCGATCTCGCGGTCGCACGAGCTCGTGGATCAGCGCCTCGAGATCGGCGAAGCGCTGGCTGGGATCGGTCGCGAGCCCGCGGGCCACGAGGCGGTCGAGCCAGCGCGGCACGTCGATCTCGGCCCGTGGTGTGCGGCGCCGCCCGGCGATGATGTTGGCCGCGAGCGCGGCCCGGTCGCGGCCCTGGAACGGTCGCTCGCGCCACAGCGCCTCGTGCAGCGCAACGCACAGGCCGAATTGATCCGTCCGACCATCGAGCGGATCGCCAAGCAGCTGCTCCGGGGCCATGTACGCCGGGGTGCCCGCGCCCGCGCTCGCAGTGCCGTCGTTCGGCTCGTCGCCGTCGCTCTCGCCGGTCCCGGGCGCGCGCGCGATCCCGAAGTCGGAGATCCGCACGCGTCCATCGGCGCCCACGAGGATGTTCTCGGGCTTGACGTCGCGGTGCACGATCCCCGCCGCGTGGGCGGCCGCGAGCCCGCGTGCGACCTGGACGAACACCTCGACGACCTCGGGCCATGCGCGCGGCGTCGCGAGCCAAGCACGGGCGTTGGTCCCCTCGACCAGCTCGAGCGTGACGAACACGCGCCCCTCGTGGATGCCGGCGTCGAACACCGGCACCACGTTGGGATGCGAGAGCTTGGCCAGCGCCTTGGCCTCGCGCACCATCGCGGCATGGTTGGTCGCGCTGCCGAGCTCGGGGTGCAGGATCTTGATCGCGACGCGACGATCGAGCTGCGGGTCGTCGGCGGACCACACCTCGCCGCTCGCCCCCGCTCCCAGGCGGGCGACGAGCCGATAGCGCCCCACGCTGGGGGAGCTCGGCGGCCGCCCGAACAAGCGAGCCGCGACCTCGCCATGCCAGCGCTCGGCCTGCAGATCGCGGCCGGAGGGCGCGGCCTCGCGCATCCGTAGGATCGTGGGGCGCTGGTCCGCGGTCGACATCGCCACCGACATCATCGCAGAGCGCGGGGGCTCATGGGATTGCCTACCCCGCCGAGGCCGCGGCCGTGGCAAGGCCGCGGCCGCAGCGGTACGCTCGTCCCGTTGTCGAGCGACACCGAGCTCCTCGAGCGCTGGCGCGGCGGCGACGTGGCGGCCGGCAGCGCGCTGTTCGAGCGCCACTTCGACGCGCTGTGTCGCTTCTTTCGCAACAAGCTCGACGCCGAGGGCCACGGGGTCGACGACCTGATCCAGCGCACGTTCTTGGCGCTGGTCGAGCACCGCGAGCAGTACCGGGGAGACGCCAGCTTTCGCACGTACCTGTTCACGATCGCGAGGAACGAGCTCTATGCGCACCTGCGTAGGCGCGGTCGCGAGGGGGCCCGCTTCGACCCGCTGGTGCAGTCGGTACAAGATCACGGCCCCTCACCGACCGGGGTGATGGCGCACCACCGCGAGCAGCGGCTGCTGCTCGAGGCGCTGCGACGCATTCCCATCGAGCTACAGGTCGTGCTCGAGCTCTACTACTGGGAGGACCTCACCGCTGGCGAGCTCGCGCGCGTGCTCGAGCTCCCCGAGGGCACGGTCCGCACGCGGATCCGTCGCGGCCGTCAGCTGCTCGAGCGCGCGCTGACCGAGCTCGCCGAAGGCGAGACCGCGCTGGCCTCGACGATGGCCGGTCTCGATGACTGGGCGCGATCGATCCGCGAGCGCGCCGGAAGACCCGGCGCGCCGTAGCGGGTGAGGTCGTGGTCGTCTAGAGCGCGCTCGCCGAGAACGGCACCGTGAAGCTGCACGGGAACTCGACCCCGAGCGCTTGCGCGACGTCATCGCAGTCCGATCCCACGCAGTCGATGTGGCCGATCTGGGTGCCCGTGATCGAGATCTCGCTGTGCTGCGTGCCCTCGACGGCGACCAGGATGTTGCCGACCGCATCGTAGCCCTCGGGCTCCACCGTGTCGGTGAGGCGCTCGTCGCAGTCGATGGCTCCATTGCCGTAGGTGCAGGTGAACGGATCGGTCGCGTCTCCCGGCCGCAGCGTGAACGAAGAGCCGCCGGTCAGCACGATCTCGAACTCGCCAAAGCCATTGCTGGGCTCCTCGAGGAACGTGCACTCGTTGGTGCCGCCGGGAATCTCCTCGTACTGCCACAGACCCTCCGCCGGGGTGACATCGGCCCCGGGCTCGCCGGTCGCGTCGGCCCCCTCGGCCCCCTCGGAGCCGTTGGCTCCCTCCGAGCCCTCTTCGGCCGCGCCCGTGTCGGCCCCCGAAGGATCCGCGCCCTCGTCACCGCCATCGACGATCACGCAAGCTGGAGTGAGGAGTGAAGCGAGCAAGAGCAAGTGGGTCGGGTTCAGGTGCATGGTCGGTTCCTTCGCTCGCGATAGAGAACCGGGCGCGTCGATCGATTGCGCTCGCGCGAGAGGATCGTCGAATTCCTCGCATGTGCGTGAATCGCGCAGTTCATGGCTCGCTCAGGAAGCCGCATCCAGCCGCGCGCGGATCCAGCTCCTTTCAGCGGATGCGGTAGGGTCGGGCATGCGCGGTGCTCGGTGGTTCGCGGTGCTGGCTTGCGTGGCGGCGTGCCGCGAGCCCTCGGCACCACCGAGCGAGTCGAAGCGCACGAGCGAGTCGAAGCGCGCGAGCGAGCCGGAGCGCGCGAGCGAGCCGGAGTCCGCGAGCCCCGAGCCCGCGAGCGCGCCCGAGCCGTGGTCCGATGCGTGGCTGCTACGCGAGGGCCGACGATTCCTCGAGGACACGGCCTACCGACGCGCGGCGCTCGAGCGCTCGCTCGTGAACCCGAGCAACCTCTACTCGCGCCAGCGGCTGGCCTCGTATGGCCTGGGCGAGCGGCGCTGGGATCGGCTGCCGGTGTGGAATCCGCAGGCGCAGCCGCTGACGGCCGCGCTCGCCGAGGCGCTCGAGCGCGGCGAGCTGCCGAGCGCGCCCGTCGAGCGGCTGTGGGACGGCAACGAGCCGACGACGATGGAGGGCTGGGTCGCGCTGGGTCGGCGGGTCTTCTTCGAGTACCCGATGCGGGCCGAGGTCTACATGGAGTGGGGGCTGACCCAGCCCGCGCTCGCGGCGGAGGTTGGCGTCGAGCGCAGCGCGGATGGTGCGGTGCCGGGCCTGGTCGTGTTTCGCGACGTCGATCGAGAGGTCCGCGTGGGCATCACCTGCGCGATCTGCCACTCGTCGGTCGTCGAGGGCGTGGTGATCGAGGGCTCGGCCCGACGCCGCTTCGACTACGGCCGGCTGCGGCTCGCGTACTTCGCCGACACCGGAGAGTGGGTCGAGCCTGGCCTCGCGCGCCGCATGGCGAGCTGGGGCCCGGGTCGCGCCGACGTCACCGAGGACGATGACGAGGATCCCGTGGCGATCCCGGATCTGTGGCGCCTCCGCGAGCAGCGGTGGCTCACCCAAGCCGGCACGATCCGCCACGAGAGCCCGCTGGCGCTCGCGATCCGACAGGAGACCCAGCTGACCGACTCGAACCACGCGATGGTGCGTCCGCCGCGAGCACTGGCGTGGGCGCTCGCGATGTACGTGTACTCGCTCGAGCCGCCCGCGCGCGCGGTCGCGACGGAGACTCGCGGCGCGGCGGTGTTCGCCGAGGCGTGCGCGGGGTGTCATGCAAACGCGGCCTACGGCGGCCGGGTCATCGCCGCCGAGAGCATCGGCACGGATCCGGCGCTCGCCACGGGCCGCGGTCGCGGTACGGGCACCTATCGCGTCGCGCCGCTGCTGCGCGTGGCCGACGGGGCCCCGTATCTCCACGATGGATCCGTCGCTTCGCTCTCCGAGCTGCTGTCGGCCGCGCGCTTGCAGCCCGACTACGCGGGCGGGCGCTTCGGGCCGGGGCCGATCCCGGGCCATGTGGCTGGCACCACGCTCGCGGCCGCCGATCGCGACGCGTTGATCGCGTTCCTCCGCACGATCTGAGCGGATCAGGTCCTGACGTTGGGCGGCAGGCTTGTCGGTGCATCGACCTCGACCTGCTGCTCGAGCGCTCGATCCTCGCCGGCGATCGAGACCACGGCCTTGACCGTGTACGTCTGATCCCAGCGGTCATCGACCTTGCTCCAGTCGGGCTGGCTCACCGCGTAGCTCACCGACAGATCCTGTGCGGGCGCGATCTTCTGGTCCCACGGCATGTAGCCCTCGGCGTCCGACCACACGCTCGGGGCGCGAGCCTCGAGGGTACCGATCGCCTCCCCCGACTCGAGGAACACCTCGACCGACTTCACCGCTACCGCGGCCGGCTCGGCCCCCTGCGGGGCCACGATCGCCAGCTGGATCGAGCTCTGCTCGCAGCGCCGCTTGGCCCTGGACCTGGACTTGCCCGGGGCCCCGTCACGCCGCTCGCGCTGGGCGGCGGCCTTCACCGGGGGCGCTTGGGGTGGAGTGTTCGGACCACCGCCGCAATCGTCGGCGAGCGTGGCGGCCGTCATCTGCACGGTGATCGCCGCGCTCGCGACCTCGGGGTCTGGCTTGGGGGTCGGCGTGGGCTCCGGCGTGGGCTCCGGCGTGGGCGCCGGTGCGGTCTCCGGCGCGACCCGAGGCGTCGCGGGGGTGACCGGCCCGGTCTTGTCCACCGAGCTGGGGCCCGAGCTCGTGCAGCCGAGCACACCGACGAGGGCGAGAGCGAGGCGATTGCGCATGAACGAACGCTACCACGAGCTACTCCCTACCCCACAGCCACTCGATGTTCGCCTTGCTGCGCTCGGTCTCGAGCCAGCCGGCGAACAGTCGCTCGGCGATCGCCTCGGCGAGTGCGTCGTCGAGGACCGCATCACCGTGCTCGACCACGTGGGCGACGAGGTGTTGATCGCGGTGGGCAACGGGTCCAACCAGGGTGCCCGGGGCCGCCCCGAGCACGGCCTCGGCCAGCGGAGCGGGCAGCTGATGGGCGTAGCGCACGACGAGCTCCATCGTCTCGCGATCGCGCGGAGCCCGGGCCATGCGCGCGGTCTGGTGGCGCACCGCCGCGTGCACGAAATCCTGGCGACTCTCGCGGCCCTCGCTCGCGATCGCCTGAGCCACCTCGCCATCGCGGGTGGTGACGAGCAGCAGGGTCACGCGGCGCAGCTCTTCGCGGTGGGCCTCGAAGTGCGCTCGAACCTCGCCGCCCACCACCGCGCTGCGCAGCCCGCGAACCCGGGCCGCATCGGCCACATAGAACTCGAGCTGCTCGTAGCTCATGCCGCGCCGCTCGAGCCACGCGAGCGTCTCCTCGCGCGTGAGCAGGCCGTGGCGACGGCGGAACTCGTCGACCTCCCGCTGGAGCTCGGCGTCGCTCGGCGGCGCGATCGCTCGGGTGACGAGCGACTGGCGAATGAGGCAAGAGTCGACCAAGCCGTCGGTCATGCGCTGATCCGCCCAGATGTAGTCGATGAGCTGCATCGCCATGCCCACGCGCAGCGTCTCGCCGTTGACGCGCACCAGATCGGCCTCGCTGTGGCGATGGACGCCGCGCAGCACCCACGGAATCCCGCGATCCGGGCACCAGCCCAGCCACACCGCGTTGCGCCCGTCGTGGCTGATCAAGAGGTCATAGTGGAGCGTGCCGGCGTAGGGCTCGCGCTCCCACAGCAGGTCGAGCTTCACCTCGGGGTTGCGCGCGCGCAGCTCGGCCAGCTCGCGCTTGGCGGCCTCGGGCTCGAGGTTCTGCTCCGCGAGCCGCCGCAGCAGCGCGAGCGATTGGAGCAGCAGGGCATCGTTGGCGTGGTCGTTCATGGCGCGGTCACTCCCAGGTCGAGTCGCCGCACTTCTCCGTCGCGCCGGCCCGATTGCAGCAAGTCACAGATCGCTTCACTGATCGGCAGCCCGGTCTCGTCTTCGATCCACAGGTACTGCCCGTTGGGGTTGTTCTCGATGAACACATAGCGGCCGTCGTTGGTGAGGATGAGATCCATGGCGCCGTAGCAGACCCCCATGCGACGGGTGATCGCGCGGCACTGCTCGGCGACGGCCGGCGGCAGCGCGTGCGGGCGCACGGGCGTGCTGAGGTGATCGTAGTGGCGCCAGTCCTGGCGGGTCTGACGGGTGGCCTGCGAGTGGATCTCGGCCGCGAACACCTGCTCGCCCACGACCGTCACGCGCAGCTCCACGTCCTTGTCCACATAGCTCTGGAACGTGGCCGGCGCGTGACGCAGCGTGTGGGCATAGGCGATGTCGCGGATCCCCACGCGCTCGGTGTAGCGCCCGAACTCTTGCTGGCCGAACAGGCGTGAGACCACGCCGCTGCAGGCCTTGCTGATCAGCGCCGGCGCGTACTGGTGGATGAAGTCGATGAAGTGGGTGGGGCTGCTCGCCATGAGCGTCTCGGGCACATCCATACCCACCGCGCGCGCGTGGAGGAGCTGGGCGATCTTGGACTCGGCGCGGCGGTACACGGGTCGCGGCCCGGGCACGACGAGGCAGTCGAGCGAGTCGAACAGCGTGACGATGAGGGAGTCGCACTCCTCCACCATGTACGCGCTGGTCTTGCCGGGGCGAGCGGTCTCGGCGAGCGTTGGCCCCGAGGGGCGGCGGATCCACACCGCGGTGACCGCCTCGAGGTCGATGTCTCCGCTCGGGCGTGCGATCGTGCGTCGCACCCCGTCGGCGCCGATCCTCACCGCGACCTCGGCGCTCGCGGGGTACTCGCCCGGATCGAACCAGATGACTTCGGCTCCGCGTGCAACGAGTGCCTGATGGACTCGATGGGCGTGAGGATCGGTGTCGGCTGAGAGGATGAGGATCATCGGGGTACTCCGGCGCAGGCCGCTGGGATCATCAATCGAAGGAGGGCCACCCCTGCACCATGGGGGTCGGCGCAGGGATGGCCCTTTGCGAGAGGGTCTAGTCCTCGTCGTTGCAGAAGGTGCTGGTCGAGCCGTCCGTGTCGTTGCACGTGGTGCAGGTGGGACCGCCGGTCGGCATCGCGCCGCCCGCAACGAGGCGAAGCGCCTCCTCGTCGATCACCGACGGCTTCTTGCCGTCGAGGTCGCGGAGCCGGGTGCGCTTGTCGTTCAGGTTCTTGAGCATTTCGATCGTCCTATGTCTTGGGGGGTCGACGAGGGGTCGAGCCGGCAAATGGGGGCCACCAGGCACCCCACCCACCATTGGGGTCGACTCCACCACTCGTCTTCATCGAGGGGAGACTCCGATCTCGACCCTTCGATCACGGGCAGTGGTCGAAATTCGCAGCGCGCGAGCGGCCGCGCTGGACGCCGGACACCCCCTAGCGCTGCGCGCGAGGCTCCACGCCGCCGGTTCCCTCGATGCGCGCGCGAAGGGCCTGCAGGCCGTCGCCCACGAGCTCCATGAACGCACGGATCCTCGCCGTCGCGCGCAGGTCTTCGTGCGTCAGCAGCCAGATCGACAGACCGAAGTCGGCGGGCTGAGCGATGCGCACGAGCCGGGGGTCGGCGTCGCCGAGGAAGCACAGCTGGAACGCGACCCCGGCTCCGCTCGCGATGAGCTCGAGCTGGGCGAGGCTGGTGTTGATCTGCGCGCGGACGCGGGCGCTCGGGGTGTGGGTATCGAACCAGACCTCGGGCGGGATCCTGCGAAAGGGCTCCTCCCAGCGCACCCACTCCATGCTCGACAGATCGGAGGGATCCGCGACCGTCGCCATGTACTCGGGCGATGCGTACACCGCCACGGCGGCGCGGCCGATGCGGCGTCCCACGAGGTGCTCGTCGGCGCGCTGCCCCAGCCTCAGCACCACGTCGGCGTGGCGGTGGGTCAGGCTCACGTAGCCGTTCTCGACGATCACCTCGAGCTCGATCTCTGGATAGCGCGCGCCAAACTCGGCCAAGATCGGCGCAACCATCGAGACCCCGAGATCGGGCAGCGACAGGCGGATGCTCCCGCTCAGCTTCACGTCGCGGCCGCCGACCTTGCGATCGAACAGCGCGAACGTCTCCTCGACCTGCTGCGCCAGCGCGAGCGTCTCGTGCCCGGCTTCGGTGAGCTTCAGCCCCGAGGGCCGCCGCTCGAACAGGGCGACGCCGGCATCCGCCTCGAGCTGGGCCACGCGCCGCGAGACCGTCGACTGATTGAGCCCAAGTTGCCGTGCCGCGGCCCTAGAGGTGCCCTGGCGCGCAATGGCAAGGAAGATTCGGGCGTCGTCCCAGTTCTTCATCGATGCACAGATGCATCAGCGATCGGCAATATTGGGCGTTTCATGATGCAGCTGCGCATCATAGCTTGGGTGTGCCCGGAGGCCAACCATGAGTCACATCGCCGTTTCCCGCACCCTCTCCTTCCCCGTCACCCGAGTCTGGACGGCGCTCGCCGACTTCGGCGGCGTCCACCGCTATAGCGCGGGGGTCGAGTCCTCGCCCATCAACCCGGGAACGCCCGCCACCGGCGTGGGCGCGGAGCGCAACTGCAAGCTCTACGACGGGAACAACATCCAAGAGCGCATCACGGAGTTCGTCGACAACGAGCGCCTCGGGATCGAGGTGTTCCAGACGAGCATGCCGATCAAGCGCGCTCAGGTGCAATTCCAGCTCGTGTCCACCAAGGACAGCGGCTGCGAGCTCAGCATGACGATGGACTACACGCTCAAGTTCGGCCTCGTCGGCAAGCTGATGGACGCCATGATGATGAAGGCCGCGATGACCAAGAGCCTCGCGCGGCTGCTGGCTGCGCTCGAGCAGCACCTGACGACCGGCGAGGAGATTCGCCAGGGCTGGACCCCGAAGGTCGCAGCCTGATCGCCGGCCCGCCGCGACCCGATCCGAGTCGTCGCGGCGGGCGGGCTCGCTCATCCCCCACGGCTCGCTACGGATGCTCGTAGGGGCACAGCGCGGCCATGCCGAGCGTCTCGCCGCCGCTCACCGTGAGCGTGAAGCCCGGCATCGCGATCGCGGTACCCGGCCCCATCGGATTGCTGCAATCGGCGGTGAAGTTGCCGACCCAGTTCCACGCGGGGGTGGTGTACACATTGATGAAGGTGGCCAGCGCCGCGTCTCCAGCCGCCGCCGCGTCGAGGACGATCACGTCTCCGTCGATCACGTTTCCCGCAAACAAGGGGGCTGGGTTGGCGAGGTTGGTGAACGCCACGTACGCGTCGGGTCCGCCGTAGACCACCTCGAGCGAGCCCAGGCCGCTCGCCTCGTGGTCTCCGAAGCCGCACTCCTCGCACTGCGGCAGCAACGGACACAGCGCGGCTCCGTTCTTGTCGGCGCCGGCCACGAGCTCGAGCTCACCGAGCGCGGTCGGGTACACGGTGCCGGGGACGAGCGGCTGTGAGCAGCTCGTGTGGATCCCGAGCAGCGAGTTGTGGTTGACGTCGAAGAACGAGATCGAGCTCTTCAGCTTGTCCTTGCCGATGTCGCTGGCGCGCAGCTCGATGAGGTCACCGTCGCTGACCGATCCGCCAAACAGCTGCGCTCCTCCGAAGTTGTTGCCGTTGTGGACCGAGAGGGTGGCGCCCACTCCGGAGTAGCGAAACGCGAGGTAGCTGACGCCCTTGGCCTTGTCGTCTTCCACGCCGCACCACAGGCACTCGGGAGCGGGACACACGGGTCCGTTGTTGCGGCTGACGGCCGCCACCACCTGGAGCGCGCCAAACACCAGCCCCGGGCCGATCGGCTTGGAGCAGCTCACGTGGATCTCCTGCGCCTGTACGACTCCGTTCACCGAGACATCGAGGTTGTTGCGCTGGAACTTGCCGTTGTTCTTGGTCCCCGCGATCGTGAACTCTCCATTGGGCGGAACGACCCCGAGGTCATAGACTTGGTCGCCTGCCTCGATCACGATTGCAGCGGCTGCACCCCCGATGTAGCGGAGCGTCAGCTCGACGACGCCTCCCTTGCACTCACCACACGGCAGCTCCGCGGGGCGCAGTGTCGTGGCGCTCGGCGCCGGGGCGTCGTCGCACCCCGGCAGTGACGCCGCGCAAAATAGAGCGAGAATTGCACCTGTGTTCTTCTTCATCGAGTTCCCCTCCGCGAGCTACGTCGCTGTCATCGGAGCCGACATGATCGTCGCCTCCTGTACCGAGCGCGGTGGCAACTACGAAACGATCGCCGCCATCGGCTCCTTCTACGGGATGACGTGGTGACACGGCCGGGGCCAATGAACTCTGGCTGCAAATTTTCGCAGCAACGGACGAGTGCGTGCACCCGTTCGCGCAGCATTGGCGCCCGCGCGAAAGCGGCTTCGCGGAGGCAGAAGCGCCAGTGGCAGGAGCGCCGTCGCTGTCGCTATCGCGCCTGCAGGTACAGCGAGAACGGAATGTTGCCTTGGCCGCCGACGAACTCGGCGTCGGGGACGTCGATCACGAGCTCGTGGGTGCCCGCCGCGACCGCGCCCCACTGGATCGTGCGGGTGTCGATGACGTCGCCCGGGCACCAGTTGCTGAAGGACTGCCACTCGGCGTCGGTTCGGGGCGTGGGGCCATAGATGCCGTTGCCCTGGGTGTTGTACATGCGAAATGGCTCGCAGCTGTCGCGGCCGGGCCGGTACTGCAGCGCCAGCTCACCATCGAGGTACACATGGTGCTCGCGGCGGTTGTATTCCTCTCCGCCTGCATTCGCGCCGTGGTTGGAGGTGATGAGCACGAGCTGCGTGGCCTCGGTGTCTGCGTCGAGCGTGATCTCCACCGTCTTGCGGGTCGTGCCCACCATGTCGCTGGCGCCCTCTTGATAGTTGTTGAAGGCCTCGTCGATGGCGAGCGGGATCAAGCGGTCGTAGTCGGCGGGCTCGTTGGTGCTGTCGGTGTAGAGCGCCAGCCACCCGCGGAAGACATCGTTGCGGTCGGCACAGCCGGCGACCTCGGTGTTCGCCGCGTAGGGAACGCCAAAGACGGCGAGCTCGATCCAGAAGTCGTACTGCGCCTGGAGCTCCGCGTTGGTGAGGATCGCCGCCACGTCGTCGATGTCCCACTCATAGGGGACCGTGTCAGGCTCCTTGTTCTTGTTCATGAACGGCGTGATGAAGCGCGCCACCTCGATGCGCTCGACCATCGCGGGGTCGTAGGTCTCTGCGCCCTTGGGGACCAGCGCCAGCTGCACGGAGCCGATGCGATCGTAGTTGTCGCAGAGCGCACCGATGAGCACCTGCATCTGCAGATTGGGCGCGATCATGGCCAGCTGCGCGTCGCTGAGGCGCGTGGTGTAGAGCGCGTTGCTGAGCCTCACGATCCCGTCGGGCACGGGCTCGTCCACCGTCGCCGCGTAGCCGTCGTAGAAGATCACCGAGTCCATCAGCAGCAGGTTGGCGGGCGGCAGCACCGGGTCGCCGCTGCTGTCGTCGGCTTGCGGGCCTTCGCTCGTGCTCGAGTCGCCGTCGCTGGTCGTCGCGACCGCGGTCGTGGAGCTCCCGGGCTCGCCGCTGCTGCTCTCGCCGCCATCGGTCTGCGCGGGGCCCGAGGAGCACGCGGTGAGCAAGACGGCCAGGGTCGCGCCGCGAAGCGCAGCGCGAGGAGCATGCGAAGAGGACATCGAGGACGATGGTAGCGGATCCTGTCACGCGGGCGC
>JBFIJN010000207.1:0-14906 GCA_041600735.1 Nannocystaceae bacterium
CTCGCTCACCGACGACCCGCGGCTCATCGGCGTGCTCACCGGGCAGTTCGGCGACTACGGGCTCCCCCCCAAGCAGAGCAGCTTTGGCATGCACGCCTCGCTGGTGAAGCACTACTTCGCGGGCGGGTGCTATCCGGTCGGTGGCTCGGCCCGCATCGCCGAGACGATCGTCGCGCGGCTCGAGGCGGCGGGCGGTGCCGCGTTCACCAACGCCGCCGTGGAGACGCTGCTCGTGGAGGACGGCGAGACCCGCGGGGTGCGGATGGCCGACGGTCGCGAGATTCGAGCGCCGCTGGTGGTGAGCAACGCCGGGGTGATCAACACGTTCGAGCACCTGGTTCCGGCGCCCGACCGCGCGCGCCTGGGGCTGGACGAGGCGCTGCGCACCGTGCAGCCCTCGGCCTCGCACGTGAGCCTCTACGTGGGCCTGCGCGGCACCGCGGCCGAGCTCTCGCTGCCGCGCGCCAACTACTGGATCTATCCCGAGGACGGCTACGATCACGACGCCAACGTGGAGGCCTACGTGGCCGACGAGAACGCTCCGCTACCGGTCGCGTACATCTCGTTTCCCTCGGCCAAGGACCCCGAATTCGAGCAGCGCCACCCGGGGCGCTCCACGATCGAGATCGTCACGCTCGCGCCGTGGGAGCGCTTCACCCGCTGGGCCGACGAGCCGTGGAAGAAGCGCGGCGCCGACTACCAGGCCTACAAGGAGCAGCTGGCCCAGCGCCTGCTCGAGCCGCTGCTGCGCCACGAGCCGCAGGTACGCGAGGCCATCGACCTCTACGAGCTCTCGACCCCGCTCACCACGCGGCACTTCACGTCGTATGGCCACGGAGAGATCTACGGGCTCTCCCACGATCCGCTGCGCTTCGAGCAGAAGTTCTTGCGACCCAAGACGCCGCTGCGCAACCTCTACCTCACCGGGCAAGACATCTGCACGTGCGGCGTGGGCGGGGCGCTACTGTCGGGCTTCCTCACCGCGTCGGCGATCACGGGCGAGAACCTGGTGATGAAGACGCTCGGCTGAGCCGCGGGCCTACGTCAGCCCGACCACGCGGCGTAGCTCCACCAGGCGGCCGCGGCCGCGGCCGCGAGCGCGGCTGCGATCACCACGAGCCGCCCCCACGCGAACGGCGGTGGCGCCTCGATCGCGAGCCTGACCAGCAGGTCGCCCGCAATCCCGGAGCTCGGGTGCTCGCCGCCTTGTTGGCGCAGCCGCAGCGTGGAGCCATCGCGCAGCTGCGGCGACAGGTGCAGCCGCACCGCCCCGGAGGGATCACCCGGCTCGCGGCGCCGCTTCACGGTGCCCCCGGCGTACGGCACGTGATCGGGCACCTTCACGAGCACGGCTTGCCCCGCCTCGAGCTCGGAGCGGCGCACGACCGCACGCACGCGCACGTCGGGCCCCTTCTCGGTCGAGGACGCGACGGGCTCGTCCTCGAAGATGCTGCCGAGCTCACCCACGGTCACTGCAAGGCCGCGGAGCCTAGCACGAGGCGATCACTTGCGCTTCTTGGCCGGAACCGCCGCCGCCGCCCCTGCGTCGCTGGGCTTGCCGAGCTTTTGGATGCAGACCGCGATGAGGTCGTTGAGGTGCTCGCCGTAGCCCTCGGGAGCATTGTCGAACGCGTTCTTGAGGCCCATCGCGACCTCCATGCTCGAGCACATCTTGATGATGTTGGCCCTCTGCATGGGAGCGTTCGTCTCCACGCCCGCGAGCTTGCCGGCGTCGTCGGCGTACTGGCGACGAAGGAACTCGATCTGTGCGTCGGCCATCGCCTCGCACGCCGCATCGAGCTTCTTCGGCGGCTTGGCGTCCTCGGGCACCACGCACAGCTCCCCCATCTTGGCCGTGCGATCTTCCTCGGCCTTCACCTTCGCCGCAGCCTCGGCCTCGCGCTTCTTGCCGCGCTCCTCGATGCGCTTGGCCTCGGCCGCCTCTTCCTCTGCCTTCTTGGCCGCTTCGGGATTCTCCTTGGGCTCGCTCTTCGAGTCGCAAGCGGTGAGGAGCAACAGGGCCAGCAGCGATGAGCCGAGAATTCGCATGGCCGCCATGCTACCAAGCCCCGCGCCAGCACGCCCGCAGCTCGTCCGCGGCCTCGAGCAGCGCCCGGCGAGCGGTCGGGACCCCGCCGACCATCAGCACGAAGCCGTGCGCGAGCGGTCGCGGCGAGTCTTCGAATAGCTCGGGGAAGCGAGCGTACTCGCGACGCGCTTGCTCGAGCGGCGGCTACTCGAGCGGGCGTCGTCCGGCTCGCGCGAGCATCGCGAGGACGTGCTGCGTGCGCGGATCGAGTCTCTGGCCCGCCACCATTCATGGGTCGCCCATGGGCCGCCGCGCGGTCAGGCATCCCACGAGTGCTTCCGGCGCGCGCGCGAAGTGGAATGCCAGGCGCGTTTGAGCCCGCTCGAACAGGTCGATCATGAGAATCGCAACGAGGGTACCTCCGTGCGCTCCCCAACGTTGTCGAACGGATGCGCAACACTTTTCGCATATGCACGATCGACCGCTTCTAGAGCCCGCAGAGCCCCAAGAACGACGTTTTGATAGATTTGAGTCCGCGCCAAGGCACCCGTCCAAGCCAAATCGAGTAATTCGAACCCGCATTCGGCATTTGGCATGGAACCAGTCGAGCGTGCGCGAAGGTGGGTTGGCTGCAACCGGCACGACTGCCCCTCGTCACACCCCCGTTCCATCGATGCTACAAGCTCCGCGACGGAACGGCGACGGTGCTCCACCCCATTTTCCAAGGGGCACCATCCACTCGCTCGAGCCGTGCCTTTACCTCAGGAGAGTCAGTCCCATGCGAAAGATTTCCAGCTTTGCCCTCACCTTTGCCTTCGTCTTGCCGATCGCCGGTTGCCCCGGTGACGACTCCGGCACGACCGATACGGCCGCCGACACCAGCGCGATGACGACGGCGCCGACGACCACCGACGAGCCGACCACCACGGCCCCGACGACCACCGACGAGCCGACCACCACGGCCCCCACCACGGCCGACGGCAGCAGCAGCGGCGGCTCGGGCGGCGGCGGCTTCTGTAGCCTCACCTGCGAGTCGGCAGCCGACTGCGCGATGGGTGGCAACGAGGCCGACTGGGCCTGCACCGAGGGATTCTGCGAGTACCTCGCCGATCCCCCGCCCTGCGATGACACCGTCTGCCCCGCTGCCGCCGGTGCTGCTTGTGCCGACGTCGGTGGCCTCAACATCTGCACCTTCCCCTGCACCGAGGGCGGGATGGAGTGCGATGCGTTCATGCTCGAGTGCACCGGCGAGGATGATGCCGGCAACTCGATCTGTGCGGCGCCCCCCTGTGGCGGCGTGGCCGAGGGCGAGGCCTGCGAGATCGACGGCTTCGGCCAGATCGGCACCTGCACCGACGGCGTGTGCTCCTGCACCGACGACGCCGAGTGCACCGCCGACGGCTACGCCTGCAACGGCTAGTTGCCGGTTAGTCGCAGGTCTCTACTGACCCGCACGCAGCGAGCACCCTTCGGGGCGCTCGCTGTTTTCGTTTCGAAGGGGCAAGATCGAGCCGTGAGCTCGTACCGCAGCGCGGGGCTGGCCGCGCTCGTGACCGCAGCGTGCACCCCCTCGATCGAGCCCGCTTGGCTGGTGAGCAAGCCGCGAGAGCTGGCGCTCGAGGTCGAGGTGATCGCCCAAGGCCCCTACGGCGAGCGCATCGTCCCGGGGCCACGCACCCCCCGCGATGCGCTGCCGCTCGACGTGGTCTCGATGCGACCGGTGGTGGTCGATCCCGACGGGCGCATCGAGCCCGACGAGCTCGAGGGGATCTGGCTGCTGTGCGAAGGCGTAGGCAACTGCCTGGTGCGCGAGCCGGTCGCCGGGCGCCCCGAGTGCACTGGCGGCGAGCTCCAGCCCACCGAGCCGTGCCGCATCGGCGGGGGCGGCTCGGCCGTGTGGACCATGGGCGACCTCCCCAGCGAGCTCCCCGATGAGCTGCCGACCGTGTTCGATCTCATCAGCGGGCCGACCGTCGCGTTCGTGGGGAGCGCGCCCGACGGTCCCGGGCTCGAGCGCTGCGTGTCCCGCCTCGACGCGCGCGAGCGCCTGGAGGGCTGCCTGCTGATGGAGCGCGTGGTGGGCCTGGGCCCGCTCGGGGAGCTGGTCGAGCGGCTCGCCGCCGCCGGGATCGACCCCGGGATCCCCGAAGGTGCCGAGACGCTGCTGGCCCGCGGTCGCAACCACAACCCGGCCGTCACCGAGATCCGGGTGAGCCTTGCCGGCGAGTCGATGCAGGTGGCCGTCGGCTCCACGGTGCGGGTGCCTCGCGACGCGGCGATCGTGCTCACGCTCGAGCCGGCCGAGGAGGACCTCGATCGCTTCGAGATCTTGCTGAATGACGAGCCCGTCGAGCTGACCGACGACCTGTTTGGCCAGTGGTGGTTCGACCGCGAGATCGACTACGAGGAAGCCGCGGTTGGGGGCCTCTGGGTGCGGTGGCGCGCGGGCCCGGTCACGGGAACGGTGCGCGCATACGTGGTGCTCCGCGACAATCGCAACGGCGAGGGGTGGGGCTGGCTCGACCTCGAGATCGAAGGCTGAGGGTGCAGAGGCTCGCCTCGGTCGTCGCGCTCCTCTCGGTCATCGCGTGGCTGGGGCTGGTGATGTCGCGTGAGGCCCGGGCGGCGGCGCCCGAGGGCGAGGCTCCGTGCCCTGCGCTGCGCTGCGGACGCTTGATCGGCGACGTGCGCGTGGCCGGGCAGCGCACGCCGCTGCCCGATGCGGTGGTGCTGGTGATGGCGGCGCCCGCCGATGCGTCCGAGGGGCGCTACTCCCCGCCGTTCGCGGAGCCAGAGCCCGCCTGGGCTCGCTCGCAGCGCAGCGATGCCGCGGGCGCATTCACGTTCGAGGGGCTGCCGGTCGGCCTGGTGCGCGTAGCCGTGCTGGGAGCCGGCTTCGAGCGTCGCGACGAGATCGTGCGGATCCCCGCCGAGGCCACGGGTCAGCTGCGCATCTTCGTCACGCCGCTCGACGCCTCGCCATTTCGCACCGTGGTGACCGCCCCACCGGTCCCGCGCAGCCAGGTCACCGAGCACGTGCTCACCAAGGAAGAGATCGCCACGGTCCCGGGGAGCCAGGGCGACCCGCTGCGCGCGCTCCAGAACCTCCCCGGCATGATGCGTCCGCCGGGCGGGCTGGGGCTGCTGGTGATCCGTGGCTCGCCGCCCTCGCAATCGCAGGTGTTCATGGGCGGCCACGCGATGCCGCGCGCGTTCCACATCCTGTCGCTGGCCAGCGTGTTTCCAGCCGACGTGCTCGACGAGCTGCGCTACATCCCCGGCAACTTCGACGCGGCCTACGGCAATGCGACCGGGGGGATCGTGGTGGTCGAGCCGCGCCGTGGCCGACGCGATGGCGTGCATGGGTTCGGTGAGCTCGATCTGGCGGCCGCGAGCGCGATGGTGGAGGGCCCGCTGGGTCGTGGCTCGTTCATCGTGGCGGCGCAGCGCGGCTACGTCGACGCGGTGCTCGCCACCGCGGCCGCGGTCACCGAGCGCGTGACCGAAGAGCCGAGCAGCGTGCTGCTGCCCCGCTACTACGACTACCAGACGATCTACGATCGCCCGCTGCGCGGCGGCGGCTGGCTGAGCGCGCGCGCGTTCGGCTCGGGCGACGTGCTGCGCGCCCGCACGCCGCCCGAGGCCGCCGCGGTCTCTGCGTTCGAGCTGCGCACCGACTTCCACCGCGCCGACCTGCTGTACCGCAAGCAGCGGCTGGGCTGGACCACGCGGCTCACCCCCTCGTTCCGCTACGAGGTCAACCGCCTCGTCGCCGCATCGAACGCGTTCCGTCGCCGCCGTCGCGACTACGTGGGCTCGGCGCGGGCCGAGCTGTCGCGCGCGGTGGGTCCACGCGTCCTGCTGACGCTGGGCACCGACTCTCAGATCGACGCCTACGAGGCGCTCGACGAGCAGACCGACCTGAGCCGCCCCGGCTCGCTGACCCAGGATCGACAGCAAGGGGTGCAGACCTCGCTGGGGGTCTACGTCAGCAGCGAGCTGCGACTGGGCCGACTCACGCTGCGCCCGGGGGCCCGCGTGAGCGGCTTCTCGGTCGGCGATCGCCTCGCCTTCGCGGTGGATCCCCGCGGCATGGGCGACCTCGAGCTGGGCGAGCGCTGGCAGCTGAGCGCGGGCCTGGGGCGCTACTCGCAGGTGCGCAACATCTCGGATCGCAACGAGGTCGACCTGGTGGACCAAGGCACCGGCATTCAGGGGGCGAGCGTGTTCTTGCCCTCGGCGTTCGGCAGCCTGGATCCGGCGGTCGAGTTCGCGCCACAGGACACGCAGCTCACGGTCCGCGAGGCGCTGCATGCCAGCGCCGCCGTGCGCTACCGCTTTGGCGAGGGCGGATCGGCCGAGCTCACCGGGTTCCTCAACAATCAGCAGAACAACGTGCCACCGGTGATGAATGGCTCGAACAACCCATTCGATAGCATCAGTCGCGCAGCCGGGCTCGAGGTGCTGGTGCGTCGTCGCATCAGTCGCAAGCTCTACGGGTGGATCGCATACACGCTCACGTTCACCGAGCTGATCCTGCTGCAGGCCCCGCCGGGCTTTCCCTATGCCCGCCGCCCCTCCGACTACGACCAGCGCCACAACCTCGTCGCGCTGCTGAGCTACGCGCTGCCCCGACACTGGCGCATCGGGGGTCGGTTCCGCGTGGTGAGCGGCCTGCCGTACACGCCGGTGGTGGGCTCGGTCGCGCTGCCTGGCGGCTATCAACCGATCTTTGGCCCGCGCAACGCGGCCCGGCTCCCCGCGTCGCACCAGCTGGATCTCCGCATCGACAAGCAGTGGGTGCGTGATCGGGCGAGCGTGACCGCGTACGTCGACGTGCAGAACGTCTACAACCGAGTCAATCCAGAGCTGGTGCTCTATGCGGGCGACTTTCGCAGCGAGGCCGGCTATGTGGGGCTGCCGATCTTCCCGAGCCTCGGCGTGCGCGTGGACTGGTGAGCGCCTACGTCTCGGCCTCGTCCGTGCCGCCGCGGAACGAAGCCACGAAGCCACCAATGCGCGAAGGATCGGCCGCCGCGAGGTTGGCGAGCGCCGCCGTGAACGCCTCGATCAACCCGCGGCCGAGCGCCCAGTAGAGGTAGAGGCCCCGGGTCAGATCCCGCCCCAGGGTGTGGGGCACGGCGCAGGTCGCCAAGATCACCGTGGCCACGCCCGCATCGTGCAGCGCCCGCACGAGTCTCCAGGTGGCCGCGTCGTCGACCGGCGGCGCGTGGCGAGCCGCCATGCTCAGCAGCACGCTGCTCCCCGCGGCCCAGCGCGGTCCTTGGGCCAGGCGCGTGCCGTCGAGGGGCTCGGCCCGCCCCGCCGCATCGAGGAGCATCAAGCCGCCGCCGTGCCCCCCGAAGAACAGATGATCGACGCCCGGCGCCCGCTGCATCACCGCGTCGATGGTGGGCAAGACGTCGCTCACCGCCGTCCGCTCGCGCGTGCGCACCTGCGTGGGCTGATACACGGACGGCCCCACCGCATCGCCGACTCGCGCGAGCACCTCGACCTCCGCCTGCCCCGAGCCCAGCAGTCGGACCACGTCGCCGAGCTCGTCGACCGAGGCCTCCGCCGCCGCGTCGTAGGCCGAGTCCGCCAGCACGCACAAGGCCCGCTGCGGGCGCGGGTTGAGCAGCGGACCCGCAGGCAGCTCGGCGAGCGAGGCAACCTGGGCGAGGCCCTTGATCATGGCGACGAGCGCCTCGCCGCCCACGCGCGCCCCCGCGAACGGCAGCCCGCTCAAGCGACCCGGGGCCAGCAACAGCACGCGCCCGGCCAGCGGGCGGCCTAGCGCGAGCGCCACGGGATCGAGCAGCCGCGCCCCGAGATCGATGCACAGCGTGCGCCCGGCCTCGGCCCATGCGCGCTCGCTCGCCGCGGCCTCAGCTTCGTCCCCCGCCTCGAGCGCATCGCGGTACGCGAGGTAGTGGCTCCACCAGCCCAGCGCCGCGGGCCCGCCCGCGTCCGCCGGCCGCCCCCAGACCCAGCGGCGCACCGTCTCCCGCGACAGCGGAACCGTCGCGTACGTGATCCCCTCGACGCCGACCGCCACCGCCACCGTTCCCCAGCGCGTGAGCGTGAGGTCGAGGGCCAGCGCGGTGGGATTGGCCGCCGCGAACGCCTGCATGCGCGCGAACAGCTGCTTGGCCGACGGACCGGGCGGCGCAGCCCGACGCATGAACGGCTGCGGCGCCGAGCGTCGGGCGAGCGGATCGATGTGCGCGGGGCTGACCATCGAAGAGCGCTCGGCACGGGTCTGCAGCGCCTGCAGCGAAGGATTGGCGCGGTAGCGCTTGGCGCGGGTCACCGTGTGCAGCACGACCTCGGCCGGGCGCCCGAGCTTGGCCAGCAACCACGCGAGATCACCATAGACACCATCGAGCATCGCGGTGAGGTCATCGAGCGACTCGCCGGGGAAGCGCGTGGCCCAGCGCCGCTCGGCCAGCAGCGCCGACTGCTCGAGCACCACCGCGCCGCGGGTGAGCGCGGCCGGGTCGCCATCGTCGGCATGGTGACGCAGCTGAGCCTCGGCGTAGTCGCGGGCCGCCTCGACCGCGAGGCGGACCGCGCCGCCCTCGACGAACGCGCTACGAGCCGCGGCGAAGCACTCGGCCGCGCGTGTCAGATCCTCGGGGCCATCGCGGTGAAGATGGAGCTCGCCGAGCTGGCGCTGCACCCGAGCCCGCACCACGCGATCGACCCCGAGCGGCAACCCGTGCAGCGCCGCCTCGACCTCGCGAATGCTGCGCTCGCGCACCCACTCGTCCTCGGGCGCGGCTCTCACCGCCAGCATCGCCCGCTCCGCGATCGCCCGCGCGTGGGGGACCGGCAGCGGAGCCAGCCCCTGCAGCGCGCGCTCGAGCTCGGCGCGCGCGCGCAGCCGCTGCTCATGGCGGTCGCGGTGGGGCGCGGCCGCCAATGCCACACACGCGAGGTTGAGGTGCACGAGCCCGGCCAGCACGTCGTCGCGATCGCCCAGGCGCTCGAGCGCGTGCTGATAGTCCGCGTGCGCTTGGCGCTGGCGCTCGCTCAGCGGCGCGACCCCGGTCTCGAGCCGCAGGTTGGCGAGGGTGAGCCGGTGTGCCGCCTCTTCCATGCGGAGCAGCGGGTGATCACGCGCGGCCGCGGGCAGGGCCTCGAGCCGCGCGACCGCCTCCTCGCCCAGCGCGACCGCCCGCTCCGTGTCGCCATCGACCGGTCGCAGCGGCTGGGCCAGGTACACCGCATAGTCGGAGGCCACGCGCGCGCGCATCACCACCGAGTGCCGCAGCTCCTCGAGGGCTTCTTCATAGAGCGCGCGCACCTCTCGATCGCGGGCCTCGGGCTCCTCGGCTCGAGCCGCGCGCCGCAGCCCCGCGAGCTCGCCGAGCACGCGTCCCCGCAGGCCGGGCGCCGCGTGAGCGTCGAGGGCGTCGAGCAGCCCGCGATGAGCCTGTACCGCCTCTTCGAGCAGTCCGTCGCGCCAGCCCACCAAGCGCCGCAGCAAGCGGGCTCGCACCACCCCGAGGTCGTGGACCACGCGCGGCGCCGAGCCGTCCTGCAGCGCCGCGCCCACGTGATCGACCAGGCGCAGCCCACCTTCGAACGCCGCCGCGGGATCGGGCAGCACGCGCCAGTGCAGCTCGAGCGCCACGGCCCAGCGCCGCACCAGCGTGGCTCGAGCGCTGGGCTCGAGCATCTGCGCCTCGGGGCTCGCGACCAGCCGCGTGCACGCGACCAGGGCGGCCCGCCGCATCGAGGGCGCCGACTGCTCGAGCAGGTGGAACAGCAGGCACGACCTTCGCCACACCGAGATCTCGGGCTCGTCGATGCCCGCCGTCACCGTGCGCAGCGCATCGGCCAGCGAGCGCTGGCTCGCGACCACGTCGAGCACCAACGCCTCACAGGTGCGGTCGAGCGTGGCATCGAGGCGGTACCAGAGCTCGAGGAGCTCGGCGAGCGGGGTGAGCTCGGGTCGACCGCTCGCGAGCGGCTCGAGCTCCTGTGTCCCGCCACGCTCGGCCGCGGCTGCGACTGGGCCGGCGGCCTCCGGGGTGGCCGTGAGCGAGCGATCCAGCTCCGCCTGCAAGATCGGCAGCCGCTCCAGCCGCCACGGCCACGTGGCGGGCTCCGTCGACGACGCGACGGCGGCCAGGAGCCGCTGGAGCGCGGGGGACTGTCGCCATGATCCCTGCGCCAGCCACTGGATCCACCCCTCGAGCGAGTCGACGGTCTCGGCCGCACGCAGGCCGGCGTGGATCTCCGCGAGCTGCCCGGCGACGTGGTCGAGCTGCGCCGCTACGACCGGAGCCGTGCGCTCGCACTCCAGCGCTTGCGCGTGCAGCTCGTGGATCACATCGTGCTCGCGCGCGCTCGCGGAGCGCGAGAGCACGTCGAGCACGGCCTCGATGCCTTCGGCGGTCCACAGCTGGGCCAGCATGGCCTGTCGTGTGGAACGGACCACGTGGGCATCCTACCGGTTCCTCGGGCTTCGAACGAGGGGACCGCGCCTGCGCGCGGCCCACCGAGGCCACAATGGCTAGGCCGAGAGGCCGTCCTTGTCCGCGAGCATGGCCAGCATGTCCACGCAGCGCGCGGAGTAGCCCCACTCGTTGTCGTACCAGCTCACGATCTTGAAGAAGCGATCGTTGAGCTCGATCCCCGCGCCGGCATCGAAGATGCTGCTGCGAGGGTCGCCGATGAAGTCGCTGCTCACGACCTCGTCCTCGGTGTAGCCGAGCACGCCCTCCATCGGTCCCTCGGCCGCCGCCTTCATCGCCGCGTTGATCTCCGCGAGCGAGGTGGCCTTGGCCGTGCGGAAGGTGAGATCGACGACGGAGACGTCGGCCGTGGGCACGCGGAACGCCATGCCCGTGAGCTTGCCCTTGAGCGTGGGGATGCACAGCGCGACCGCCTTGGCTGCGCCGGTGCTCGCCGGAATGATGTTCGTGTAGGCGTTGCGACCGCCGCGAAAGTCCTTCTTGGACGGACCGTCTTGCGTGGGCTGCGTGGCCGTGGCGGCGTGCACGGTGGTCATCAGACCTTCGGCCAGGCCGAACGAGTCTTCGATCACCTTGGCCACCGGCGCGAGGCAGTTGGTCGTGCACGACGCATTGGAGAGGATGCGGTGCTTGGCCGGGTCGTACTGCTCGTGGTTGACCTTGTACGCGAAGGTCGGAACCGTGTCGGGCGTCTTGGTGGGCGCAGACAGCAGCACGCGTCGCGCCCCGGCCTCGAGGTGCTTGCCCGCGTCGTCGTGCGACAAGAACAACCCCGTCGACTCGAGCACGTAGTCCACCCCCATCGCCTTCCAGGGCAGCGTGGCGGGGTCGCGTACCGAGAGGCAGCGGGTGACCTTGCCGTCCACGGCAAACCCGTCGTCGGTGAGCTCGACCTTGCGGCCAAAGCGACCATGGGTGGAGTCGTACTGGAGCAGGTACGCAAGGTTGGACGCAGGCACGAGGTCGTTGACGGCGACGACCTCGATACCGCCGTGCGCGGCTGCGATGCGGTAGACCAATCGGCCGATGCGGCCGAACCCGTTGATTGCGATCTTGATGGCCATCGGATCCTCCCGCGAAGCAGCGGCTTTCGGGAGCCGGACACTAGTCGCCGACCTCCCCCGAGGCAACCACGGACATGAGCGTTCGCGCACCCGGGGCGCGGCCTGGCGCCCCGTCCGGCGGGGCCGGGGACCGGGATCCCACCACGCCCGCGGCGAGCGATCGGGCGCCCGCCCGCGGTGCGGTTCTTCACGGCACGGGCAGCGGCCCGTGCGGCCCGGCCCAGGCCGAGCCCACATCAGGCTCGCATGTTCACCGTCGGTGATGATACGGTTCCGACCGTTCGCTCAGCCATGGCGGAGGCCAAAGAAGCGGAGCCGGACGAGCGCGCCGCCCCATCGCTTCGTCGTCCTGGTCGCAAGCATGTGATCAACCTGTGTTGCGCCCAAAGCGTGCACGAGGTGGTGGAAGAGGTCGCGCGCAATCTCGAGGGCCTCGGGTTTCGCGTCGCGGTCGTGTTTGGCGCCGAGGCCCGCGCCGCGCTGCTCGGCAGCCGCACCGATTCCAACCAGCCCACGATCCACGTGGTGTGCGTGCAGGGGTCGATGCAAGAGCGGGTGCTCAAGCCGCTCCGCCAAGCGCTCGCCACCCACGGCGGCCCCAACCATCACTTGTTCGTCGCCGTGCTCGACGTCGAGGTGCCGCTGGCCATGGTCGGCCAGATCCGCCGCTTCGCAGAAGCTCTCGAGCGCGCCCCTGCCCCGGGCCTCCGACGCCGCCCGTTGGGGGAGCGAGCCAAGCCCGCCGACCCCGAGCCCGCGCGCAATCCACCTTCACTGACGCAGGTCGTCGAGCGCGGTGGCACCCGGCCACCCGTGAGCCCCGAGGGGACGGATGATGCTCGCTCTGCGCGGCCGCCGCTCGGCTCCCGGCGGCGTCCGGCGAGGATCTCCCCCACATCCAAGTATCAGGCGGTCACCGCGAGCCACCCCACGGTCGACGCCGAGGCCGGAGGCCGCAAGCGCCGGCGTACGCGCTCGCGGCTGAATCCCTCCGCCACTCGCCCCCGCGGCCCCCGCGGCGAGGACCGCGTGCTGGGCCTGCCCGCAGAGCAGCCGCCCCCGCCCCCGCCTCCGGGCGAGATGGCGCGCCGTCGCAGCTCCACCACGCTGGCCGCGATCGCCGGCCCCGTACCGCCGCCGCCACCGCCCACGCGCACGCCTTCGTCGACCTCGTGGGCCGCCGTCGCCCCCGAGCCCGCGGCCAAGACGAGCGAGGGTGAGCCCGATCGACTCGAGCCCCGCTCCGATTCCTTTCGCTTCACCCCGCCCGGGGCCAAGGGCGTCGATCGCCCACGCAGCGGCTCCTTCGCCGCCGTCTCGCTCGACGAGCCGCCGCGCGACGCGGACAAGACCATCGTGCAGGGTGGGTTCGAAGGCATGCCGCGAACGGCTTCGACGCTGCGGCTCGACGATCCGCCCGTCCTGGGCGAACCCCGGCCGAGCCCGACTCCAAGCGATGACGACGAGGGCGAACCCGTAGAGCCGACGATGATCATCTCGGTACCCAGGGGGCCCGACGAAGCGGTCGCAGAGCCTCCGCGCACCAAGAGCGCCATGACCCTGCGCGTGGACGCGCCGCCCTCGGAGAGCGCCAAGACGCTGGTGTCGTCGCTGCGCGAGCCTACGGCGGCACAAGACGACGATGGCGACGGCGCTGCGCCGGCCGACGGCTCGCGCACGCTCGTGGTGCGACCGCGCAGCGCTTCGCAGAGCGGACCGATCTCCGCGGAATCCTCGGGCACCCTGGTGCTCCGGCCCCGAGCCGCGGCGAGCAGCGACGAGTGGCCCCGCGCGCCCGCAGACCCGTCGCCGCCGCTCTCCGCGTCCATCCCCGACCGCGCACCGGAGGTCTCGGAGAGCGACAAGACCCTGCTGCGCAGCGACGGCACCTTCGAAAGCGCGCGCGACGTGATGGAGAAGGTCTCCGCCACGCGGCGGGCCCAGACCCCCGCGCCCAGCCCCTCCGTCGCCGCTGCATCGCGCGAGGCCAGCTCCGGGCCGGACCTCGACGCCAAGGTCGCCTTCAGGCCCGGCAAGACCGTGCTCTACGCGGAGTCGACCTCCGCCCCGAAGCCGACCTCGGAGCCCACCTCGGAGCCCACCTCGGCCCCCGCGTCCGCTTCGACCTCGGGGTCCGCGTCGACCTCGGGCTCGACCCCCACCGGGTCGACCCCCACCGCAGAGGCCGTCAGCTCCGACCCGCCCCGCCAAGCCGACCCCCCGCCGAGCCAGGTCGCCACCGTGGTCGCGCCCGCGCCGGACCCCGCCGCCGACGAGGAGCGCGCCGACGAGGCGCGCGCCGAGAAGGAAGCCGAGCCCGCCGACGCTTCGCCCAAGGCGACCCCGCGCCGACCCCCACCCAGTGCCATCCCCACCGAGCGCCACGCCCCGCTGAGCGATGACGCCAAGCCCCCTCGCCGCTCACGCCAGCGCAAGCGAGGGCTCGAGCCGAGCAACGAGCCAGCCCCCTCCACGCCGACCGATGCGGCCCCGAGCGAGGGCCCTCGACGACCGCGACGTCCCAAGCCTGCGAGCTACGGATGGCTGTGGATCGTGCTCGTCTTGCTCGTCGCCGGGGGAGGCTGGGGCGCCTATCAGGCCGGCCTCCTCGACGATCTCCTCGGCAGGAGCCCGGCGGGCACGACGATCGCCGACTCCGGACCGCCCCCGCCCCAGAAGTCGGCCTCGAGTCAGGCCGTCGATTCCGCGGCCGCCGACGCGAGCCACGAGCCCGACGCGAGCGCCTCGAGCGGCTCGGCGGAGCCCGCCGCGGGCGACACGACTGGCGCCGCCGAGCCATCGACCAGCACCGCGAGCACGAGCGCCGCGAGCCCCAGCGAAGCGAGCACGAGCGGCGGCGACGACCCGGCAAGGACCACGGCGAACGAGCCCGAGCCCGAGCCCGAACCTGAACCCGAGCCCGAACCCGAGCCCGAGCCCGAGCCCGAGCCCGAGCCCGCCGAGGCCAACGCGCCCCAGCTCACGCCCGAGGAAGAGCGGCTCTCCGCGGCCGTCGACGACCGCCGCGTGTTCATGCTCAAGACCCTGTTCACCACGCGCCGCCAAGGCACCGCGACCACCTGGAAGGGCGGCTGGGCGCGCTGCGCCAAGCTCGAGGTCGACGGCGTGAAGGGCTGGCGCTTGCCGCATCGCCGCGAGATGAAGCTCATCAACGCGGTGCTCTCGCTGAGCTCGGGAATCTACTGGACGCGCACGGTCCCCCCCGAGGACAAGTCCGCCGCGTTCGTGCTCGACACCGGCAACGGCGAGCTGTCCTTGTTCCTCAAGCAGGAACCCACCGGCGAGGTCGTCTGCGTACGACCCCGC
>JBFIJN010000208.1:0-14862 GCA_041600735.1 Nannocystaceae bacterium
GGCTGCGACGCCGCGCTCTCGACCACGGCGGCCTGCCCGGGCGTGGCGGCGATCTGCTGGGCTCGCTCGCGCAGCGCGGTCACGTCGAGGCGCACGCGGGGGTCGGGGTGCAGGGCCTCGGCGAACAACGCATCGAGCCGGGGATCGAGGCGCGGATCGAGCTCGAGGGTGCTGGGCCGCGGCACCGCGCCGGTGGGGTCGCGCCCCGCGATCAGACGATAGAGCAGGGCCGCCACGGCATACGCGTCGGAGGCGGGGGTGGGTGGCGACCCGGCCTGGCGCTCGGGCGCGATCAAGCCGTGGGCCGCGTCGCGCAGCGCGGGCAGCTGCAGCGTGCCGAGGCCCAGACCGCGCAGCACTGCACCCGCGGGCGCGAGGGTGATGAGCGCGGGGTGAATGGCCCCGTGCACCAGGCCCTCGGCGTGGGCGGCCGCCAGCCCCTCGCACAGAGGCGCCACGATCGCGAGCGCGTCGTCGAGCGTGCGCACCGGGTCGAGCGCGGTGGTCAGCGGCTTGCCGGGCACGGGCTCGCGATCCAGCCGGGCTCCGCAGCGCTCGAGCGCGAGCGCACCGTAGCCGGCGACCGCGGGATGCGAGAGCTTGGCCAGGCGCGTGGCGGAGGATTTCAGCGCGCGACGCTCCGCGGCGAGCAGCGGCCGCGGCAGGATCATGCGCTCCACGTCGTGCTCGCCCTCGGCATTGGAGACCGAGAGCACCGTGATCGAGCCGATGCGGGCCCGTACGCGGCGCAGCTCGACCTCGGGGGGCAGCAGCGCGAGGGTGCGATCGAGCTCCGCGGCTGCGCGCAGACCGTCGGCACAGGCCTCGGCCTCGCCCGCGGCCCACGCGACCCACGCGAGCCCAAAGCGCGCGAGACCGGCCGCGTCTTCGCGGGACTCGAGCGCGGCAAAGCAGCGTGCGGCCAGGTCCCCGCGCTCGTGGGCCAGCAGCGCTGCTCCGGCCCGCAGCAGCGTGTCGTCGTCGATCGCGGCCAGCTCGTCGGCGCCCAGCGCCTCGACGCGCTCGGCGATCGCGAGGCCGGGCCGCGCTTGGGCCTGGGCATGAGCCGCATCCGCGCGGAGCGGCAGGCCGTCGACCAGCTGGTGGAGCTCGGCGCGGGGGGAATCATCAGCCGCGTCGGTATCGTCGGCCTGCGTGGCGTCGTCGTTTCGTTCGGTTGCTTCGACCATCGGGGCGTCTCGTTCGTCTCGGTCGCGTCTCGCGGGGGTCCGCAGGCGCGCGCATGCTAGCAGGTTGCGAACCCGCTCGATCCCCCGGGGCCCCCCGGACCGCCGCCGGACGACCCCCGACCGGGGCATCCCCCGGCAACCGCCGAGCTGGTAGCCTGCCGAGCGATGGCCGAAGGTGAGAACGAGGGTGGTCTTCCGTGGACCCATGGCGAGGTCGAGGCGCTGGTCCCCGAATTGCGTGAGATCCGCCACGATCTTCACCAGCACCCCGAGCTGGGCTTCGCCGAGCACCGCACGCAGGCCCGCGTGCGGGCCTGGCTCGAGGCCCACGGCTATGCCCCCCGCGAGTGCGCCGGTACGGGCTTGATCGCCGACCTCCACCCCGAGGCCGTCGGGGGTCGCTGCATCGCGCTGCGGGCCGACCTCGATTGCCTGCCCATGACCGAGACGACCGAGCTGCCCTACCGCTCGGTCCACGAGGGGCGCGCCCACAAGTGCGGCCACGACGGTCACACCAGCATCCTCATGGGCGTGGCCGCGGTGCTGGCCCGCCACCGCGAGCGCGTGCCCGGCAACGTGCGCCTGGTGTTCCAGCCCGCCGAAGAAGGCGTGGATGGTGGCGGCGCGCGGGTGATGGTGGCCGAGGGCGCGCTGCGGGGCGTCGACGAGATCTACGGGCTGCACAACTGGCCCGCGTTTCCTCGCGGAGAGCTACGCGTGATCGCGGGCGCCACGATGGCCCGCACCCGCGAGCTCGACATCACGGTGCTCGGTCGCGGTGGGCACGGGAGCCAGCCGCAGGCCTGCCGCGACCCGATCGTGGCGGCCGCCCACCTCGTGGCCGCGCTGCAGACCGTGGTGAGCCGCGGCGTGGGCAGCGATGGGGGCGCGGTGGTGAGCATCTGCCGGTTCGTCGCGGGCACCACCCACAACGTGATCCCCGGGCGCGCCGAGCTGAGCGGCACCGTGCGTAGCTTCGACCCCGTGGTGGACGAGCGCGTGCTGGCGCGCATCGACGAGATCGTCCGCGGCACCGCGCAGATGTTCGGGGTCGAGGTGACCCTCGAAGTCGGCGATGGCTACCCGGTGCTCTTCAGCCACGAGCCGTGCGCGGCCGCGGTGCGTCGCGTGGCCGAGCGCGTGCTGGGAGCGGAGCGGGTGAGCGCGCGCGGGCTGCCGATGGCGGGAGCCGAGGACTTTGCCTACTTCACCCAGGCGGTGCCGGGTGCCTACTTCTTCTTGGGCGCGGGCGAGGCCGGCCAGGACACGCCGGGGTGTCATCACCCGGACTTCGATTTCGACGATGGTTTGATCCCCATTGGCATGCAGATGTTCTTGGGCTTGGTGCACGACCGCCTCGCTTGATGCGAGTGTGCAGATCCAACGAAAGCTCGGTGTGTGGCGTTCGAGCCGCCGATATTTTTTCACCGAGATCATGGAATGGGCAGATGTGTCACCGAAGATCTTGGTTCACTGACACCCCTGCTCAGTACACTATGTAACCGGCTGTAATTTCAGCATTGAAGCAGTCATCCGAGAATGTGACTGAAGTGTCAGTCAAGTCGCGAGTGTCATCGCCGCCACGCTAAGGGTTCCCGCTAGCGAATCAGAACGTTGCTCTGCACCACGTAAACAGCATTTGCCGGGCTGTGTCAGGACGTGCACACTCCGCTCGTGGTGCAAGAACGTCATTCGTTGGGTCTCGGTCTGGCGATCCTCGCAACAGTTTCAGCGGGTGGTTGCTATACAGGATTGTCAGGTTCGGGGCGCGACTCATTCCTCGATACCGACGACGGTGAAAGCGCCAGTGGCGAGAGCGGCGGGAGCGGCGGCGAGACTGACGGCACACTTGGAGAGCTCGATCCTGGCCGCGTGACGATGCGTCGGCTGACGAACACCGAGTATGACAACACCATTCGCGACCTCTTCTACGGGCTCGATGTCCACCCGGCCGAGGGCTTCCCCGCCGACGAGGTCAGCCTGGGATTCGACAACATCGCCGATGTCCTGTCGGTCACGCCGGTGCTGTTCGAGCTCTACGACCGCGCCGCCGAGCAGACCATCGCGCTGGCGCTGGCCTCGGGGGGAGCGGGCTCGGTGCGCGAGCAGATCCTCACCTGCGAGCCCGCGGCGGGAGCCGAGGCCACGTGCGCCGACGAGATCCTGCGCGCGTTCGGGAAGCGAGCGTGGCGTAGGCCGCTGACCGACGACGAGGTCGGCGAGCGCGTGGCCCGGGTGCAGGAGGCCCTCGCCGGGGGCGACGAGTTCGACCAGGCGATCGCGCTCGGCCTGCACACGCTGCTCGTCTCTTCGCACTTCTTGTTCCGCGTGGAGCTGGACCCCGAGCCCGACTCGCCCGAGGCACACCCGCTGACCGACTACGAGCTCGCGACGCGGCTCTCGTACTTCATCTGGAGCACGATGCCCGACGAAGAGCTGATGGATCTGGCCGACGCGCGCGAGCTGAACGACGTCGCGGTGCTCGAGGCGCAGGTGCGACGCATGCTGCAGGACGAGCGGGCCGAGGCGCTCGTGGACGACTTCGCGGGCCAGTGGCTGTACCTGCGCAACCTCGACTACGACCTCGGCAAGGACTACGAGACCTTCCCCGAGATGGATGCCGAGCTGCAGCTCTCGATGAAGACCGAGGCGGAGATGTTCTTTCGCACGTTCATCACCGAGCCCCGCAGCCTGCGGGAGCTCGTGACGGCCGAGGACACCTTCGTGGATGCACGGCTCGCCCAGCACTATGGGCTGGCGGCTCCGCAGGGCGGCGGGTTCGAGCGCGTGTCGCTCGAGGGGGTCCCGCGGCGAGGCATGCTGACGCAGGCGGGGATCTTGAGCGTGCTCTCGCATGCCTCGGTCACCTCTCCGGTCAAGCGCGGCAAGTGGGTGCTGGAGCAGCTGATGTGCATGGGTCCGCCGCCGCCGCCCCCGGGCGTGGAGACGCCTCCGCCCAGCCCCGACGCGGGAGGGACGATGCGCGAGGAGCTCGAGCAGCACCGCGCCGACCCGGCGTGCGCCGGATGTCACAACCTGATGGATCCGATCGGCCTGGGGCTCGAGCACTACGATGCGATCGGTCGCTTCCGCGAGCTCGACAACGGGCAGCCGATCGACGCCAGCGGCACGCTGCCCGGCGGCGGGAGCTTCGAAGATGGGCTGGGCATGGTGGCGCTCCTCGCCGAGGGCGACGAGTTCGCTGCATGCACGGTGCGCAAGACCCTCACGTATGCACTGGGTCGCTCGCTGGCGAGCGCAGACTCACCGCACCTGGAGACGATCGTGGCCGAGTTCCAGGAGGCCGACATGACGCTCGAGGGCTTGCTGACCGCAGTGGTCACCAACGACACGTTCCGCACACGACGAGGAGAGGGGCAGTAGATGACTACAAACGAGGAAACGATCGAGGGTCGGGCCTGGCGCACACGGACGGGGCGCAGCACCCTCTCGCGCCGCAGCTTCTTGGGTGGCGCGGGCGTGATGGTGAGCCTGCCGTTCCTGGAGGCGATGCTTCCCAGTCGCGCCGCGGCGGGAGCGGGCGCCGCAGCCCAGCGCTTGCTGGCGTTCTACGTGCCCAACGGGATCCACATGCCCGCATGGACGCCCACGACCACCGGACCCGGCTTCCAGCTGCCGCCGATCCTCCAGCCCCTGTCCGCGTTCCACTCGGAGCTGCTGGTGGTGAGCGGGCTCGGCAACGCGCCGGCGATGCCCGACGGCTTCGGTGACCATGCCTCGGGCGCCGCCGCGTTCCTCACGTGCACCCATGCCAACAAGTCCGAGACGGATCTCTTCAACGGAACCTCGATGGACCAAGTGTATGCACAGCACATCGGGTCCCAGACGGTGGTTCCTTCGCTCCAGCTGGGCCTCGAGGGCGGCGGCAACACGGGGAACTGCGACAGCGGCTACGCGTGCGCCTATGTCCGCAACATCTCGTGGGTGGGGAGCACGCCGCTGTCCAAGGTCACCTCGCCGGCCACTGCCTTCGATCTGTTGTTCTCCGGCTACGATCCGGGGGCCACGGCGCAAGAGCTGGCGCGGCGCAAGGCCAAGCGCCTGAGCGTGCTCGATCAGACGATCGGCGACGCGGAGGCGCTGCGCGGGCAGCTCGGCGCGACCGACAAGGTCAAGCTCGAGGAGTACCTCGACTCGGTGCGCGACCTCGAGCTCAAGGTGGAGTCGGATGGCTCGGCGCTCGCGTGCGCGCCGGGGGTGCCACCGGGCGAGCCCGAGGACGTGACCAGTCGGTGCCGCCTGATGTGTGATCTGATGGTCAAGGCGTTCGAGTGCGATCGCACCCGCGTCATCACGTTCATGATGGGCAATGCCGCCAGCCTGCGTACGTTCGGCTTCCTCGGCTATCCCAACGGCCACCACCTGTACACCCACCACGGCGACGATCCGGCGAACTTCGCTGCGATCCAGGCGATCAACACGTGGGAGATGGAGCAGCTGGCGTATCTGCTGGGGGGCCTCGCGGGGGTGACCGAGCTCGACGGCACCACGCTGCTCGACAACTCGATCGTGTACTGCTCGAGCGAGATCGAGGACGGCAACGCCCACAGTCACTTCGATTTACCGGTGCTGATCGCCGGTCGCGGGGGCGGCTTGATCGACCCAGGGCGACACGTGATCCAGGACGGAGTGCCGCTGGCCAACCTCTATCTCGGCCTGCTACAGGGCATGGGGGTGGAGACCAGCAGCTTCGGCGACAGCACCGGTACCTTCGTGCTCTAGTCGCCGAGCTCGCCGGTGACGTAGCGCCAGCGGTTGCCGTCGCGGAGGAAGCGGCTGCGCTCGGTGAAGCCGGCGTCGCGCCCGTCGTGCTGCATCGCGACGGTGAACGTCACGTGGGCTTCACCGCGCTCCTCGTCGATCTCGTGGGTGTGGAGCTCGAGCCCCTCGAAGCTCACCTCGCGGCAGTACTCGAGCAGCTTGGTCCGCCAGGCCGCTCGGTCCGCCTCGAAGTGCGGGGCGGTGGGGTGCGTGGTGTCGATGATGAAGCGGACGTTGCCGAGCACGAACGCGGTGTAGCGGGCCCGCACGAGCTCGGGCGGCGCCGCCGGGCGACCGCGGTGAACGCTGCCACAGCAGAGCTTGAGCTTGAGCTCGCGACCGCAGGGACACGGCGCGTTGGCGGAGAGCTTCACGAACGCGAGTATCGCCCAAGCCGGAGCGAGGGCGGGCCGCCCAAGCCCGTGGACGGCTCAGGGTGGGCTCACGGGCGCGTATCGGGCACCGGATCGATGAGCGAGGCCGGCGCGACCATGGTGGTGGGTCGGGCGCGGCGGCGCATGGAGGCCTCGCGCTCGGCCTCGAGCTGATCGATGAAGCCGAACAGCGAGGCGTCGGCTCGCGCGAGCGCCTCGGGGTCGGCGCTGAGCTCGTCGGCCAGGGCGATGCGCAGATCGGTGAGGATATCGAGGGTCTCATGCCAGACCTCGGTCTCCGCGAGCGCCTCGGCGAGCGGCCGACCCACCACGGAGGCCGGCAGCGGGAGCGCCTCGATGGCACGAAGCTGCGCGACGAGGTGCGGAAGATAGAGCTGACCGCACAGCGTGCGCGCGAGCTCCTCCGAGCGCTCGTCGATCATGTGGGGCAGCGCGAGCGCGAGGTCGGAGAGCAGCAGAGCACGCATGGGGGTGAGAGCCTTCCTGGCCGTGAAAGGGGGCACCTCGAGTAAGTGGTCCTCAATGGAATTACTGACACGCCCCGGCGAAGGAATCCCCGGGTGTTCCTAAAAAGGACGGGGTGAATGTGCCGCCGAGTGGGCGAGCGCATCAGGCTTCACCAGCGCATGCACTGCTTGATCTGGATCGCGGTCGCTTGCAGCACCTCGCGCCCGCTCGCTTCCTTGTGGCCCAGCGCGCGCGCCCGCGCGTGCTTGACGAAGTGCAGCACGAGCTGCCGCACGGCCGCGCGGGTGTGCTTGTCGTAGGCGCCGGTCACGTGGAGCGAGTAGCCGATCGCGGCCAGATCGTTCTGCAGCTCGGTGATCGCCGCGGCGCTGCTGCTCGCGTCGAGCTTGCCGCCCGCGGCCGCGAACGCCCCGCCGTACATCGTGAGCGGGTTGGGGGCCGGCCTCGACAGCCGCAGCCCGAGGTTGCTGCCCTCGAGCGCGCCCCAGTCGAAATCGGGGCCGGGGTCGCCGATCCGCCGGCCCACCAGCACCGGATCGGACTTGGCGGTCGCGACATCCTCGAGACCGACCACGTGGTGATCACCGAACCCGTGGTGGCCGACCAGGGCCTGCACCAAGCTCCTCGAGGCATCGACTTGTGCGGCCGGCAGCGGGCCGGCAGCGTGCACGAGCTCGATTCCGAGCGACCGCTCGCGCACGCCCAAGCTGCCGGCCCAGCGCGCATGCCGGCTGTGCTCGGCCGCGTCGGCATCGCGCACCATCTTCAGCACGTGACCGTTGGTGTCGATCACATAGTGCGCCGAGGTGCCGGCCCCTGCGCTCGCGAGGTAGGCCTCGAGCGTGGGCCGCAGCGTGGCCGCGCCGCTGTGCTGCACCACCACCATGTCGATGCTGGCGCCGCCGCGCGGGCGCAGGTGCGGGCTCGCCAGCCAGTCGGGGCGCAGGTCGACGTCGATGTTCGCCCCGCCAAAGCCGAGCACGCTGCCGTGAAGATCGGTGGGGTCGACGGCCGCCGCGGTCACCTGCCCAGCGGTGAGCGTGAACGGGACGTCGAGCACGCGATAGCCCACCTCGACCCCCGCGGCGGGCTCGAGCGTGGGCCCGGCCGCCTCGGTGACGGTCTCGGCGCTGCGCGGGGTCACGCGCAGCGTGTAGTCGCCATCGGCGAGCTCGGTGATGTCGAGCGGCAGGGCCTCGAGGTCGTCGGTGAGCTGCACGCGGCGACCCTGATCCACGATCTCGACCGTGGCTTCCTCGACCGGGTGATCCTCGAGCTGCCGCGTGCCCGTACCGGCGAACGCGCTCTCCACTTTCACGAGGATGCTGCGTCGCTCCACGATCACCCGCGTGGTGGCGCCGGTCGGGGCGGTGGTGGGCGCAAACGCCTGGGTGACGTTGGGCAGCCGCAGCGTGCACTCTCCGGGCGGCAGACCGCCGAGGCGCACGTGGCCGCGGTCGTCGAGCGTGCCGGTGCGCGTGACTCCGTGGGGGAGATCGAGCTCGTAGGCCTCGCGGCGCACGGCATTGCCGCCGAGGTCCACCACGTCGAGCTCCACGAACGTCGCGCCGCCGATCGGGATCCGCCGCTTGGGAAAGCGGCGCTCGTCGCCGTAGAGGCTGGCCCCGGGCGGGGTCTCGCTGGAAAAATCGGGGATCTCGCCCTCGTCGAAGAACACCAGCTCCACGCGGCGGTTGACCTCGGAGCGCAGGTTGTCGTCGCTGCGGCCCTCCTTCGGCCACTGCTCGCCGCAGCCCATCGTCGGGGGCTCGAGGAACACCAAGCCCTGGCGCAGCGCGGGCAGGTCGCTCGTGGCCACGCCCATGAGCTGGGCCACCGAGACGTCGTAGAGGTCGAAGAACGCCTTCCAGTCGCCCTCGCGCTGCGGGCCGTGCACGGCGAGGCTGGCGGAGAAGTCTGCGTTGTAGCGGGTTCGAAAGCGCACCCGCGCGCCCTGGGTCATCGGGCCGTACACGTTGTCGACCGCGCCGGGATCGCAATCCCAGCCGTGCGCCTGGTGCACCCACTTCAAGATCCGCTGCCAGTCCTCGACGCGGTGCCGCGCCTGGCAGCCGCTGGCCCAGCCGTCGCGATCGCCGGTGAGCACGGCGTGGACGTTCTTTGCGCGGTCCTCCGAGAGCGTCTGGTTGTAGCTGCGCGAGCCCGAGGTGTCGGTGTGCCCGATGATCTTCAGTCGCTTGTCCGGGTGCGCCTCGGCGAAGCGTAGCGCCGCTGCGATCACGGCGATGCCGGTGATGTCGCCGCCGCCGTCGGCCGCCACGGTGCGCCGCGGCGCCGCCTGCATGACCACGCTATCGAAGTGGAAGTGCACGTCTTCCATCTCCAGCAAGTGGGCGCGGATGCGCTCGACCACCAAGCGATGCACCGCGCCGTCGGCCCGCGTCACGCCCTCGGCGAGCTGCCCCCAGGTGACATTGGGATCGGTCATGTCGACTCGTTCTCGAGCGTGATGAGGGTGGGCGCGCGGCCCGGCTGCATCGTGACGAGATAGGTGGCCTGCGACAGCGCGCACAGCTGCATGGGCACGGCCAGGGTGGAGGGGCGCGGGCTCTTGTACCAGCGCGGGGCTCGGCCGCCGCGCGACCACAGCACGCGCCGATCATCGGTCCGCAGCGCCCACACGAGCGTCTCGGGCTCCTCGCTCTCGGGCAGCACGAGCTCGAGCGCGGCGCCGAGCAGCGGGGCGCCAAGAACGACGAGTGGATCGAGGCGCTCCACCCCGCGCACGAGCTGGCCGCTCGCGTCGAACTCGACATGGGCGATGTACACCTGCCAGCCCTCCTCCTCGGCGTCGACCAGCAGCCAGGCGCGCGTGTGTCCTTGGGGGGTCACGCGCAGCGCCAGACTGCGGCCGGGTAGCGCGTTGATGCGGGGCAGCGTGAGCGAGGCGGTGGGCGTGCCGGAGCCGCCGGGCTCGACCGCGTAGTGCGAGATCACCAGCGCGCCCGCGCGGGCCTCGAGCGCGATCACCCGTCGCGGGCTGCCGAGCGCGGCGGGGCCCACGGTGAGGCGCGCGACCGCGATCGGGTCGCGCGAGTCGCTGCTCCACACGATCGCGCCGCTCGGAGGGGTGGGCGGACCGTGGCTGGTGAAGCGCGCGAGCTGCAGGCGCCGCGCATCGGCCTCGAGCACCAGCACGTCGAGCGCCTCGGCCGGGTCCTGCCACGCGGGGGACACGAGCGTGGCCCCGGGCGGCAGCGCGAGCCCGGCCGGAGTGCCGAGCGGCGAGTCGTCGCCCATCAGTCGACCCGCGGAGATCCACGCGCGCCAGGCCGCCATCGCCATCATGCGCTCGCCGCTGCACCATGGCACGAGCACCGCGCTCACGTCGGCGGGGAGCGAGCGGCGCGAGCCGAAGCCCGCGCGCTCGAGCTCGCCGAGATCGGGGCGGCTCTCGGTGATCACCGCGTCGTAGATCGAGGGTGGGCTGCCCGACTGCACGAACGCCACATTGAGGTCGGCGGGCCCGCGGCGCATGATGTCGAGGCCCACCGAGGTCGACTGGGCCTGGACCTCGTCGAGCTCGAAGGCGAGCGGGGCGGAGCGGGCGCGCAGGGCCGGCGCTCCGCCCTGGGGCGCCAGCTCGAGCTCGGCCACGAGCGTGTAGGCGCCGGCGACCGTGATGCGGCACCACTGCGAGAGCGGCAGCTCGCCCTCGTGCGTGGCCCCGGGCGCGAGCTCCACCATGGTGAGCGGCACGTCGCTGGGCGCGGGCCGCTGATCGCGAGAGGTGGCCGAGCGCGCGCTGAAGCGCCGACCCTGGGGGAATGCAGGGCCGGTGATCGCGTAGGTGGGCTGCCACGCGTCGTTGCGAAACGGGTCGGGCACGCGCACCGGTGCGGCGCCGTCGTTGTGCAGCCGCACCCGCACCTCCATGGCCTCGTCGACCACGAACCTCGTGCGCGGCAGTGACAGCTCGATCTTCATGGACGGGTGTTCTCGTCGGGCTGGGGGAACAGCCAGTCGGCGCTCCAGCCCCGCATCCGCAGCATGCACAGGCCGCAGAACTTGCGCTCGGCGGTGTAGTCGTAGCCCATCGTGCAGTTGGCGAAGGTGGCATCGTGCCGGGTGGCCTGGGCGCCGCCGGGCAGGCTGCCGCTGGGGTACGGCGCGTGGGGCAAGAACATGTGGTGGCCGATCTCGTGGGTGAGGGTCTGCTCGGCGCTGTTGCTGTCGCCCCCATAGTTCCCGGGCCCAGGGCACAGCACGAAGGCACACTTGGTGCGACCGGTCGAGGTGAAGCTGGGCGCGAAGCCATTGAGCTGAAGGCCACCGGCCTGGGTCTCGAGGTTGTAGAGCCCCGAGAAGTGCAGCACGTTGATCCCAGCGTCGGCGTGCACGTAGCCGTCGCACGCGGCCACGGCGATGTCCTTTGCCCAGGTCTTGCAGCGGGCGTGGTACTTGCTCGCCGTGTTGACGGTGGCGCCGCCGCCCGCCAGCCACGTGGCGAGCTGCGCCGCATTCCAGCCCTGCGCGGCCTGGAACGCGGTGAGGAACGCGGCATACGCACGAAAGTGCACCGCGTAGTCACCCGCCGTGTATTGGTTCACGGTGGAATCGATGGCGGCCTGCACGAAGGCCGGCTGCGCGGCCACGGCCGCGGCGACCTTGGCGTTGTAGTCGGCCTCGACCATCGTCTGGCTGCCGCCGCTCTTGTCCTCCATCGTCACCTTGGCCGCCGTGTAGTAGCCCTGGAAGGCGGCCATGCCCACGTCGCCGATCGACGCGTTCTTCTTGAGATAGTTGACGACGTGGACCTCGCGCATTGTTTCGAACGTGCCAGTGCTCGCTTGGATGGCCGCGGGCGCGGGACCGTCTTCTCGGAGGTCGCGCAGCGGGAACACGCGCAGCGACCACTTGTCGCCCGCCATGCGCGAGGGCTCGAACAGCACGCCCGTCTTGCCACCGGCGACGCCGTCGGTCCACGCGTGCGAGACCGCCACGTTGGCGCGCTCCACATGGCGCTGCACCGCGAACGGGAAGCGAGCCGCGGCCAGCGCGGCCTGGGGGGCATAGCCGGCCTGCTCGGGGAACACGGGGTCGGCCCCGGGCCCTCGCTTGCCGCCGCGATCGACGTGACAGTCGTCGCCCGTGGGCTCGGTGAGATCCTTGTCGAAGTCGATCGCCGCATCGACGTAGGTCTTGGCCGGGGCATGCAGCGCCGACGTGTCCTCGGCCACGTCGAGCCACTCCCACGCGAGCGCGAGCCCGGCCAGCGCGCGCGGGGCCAGCACGGCCGCCGCGCTCGAGTCCTTCACCTTGACGGCGGCGAACACCGGAATCCGCGGGCCCGCGCCCCATAGCGTCTGGTACTCGACGAACAGCGAGTTGTCGTTCATCTCGGCGCTGCTGGTCTTGAACACATTGCTGACGAGCGCGAGCGTCTTGGTCTGACCGGCGGTGGGGAGGCTGCCGCCGAGGGTGTCGTAGAGCGTGCGGTCGAGCTCGCGGTCGAGCACCGTGCGATCGCCGAGCTCGAGCGCGAGCTCGGCCACGTCGACCCACACGCGGGTGAACGCCTCGAGAGGATCGGCCTCGCCGTGCCCGCGCAGGCGCAGGCGCAGGGTATAGGGCGAGCGCAGCACGCTCACGAAGCCCTCGGGTAGCGCGGCGGAGACGTCGACCTGGCCGTTCCAGTCGAGCTCGTGATCGCCAGCGCCGCGCTCGGCCTCGGTGAGCTCGCGTCGCCACAGCACCTGCTCGTCACCGTCGTCGTCGAGCACGAACAGCTCGAGCACCGCCTCTTCCGCGCGGCCCTCGGGGTCCTCGATCGTGTAGCTGATCTTCACCGTCTCGGCCCCCGAGGCCAGCCAGAAGTCGGGCTCGGCGTCGGCCGGCGGAGGATCGTCGTGCGCGGTCCATCCCGTCGAGCGCGCCCCGCCAGCGCCGTGAAGCTCGAGCCGCGGCACGCCGTAGGCGGCGAGCGGTCCCGTGTCGGGCCCATCCTCGCCGAGCACCACCAGCTCGGCCGCGGGAAAGCGAATGGTGTAGTCGCCGGCCGGGATCGCAGCGAGGTGCACGATGCCGAGCTCGTTGAGGCGCCCCGTGGTCTCGCGACCGTCGGGATGCCGTAGCTCGTACTCGAGGCCGGGGAACGGCTCGTCGTTCTGATCTTGCAGGCGAAACTCGATCCACGTGCTGTCTTCGTCGACGAGATCGAGCAGGTCGACCACGTCGTCGACGTGGGGGGTGTCGACGGGCGGCCCGAGGCTCTCGTCGCGCGGGCGCTCGAAGAGCGCGAGGCCGCCGCTCGGGTGCTGGAGCTCGTCGATCACCCGCCGCCGCAGCGCCTGGGGATCTTGCTGCCACGCCTGCTCGGGCGCGAGCCAGCCCGCGGCGAGGCAGAGTCGCGGAAGCGCGGTCGGATCTTCGCGCGCGAGCGCCTCGATCACTGCGGCCGCTCGCTCGACCGCGACCGCCACGTAGTGGTGATCGGCAGGATGGTGACGATCCGCGAGCAGGTACTGCGGGCCCCAGCCCCAGTGCAAGTAGTCGTGCTCCGACATGAGCGCAGAGGTTGCGCCGACCCTAACAGATCCGCGCCGCTGCGGGGCTCCTCGGTGCCGCGCTCGACCACACGCTCGACCGCGCGCACGGGCCCGCCGGCATGCTGTCGATTTCGCTTATGCTCGGGTGGTGCGACGGATCGTGTCTCGAGCCTCCTCGTTCTCGTGCTTGCTAGCGGCGTACCTCTGCGCTTGCACCACGACCACCGTGGCGGAGCCCTCCGACGCCACCACTCCGGGTGCCGATCCAGGCTCGCAGCAGCTCGTGGTCGATGATCCGCGGGCGCCCGCGACCGCGGTGGTGACTGGCCCGGCCACGGCTCCGAGCGCGGCGGCGAGCCGGCCGACCCAGCCCTACAACTGCCAGGCCCCACTCATCGTGATCGAGGAGGTGAGCCGCCTGCTGACCGCGGCGGGCACCCACGCCACGCGCTCGGCCGCGTGCGTCGATGGGCCCGGGCATCGCGTCACGCTCGACGAGATCCTCGTGTGTCCGCTGGCCCCCGATGGCACGCGTCGGCCGTTCGGCGTGACGTATCGGGTGACCACCTGGCCGGAGGGCGGGCGTCGGGTCTGCCCCGGCGTGTGTCCGCCGGTCGAGGCCGAGCACACGTTCCATCGCATCGATCTCGCGTTCCGCCCCGAGGGCGGCAAGTATGTGATCGAGCCGCCCGCGAGCATGCCCGGGCTCCCGCTCGACGCCACGCCGGTCACCGCCGCGCACGACGGCGATTGCTACGGCTCGAGCCCCGCGTTCGTCCCGCAGCCGCTCGCGCTGCGCTAGCGCTAGCCAAACAGCTGCGCTAGCCGAACAGCTGCGCCACGTCGAGCGCGAGGCCTGGCAGCAGCGGGCTGCGGATCACCTCGGTCAGCTCCTCGCTGCGCGCCAGCCCAGGCCCCGAGCGCCGCTCGACGAATCCCGCAGGATCGATCATCCAGTACTCCTGCACCCCCGCCTCGGCGTAGAGGAAGCGCTTGGTGATGCGGTCGTAGGTGCGGTTGCTCGAGAGCACCTCGATGCACAGCTCGGGAATTCGATCGAGCGGAGACACGATCTCGCGATCGAGCTTGGTGAGGAAGACCATCGCATCGGGCTGGAGGATGCGCCCCGCGGCAAACCGTACGTCGAGCGGGGCCTGGGCCACGGTCACCGGGCTGGGGGCGGTCGCAGCCCAGGTTCGCAGCGCCACCACGAGCCGCCCGAGCAGCTCCTGATGCCAGAAGTTCGGGCTCGGAGCCATCACCACCTCACCGTCGACGAGCTCCATCGGTCGCGTCGACTCGGGGAGCGCCAAGAAGTCGCTCTCGGACACGAGCACGCGGGCGCTGACGACCATCGAGACCATGCTAGCGCGTCCCGCCGCTCGGGTCACTGCTAGGGGGTGTCCCTCATTGCCGGGTGAGCGGGTAACACCGCCCGCGGGCCGCATGGCTGCGTTGCTCGTCAGTCACTTGTACCCGACAAACTCCCTCCTCGCGCCTTGCCCTGCGGCCCGCTGA
>JBFIJN010000209.1:0-14837 GCA_041600735.1 Nannocystaceae bacterium
GAGGCAGCTGCGCGGGCGCCAGGTGACGGCGAAGCGACCCGCGTCGTCGTGGGCGTCGGTGCGGGCCGTGGTGTCCTCCTCGGTGACGTGCAGCGCGTGCAGCTCGAGCGCCTCGGGGTCGGCCGCCACGCCCACCCGGGCGGCGAAGTGGTGCATGGCGGCGCGGGCCAGCGCATTGACCACCCCGGGGTTCATCCCGGTGCCGACCAGGTGGCTGCCGCTCTGCGTAGCGGGGCGGTGCCCGGGCAGCAATCGTCGCGCATCGCCCAGCACGCCGCCGTCGCTCGTGGCACCGTTGACGTGGTGGGGCCAGCGCTCGAGGCTCGTGGACAACCAGCTCGCCCCCGCGTGGGCGCAGGCCTCGATGCAATCGAACGTGCCGAGCTCCGAGAGGTCGACGACCGCGTCGACCGGGTGCGCGCGCAAGAGCGCGGCCAGATCCTCGCCCGAGCGCACGGCCAAGGCCGGCAGCGTGCGGGTACCCGGCACGTCGATCGCGGGCCCGTCCTCGGCGTCGACCAGCAGCAGCGACCCGGCGCGCGCGCGCAGCTCCGCCAGCCCCGCGTGCCGGGCCCACAGCCCCAGCAGCGCCTGACCCACGCCGCCGCGAAAGCCCACCACCAATGTGGCGCGTACGCTCGGCTCGATCACCAGGGTCATCGTTCTAACCCGTACGGCCGCCGAGCGCGAGCGAGGATCCCATCGTGAGTCACATCTTGGGCGAGCCCTGGGACGCGGGCATGAGCGTCCAGTTTCGCATCGACGAGGTCTACGCGCGGCGCCGCACTCCGCATCAGGAGCTGCTGGTCGCGCAGACCGAGACCTACGGGCGCTGCCTGTTCATCGACGATCTCGTGCAGTCGACCGAGGCGGATGAAGCGCTCTACCACGAGCCGTTCGTGCACCCCGCACTGGTGATCCACGGCGCGCCGCGGCGCGTGCTGGTGGGCGGGGCGGGGGAGGGGGCCACGCTGCGCGAGCTGCTGCGCCATCCCACGGTGGAGCACGTGGTGGCGGTGGATCTCGATCCCGAGGTGATCGAGGTGTGTCGCGAGCACCTCCCCGCGTGGAGCGACGGTGCGTTCGACGATCCGCGGGTGACGCTGCGCATCGAGGACGTGCAGCACACGCTCGCCCACCCGCCCGCCGAGCCGTGGGACGTGATCTTGATGGACGTGACCGATCCCGTCGAGGAGGGCCCGTCGGTCGACGTATTCACGGTGGAGTTCTTCGAGCGTGCCGCGGCGGCGCTGGCCGATGATGGGATCATGGTGCTGCAATCGGGCGAGCTCGATCCCTACGATCTTCGCTTGATCCGCACGGTGTACTCGACGCTGGCGGCCGCGTTCGCGTGGGTGCACGTGATCCCGATCCACGTGCCGTCGTTCCACTGCATCTGGAGCGTGACGCTGGCCGCCAAGCGCCCGCTCGTGGCGCTGCCCGACGATCTCGAGGCACGGGTGGCTCGGCTCCCGCTCGAGCGGCTGCAGGCGTACTCGGCCGCGGTGCACCGCGCGCTGCTCACCCCGCCGCCGTGGCTCGAGCGTGGGCTGGCCGAGCCGGGCCGGGTGCTGCGGGGGGATGGGCTGGTCACCTATCGCCGCGGAGCGGGCCCGTGACGTGGAGCCGCACCAACCAGCTGCTGGTGGCTGCGGCCCGGCGGGTGGGGGTGGAGGCCGAGCCGCTCTCGAGCGCGCACAGCGACTACTTCATGGTGCTGCGCGACGGGGGGCGAGCGGTGGTGGTGAGCAAGACCCGCTCGCCGTTCCTGACCCAGGTGGCGCAGACGCTCAGCAACAACAAGCACGTCTCACGCGAGCGGCTGCGCGCCGAGGGGCTGCCGTGCGTGCCGGATCGGCTGGTGGACGAGCCGCTCGCGCTCGTGGATCGTGCGCTGCTGGCGTGGCTGCACGAGCACCGCCGGCTGGTGGTGAAGCCGAATTGGGGCAACCGGGCGCGGGGCGTGAGCCTCGGCATCACGACCATGGAGGGGCTGGTGCGCGCGTGCGCCGTGGCCCGTGCCGATGATCTCGATGAAGAAGCGGTGGTCGAGCCCGAGCTACCCGGCGTGAACATGCGGGTGGCCGTGATCGGCGGGCGCGCGGTGGCGGCGGTGCAGGTGGAGCGACCGGTGCTCGAGGGCGATGGCGTGCGCAGCCCGGTCGAGCTGCTCGCGCAGCTCAACGAGGACCCGCGGCGCGGCACGTGGGAGCACCCGAGCCTCGCGCCGATGGATCGGATCGAGGTCGAAGAGGAGCTCGAGCGCCTGCTCGAGCATCACGGCGTGACCCTCGACGATCCGCTGCCCGTGGGCACCCGCGTGGAGCTGGTGGGCGAAGAGGCGGAGACGATCGATTGCACCGACACGCTGCACCCGGTGTGGGCCGCGCTCGCGGAGCGTGCGTGCGCGCTGTTGGGCGTGGACGTGGGCGGCGTGGATCTTCGCGGGCCGCTCGCGGAGTTCGCCGAGCCTCCGCCCGTGCGCTGGAGCCCGGGGAAGGCCGCGCTGCTCGAGGTGAACGTGCTGCCCGCGCTGCACCTGCACGCGCTGCCGACCCGCGGCACGCCGCGCCCCGTGTTCGAGGCGTTCGTGGAGTACTGCGTGCAGCGAGCGGGGGCGCCGCCGCCGTGCGCCGAGGTGCAGCTGAGCCGCCGACTCGGGCGCGGTCGATCCAGGTAGGCGGGTCTCGTTGCGGGCGCGCGCCAAGCTCGTGAAGGTCGGCTCGGCGCACGGGGGGCTCGTGCACTACGGTGGTCCCAGTGGGGCTTCGGAGGTTGCTCGAGCGGCTCGCCCAGGCGTTCTGGGCGCTACCCGCGCTGGGTACGGTGGTTGCCGGAATCCTGGCATTCGTCACGGTTTGGCTGGACCGAGCCGCGACGAGCGAGCTGCTCTACGGCGGCGGCCCGGACTCGGCGCGGGCCATCCTCCAGACGGTCGCCATGTCGGTGCTCACGTTCGCGGGCCTGACGTTCACGATCACCGTCGTGGCCATGCAGCTCGCGTCGAGCCAGTTCAGCCCGCGGGTGCTGAGCTCGCTGCTGCGCGACCGGTGGACCCAGGCCTCACTCGCGACGTTCGTGGGCACGTTCGTCTACGCACTGCTGGTCCTACGCGAGGTCCGCGGCGGCGACGAACCATTCGCCCCGGGCTTGGGGGTCGGCTTGGCGCTGATCCTCGGGCTGGCCAGCATCGCCGCGCTGGTCGGCTTCATTCATCACATGGCGCAGTCACTGCGCGTCGTCACCATCATCGACCGGATCTTCGGGACGACGAAGCTCGCGCTCGAGGCCTGGTACGCCGAGGAGGAGGCTGATCGCTCGGACGGCCGGATGATCGAGGGGGCGCGTCAGCTCGTGCGATCCCAAGGGGACGGCGTGCTCCTGTGGTACGAGCGCGAGGCCATCGTCTCGCGGGCCGCGGAGCGCGACCTCACCGTCGAGCTGCTGGTTCCGGTCGGGACGTGGGTCGTGAGCGGCCAAGCGCTGATCGCCGTGCACGGGAGCACGGAGTCGCCCGAGGACTTCTGGAGACTGGTCGGACTCGGCCGCGAGCGCGAGACGTCATGCGACCCCTGCTACGGCTTGCGCTTGCTCGTCGACATCGCCGAGCGGGCGCTGTCGCCCGGGGTCAACGACCCGACCACCGCGGTGCAGTGCTTGGACCGCATGCACTCGCTGCTGCGCCGGCTGGCCAGCTGCGACCTCGCGATCGGCGACACCGTGGTGGACGGAGTGGTGCGGCTACGGGTGCCGGTGCCGTCTTGGGCGGACTTCTTGGCCCTGGCCTGTGACGAGATCCGGCACTGGGGCGCGGGGTCGCTGCGGGTCCATCGTCGGATGCAAGCGATGCTGCAGGACCTGCGCCAGGCGGTGGCGGGGGAGCGCGCCGAGGCCGTCGACGCGCAGCTGCGACTGCTCGGCCGCCGCCGCGAGGGCGCTGGCGAGGTCGCGCAAGAGTGGTCCGCGGTCTCTCGCCACGGCGACCCCGCGGAGTGGCTGGAGGAGCGGCTGCAGACCTGACCCGCGATCACCCCGGGACTCGATCTTCAGCCGCTCCCGGTCGCGGTCGCCAGCGGGTTGTCGAGCTCGGTGTACGCATAGTCGCTGCTGCGGTCGTCGATGCGCATGCGCAGCAGCGCCTTGGCCGGCACCCGCGGTGCGAGCCACGCGGCGCCGTCGGTCTCGCAGGCGGAGCGCAGCGCCGGATCGCCCGACCAGCGTCGCAGACACCCCACGATGCACTCGCGCGCCAGCGCCCACGCTTCCTCGGCGGGCAGCTGCAGGGCATCCTCGACCCAGCCGAACAGCGTGCCCAGGTGGGCGTGGAACAGGGTGTGCGCGAGCTTGCCCTGTACCTCGCGTAGATCATCCGTGATGATGAACGAGTCGGGGTGCAGGTCGATCGAGCGCCCGCTCGCGCGCAAGCGCGGGCCGTGCAGTCGAATCCCGCCGAGGTCGCGCATCACGAAGCCCGCCGGGCGACCCCCCACCGCGTAGACCAGCGTGTTCTGCAGGTGTGCCTCCAGGGCCACTCCGTGCACGACCACCAGGCGCAAGAGGGGAGGGAGCAGCCGCGCGAGGTACTGCTCGAGCATGGCACGGGCGCGCGCGGGCGGGCTGCCTTCGTAGCCCGCGGCCAGCCGCTCCACGCCGCGGCGACCCTCGAGGGGCGACGGCGAGTCCAAGCCGGCGCAGACCCACGCGGGTGCGCCGTCGGGGTCGAGGAAGTCGCGACCGTCGCGGACGATCACCCCGAGCTCGGCGGCCTGGTCGATCGACGAGAGCAGGCCGCCGGTCATCGTCTCGGCTGCGATCACGATCCCGGCGCACTCGCGGTCGGCGGCCTGGATCTCCGTCAGCAGCGCGCTCACGCGCGGGCCGTTGTAGACGCTCATCGGCGAGACCACCCGCCGCGCGCTGGTGGTGTGCACGCCGAGCGCGAGCTTGAGGTGGAGCCGGCCGAGCGGCGGGCCCTCGAACGCGACGGTGCGCAGGCTCAGCAGCGAGCGTCCGGCGGCGCGGAACTCTGCGGGCACGACGTCGCGGCCCCATGCGGCGCCGAGCGTCTGCGCCACGCGAGGCTGCTGTCGCCCGTGCACCGGCAGCCGCACCCAGCCGCGCGCGGGCGTGCCGAGCCAGGGCTCGAGCCGCTCGACCAGAGCGTCGGTCACCTGCACCCACGAGGCACGCACGTCCACGGCACGCAGCGGGGTCTCGGCCAGTAGCTCGGGCGCGATCCTGGCGTGCTCGGCCAGCCCGAGGCCGAGCCGCGTCTTGGTCATCGGGTGCCACGGGTGCCCCTCGGTCACCCAGTGCTCGGGATCGAGGGCGCGCGGATCCTCGGGATGCGCTCGCGCCCACGCCGGGCGCAGCGCCTCGGCCACGCACGCGAGCGCGAGGTTGAAGGCCGAGTCGACGAGCTCGTCCTCCACCCGCGATCGCGTGGCCTCGTCGAGCCCATTGGCCGCGGCGATGCGGGCCCACGTCTGCCGCGGGTCCTCGAGCCACGGCGGCCGCGGGGCGAGCCCGTCGACCAAGGGCAGCATGAGCGCGCCCGCGCGACGCAGCGGCAGCCCCTCGGCCTCGCCGTCGAGCACCAGCGCCCCGCCGCGGATGCTGCCGCCGAGCAGGCCCTCGCGTACGGCCGAGACGACGAGCCGCGCCGCGATCCCCCGCTGGCCTCGCTGCCACGCCGCTTCGATCAGCGCGCTGGGCCGCGGTGGGAGCTCACCGAGCCCGGCCCGGGCGACCGCGCCGATCCAGCGCACGAACGTGGCGTGGCTGCGGTCGACTAGGCGGCCACGAGCTCGAAGCCCACCAGACACCGGGTTCCGTTGCCCTCGCCCATCGTGTACGTGGGGGTCAGCTTGGTGTCGTTGCGCTGGACGAACGCGGTGACCAGCACGTCGAGCTGGGGGTCGCTGAGCTTCTGCGCAGGACAGCTCGAGCCGCCCCAGCGGTACTCGACGAGCGTGTTGGAGGCCTCGAGCTTGAGCGTGACCGAGCCGTGGAACGAGGAGTGCGCCACGCTGCCGGGGGTGTTGATCCGCAGCTGCATCACGCGCCCCTGGTGCCCCGACTGGTCGGCGTGGGCGGGGCTGGGGGCGACCACGGTGGCGAGCAGGAGGGCCAACCCAGTGGACAGGAAACGGGCAGATTCGACGAGTCGCTTCATGGGTGAGCTCGGGGAAGAGGGAGGGGGTGCGCCCCAGAGCTTGGCTCAATTGTCGGTTGCGCGTGATGCGCAGCGTGGATTTTGGTGGGGTTTTTGGGCGCGCGCACCCCGGTTGCTAGCCTGGTGGGCACTCCATGATCGCCCGGCCCCTCATCACTGCGTGGATCCTTGCGCTTGCCTGCGGTTGCGCAACGTCTGCGGCCGCCCCGCAGTCCACGAGCGTACCCACGGAGGATCCGATGATGCAATTGCGGCGCGACAACGCCTCGCTGCGGCGCCGCGTGCAGATGCTGGAAGATCGCGTGCTGTACCTGGAGGGAGGCGGCGGGCGATCGGCGAGCGCGGGCGAGATCAGCCCCGCTGGCGAGCACACGCTCCCCGATGGTCGAGCGCTGCCCGTGGTGCGCCTGGCTCCGCCCGCCCGGCGGGCCCCGCTCACCGAGCGCGAGCGTGAGCGCGAGCCCACGCCCGAACCCGCGCCCGAGCCCGAAGCGACGGACGAAGACGGCTACATCCCCGGCGCCACCTCCGAGGCCGCGCGCAGCTTCCGGCTGGAGGGGACGCGGCTCGTCGATCTCACCGTGCGTGCGGGCCCCGCCGCGCCCGACCGACCCGATCGCAGCACCAAGGGCAAGGCCATCATCGTCGAGTACGAGGCGGCCATGGCGATCTACAAGTCGGGTCACCTGAGTCGGGCCGAGACGGCCTTTGCCGCGTTCGCCAAGCAGCACCCGCGCCACGACTACGCCGACAATGCGCTCTATTGGCAGGGCGAGGCGGCGTACGACCAGAACCACTTCGCCGATGCGCTGGCTGCGTTCACCGAGGTGGTCGAGCGCTATGGCGGGGGCAACAAGGCCCCCGATGCGCTGCTCAAGATCGGTCTCTGCTATCGTCAGCTCGGCGATCTCCCCAACGCCCGCGATGTGCTCACCGAGCTCGTCGCGGCCTATCCAGGCGAGCGGGCCAGTGACATCGCCCGCGTCAAGCTTGTAGAGCTCGAGTCGTAATCATGCGCCGCCCCACCGTCTCCGTTGCTGGCCCCGTCGTCGTCGCGATCGTGATGCCTCTGGCCGTGGGCGAGTCGGTCGCGGCTCAGCCCGCCGAGGCCGAGCCCGAGCGCACGATCTCGCCCGCGCTCGGTGCCGCCTACGGGCAGCCGCCGGCCGAGAGCCCGCCGCCACAGGGCAGCTACGATCCGGGCTACACCGAGCAGTCGCGCCCGAGCACCAGCGACCAGACCTATGGCTCCACGGCCACCACGGTCGGGCCCGATGGCAACCTCATCGGCGGCTTGCAGATCGGCGATCCCAACGCGCTGCAGGAGTACCGCAATGATCTCGGGATCCCCGAGTACCACGTGGTGCAGACCGGCGACACGCTGTGGGACATCTCCGAGTACTACCTGAGCGACCCCTACGCGTGGCCCAAGCTGTGGTCTTGGAACGAGCACGTGACCAACGCCCACTGGATCTTCCCGGGCGATCGCATTCGGCTCTACGACCCGTTCGCCCCGCAGGTGCGGCCGCAGGGGCCCCAGCTCAGCTTCTCGAAGACCCGCGTGCCGCGACGCGTGCAGCAGGACCCGGTGTTGCTCACCCGCACCGCGTTCGTCGACGCGGCGCAGTTCGACTCGGCGATGACCGTGATCGGGGGCGGTGACGCCAACGTGATGATGTCGACGCTCGACACGGTCTACCTCGACTACGACAAGGCCAACCCGCCGATCCCCGGCGAGCGCCTGGTGGTCTACGCCCCGCAGGAGAAGATCTACGACCTGCAGGGCAAGAACGTGCTCGGCTACCTGGTGGAGGTGATGGGCGACGTGGAGATCGAGACCATCGCGCGGCGGGCGGTGGAGAGCACGGTGGCCAGCACGCTCAATCCGATCGAGCGCGGCTACAAGGTGGGGCCGCTGCGGCGCCGCTTCGACCGCGTGGACCCGGTGCCTGCGGATCGAGCTGCGGCCGGGCTGGTGGTGGCCACGCTCAACGACACCGGGCCGATCCCGATCAAGAAGAGCAGCCGGATCCAGAACCAGCGCGGCAAGGGCGAGAACGACGTGCTCGCCGGCGAGGCCCAGTTCGTGATCGTGAGCATGGGCGAGGCCGACGGGGTGCAGGTGGGCAACGTGCTCGAGGTGGTGCGCAAGGGCGACGAGTACACGCCCAAGCGCGAGTATGCGATCCCCTATGAAGACGGCTGGCCGCGTCGCGTGATCGGGGCGCTCATCGTGGTGCAGGTGCTGCCGACCACGAGCCTGGCGGTCTCGACGTACTCGCGTCGGGAATTCGAGCGGGGCGATCACGTGGAGCTGCGTGGACCGGGGCTCGATCGCGACGGGACGCAGGCCGATCCAGGGCGGCCGGACTCGCGGCAGGGCAAGACGATCGACGCGAGCGGCAACGTGAAGCGGGATGATGGGAAGGCCTCGGGCAAGGCCAAGGTGAAGATCGGCGGCTGAGCGCGCGGGTGACCCGAACGGGTGGCCCGCTTGTCCTGCAACGCGAGCGGCGCGTGGTCGATACCTCGCTCCGTGCACACGCGATCCGTCTCTGCGGGGGCGCTCGGGCTGACCGGGCGCCGTGACTACCACCTCGCCGGCGAGCTGCCGCCGCCGCCGCGACTGGCGGTAGTGGGCAGCCGGGCGGCTCATCGGGCGTTTCGCGACGCGGTCGCGCCGCTGGTCGCGGCGGCGGGCCAGCAGGGCTGGTCGATCCTCTCGGGTGGGGCCGTGGGGATCGATGGCGACGCGCATGCCGGGGCGCTGGCGGCCGAGATCCCGCAGCTGGCGGTGCTGCCGTGCGGGCCCGATCGTGCCTATCCGCCCCAGCATCGGCCGCTGTTCGAGCGCGTGGCCGCGGCGGCGCGCAGCGGCGTGCTCTACGCCCAGGCCCCCGGCACGGTGCCCGCGAGGGCCATGTTCGCCAGCCGCAATGCGATCGTGGTCGCGCTCTGCGATGCGGTGGTGGTGGTCGAGGCCAACCCGCGCTCCGGCACGATGATCACCGCCGAGCTCGCGCGGCGACGCGGGCGGCCGCGGGCGGTGATCGCTGGATCCCCCGGGGCGGCGGTGCTGGTGGGGCAGGGGGCGCATCCGCTGCGCTGGGATCCGCTCGCCCCGCACGAGCTCGCGCGCGAGCTGGAGGCGTGGCTGCGGGCCGCGGCGCGAGGTGAGCCGCCGCCGCCGCCCGCAGTCGCGGCGTGGCCCGAGCACCTCGAGTGGCTGCGTGAGGCCGTGGCCGCGGCCGGCTCTGCGGGCCTGCAGCTCGATGCGCTCCCCTCACTCCGCACCGCGCTCGCGGCCCTCACCGAGGCGGAAGGACTGGGCCTCGTCGTCGAGCTCGCCGCGGGCCGCTGGGTCGCGGCCCGCTGAGCTGCGGGCTAGCTCTCGCCGAGCTCGGCGAGGAACTGCACGACGTCCTCGGAATCGGGCTGCTCCTGCCGCGCCTTGCGGGCCCACAGCACCGCGCGCTGGCGATCGCCGCGGCGATAGGCGATCTTGGCCTGGCGCAGGAACGCCTCCACCCGCGAGATCGGGCAGTCGTCGAGCACGGTGATCGTGCGCAGCACCTTCACCGCGAGATCCCAGTCCTCGAGCGCCTCGGCCAGATCGGCGAGCTCGGCTGCGGCCTGGCCGTTGCCCTTGTCGGTGCTGAAGGCCTGCTGCAGCAGATCGAGCTGCTGGGCGTGATCCCCGCGGGCCCCGGCGATGCGAGCCTTGCGATGCAGCAGCGCCGAGAGCTCGGGGCTGCGGCGCCCGCCGGTGGCCTCGATCGCGTGCTCGAGCGCGACCCCGGCCTCGTCGAGCTCGCCCATCGACATGTGCGCGTCGATGAGCAAGACCGAGCTGACCAGATCGTCGGGCGCGAGCTCGATGACCTGCCGGATGAGCGGCATGGCCTGGTCGACCTCGGCCTGCTCGAGGTGCAGCTGGACCGCGCGGCGCAGCAGCTCGAGGCGATGCGCGGGCTCCTCGGTCTCCTCGGCCTCCTGGGTGAGGAGCTTGGCCAGCTCGCTGCCGGCCCCGGTGGCCTCGTAGACCTGCGCGAGCGCCTGACGGATGCCGCGGTGCTCGGGCTGCTTGCGGCGCGCGTGCTCGAGGCCGGGGCGCGCGAGCTCGAGGCGCCCCAGCGCGGTGCAGGCGTGGGCGAGGGCCAGCGCGGCCTCGACCTGCTTGTCGCCGCTCTCCACCGCGACCAGTCGCGCGCAGGTCTTGGCGACCACCTCCCAGCGCTCCGCCGCGGTGTCGACCTGCCGCAGCAACCACAGCGCGTCCACGTCCTTGCGCTCGCGCTCGGTCCACGCGGCGAGCAGCTCGCGGGCATCGTCGCCGCGGCCGGAGTCGAGCTGCAGCTGCACCCAGCGCAGCGTGTTGGCGCGCTCGGCCTCGATGTCGCCCGCCGCGGCCGCGGCCTGGCGCTTGCGATCGATGGCCGCGGCCAGCGTCGGGGTGATCGAGCCGTCGATGGCGTGCGCGGCGGCAAGATCGTCGATCGTGCCGTCGAGGTCGCCCGTGGCCTCGCGGAGCTCGGCCCGCTTGACGAGCAGCGGCATGCGGCGTGCGTCGTCCTCTCCCGCTTGCTCGAGCTGCTCGCCGACGAGCGCGCCCGCCTCGTCGTAGCGGCCGGCGCTGACGAGCGTGGCGACGAGCTCGGCGGCCAGCATCGAGTCGGTGGGCGCGAGCACGCGCGCTTCTTCGAGCGTGCGGATCGCCGCGCCGGGATCGCCGAGCTGGTCGCGCTGCAGCGTCGCGGCTTGGCGCATCAACGAGAGCTTGGCGCCAACGTCTTCCTCGCTCGCGGCGGTCGAGAGCAACATCTCGGCGAGGCCGCCGAAGTCGCCCTGGGCCTCGTAGGCCTGCTCGAGGCGCTGGCGGAGCACCGGGTGGTCGGGGCGCCGGCGATAGCCCTTGATGAGGGCCTGCAGCGCCCCGCCGCCGTCCTCGAGCCCCAGCCGCAGGTCGGTGAGCTCGAGCGCGCGCTCGGCCGCGCTGTCGTCGTCTTCGGTCTCCACCAGCTGGTCGAGCACCTCGGCGCGCTCGACCAGCGAGTCCTCGTCGTCGAGGTGGGACAGCAGTGCGCGCAGCAGCGCCGGATCGCGGGGGGCCCCCTCGAGCGCGCCGCGGTAGACGGCCATCGCCTCGAACGGGTCGTCGCTCTCGAGCTGCTCGCCCAGCCGCAGCGCAGCCGCGGCCACGGCCACCGCATCGCCGCGGCCCTGCGCATTCATCAGCTGCTGGCGCAACAGCTCGATCAGCTCGCCGGTGTTGCCGGTGCGCTGCAGGTGCTCGGCCATCAGGCGCTGGGCCTCCGCGTGCTCGGGGTCCTCGAGCAGCACGTTGCGCAGGGTGTCGAGCGCGTCGTCTTGATGCTCGGCCTTGGGGAGCATGCACTCGACCAGCAGCAGGCGCAGGGCGTTGCGCTCGGCCGTGTCTTGGAGGCCATCGAGGGTCTCGTCGACCAAGCGGCGCAGGCTGTCCACGTCGTCGAGCCGTCGGTAGATCCCGGCCAGCGGCTCCCATGCCCCGCGGGCGGTGGGGTCGCGCTCGAGCAGGCTCTCGTAGAGCTTGGCGGCGAGCGACGGGTCGCCATCCTCGCGCATCGCGACCTCGGCGATCTCGTGGCCGAGCTCGAGCAGCTCGGGCAGCGCCGAGGCCTCGGCGCCCTCACCGAACCACTTGACCGCTCCCGCCAGGTCGCCGCTCTCGAGCCGCCGTCGCGACAGCCCCAAGAGCGCCCAGGCCACGCGCGTCTGGCCGTCGAGCAGGTTCTCACCCAGCTCGACCGCACGCAGCATCAGGGCCTCGGCTCGCTCGGGTGCCCCCTGCGCGAGCGCCAGCGTCACGCCTTCGCGCACGTACTCGGGGGTGGTCTCGACGTGGGCCGCGCGGCTCTCGATCGCATGCAAGAGCCCGCTGGGATCGTCGATCTTGCGCGCGACGCTGTCGTAGAGCTCGAGGAGATCGAGGTTGGGCGCGTGGGCGTCGGCGGCCCGCCGCAGGATCCGAGCCGCGCGCTCGGGGCGAGCGTGGTCGGACAGCGCCCGACGTAGCGTGGCCACGCCCTCGTCGATGCCGTCTTCGTGGCTGAGGTGGACCTCGGCCATGCGATAGAGCGCATCTGCGCGCGTCTCGCTCTGGTCCTCGCCGAGCTCGGCCAGGCGACCCAGCAGGCGCACCTGCTCTTCGGTGTCGCCGCGAGCCCCGGCCAGTCGCGCGGAGGCGCGCCACACGTCGACCTCGCGCACGCCGCTCTGCTCGGCTTGCTGGTAGAGCTCGCCGGCGCGATCGAAGTCGCCGCGCCGCTCCATCGCCTCACCGAGCCGCAGCAGCAGCTCGCAGCGCACGTGCACATCGGTGTTGCGCCGCGCTCGCTCGAGCAGCTCGTCCACGTGGTCGATGTAGCGATCGAGCTGCTTGGTGCGCTCGGCCAGCTCGCGCGCGTGCTCGTGGTGGACGGGCGAGCCCGGGTCTTGCTCGAGCGCCTCGAGTCGGGCGTCGAGCGCCTTGCCCGGATCGTCGAGCGGGCCCTCGTAGAGCCCCGCGAGATCGGCCAGCACGTCGGCGCGACGGCGGCCCTCGTGGACATGGTTGAGTCGCGTCTGGAGCACGCGCAGCAGCAGCTCGTGCTCGCCCCGATCCGTCAGCGAGCGCTGCAGCCCGGCCGCCTGGGAGTCGTCGGCCGCCAGGGCCTCGAGCGCGGACTCGACCAGCTCCTCGGCCTGCTCCCCTTGGCCGCGCTCGGCGGCGATCGAGCTCAGCTCGATGAGGACCGTGGCCGCGCCGATCACCGAGCTCGCCGCGTCGTCGCCCTGACGCCTCACTTGCAGCAGCAGGGCTCGATACGCGCGCTCGGCTCGGTCGAGCTCGCCGGCCTCGCGCGACAGCTCGGCGAGCGTGCGCATGATGGTGGGATTGTCCGAGTCCATCTTCGAGGCGAGCTCGAGCTGATCGAGCGCCTCGGCGGCCTCGCCTTGAGCGTGGGCCACCCGCGCCAGCTGCAGGTGAACCCCGGCGCGCTCCGGCGAGCGTCGCCGACCGAAGTCCTCGATGAGGTCGGTGAGCAACACGCGGGCCTCGTCGAGGCGACTGGCCACGCGCAGTCCCTCGGCCAGCATGATCCGCAGCTTGCGATCGTCGGGGGCGAGCACGTGGGCGCGCTCGAGCACGGGCACGGCGTTCCCCGGCAGCCCCAGGCGGTCGTGGTAGATCTCGGCGGCCTCGCGGGCGTACGCGAGGATCGTCGCGGTGTCGCCCACGTGCTCGGTGGCCACGGTCAGCGCGCTCGCGAGCGACTCCCACTGCTCGTGGCGTCGGTAGAGGCGCAGCAACAGCTTGCGGACCTCGCCGTTGCGCGGCGCCTCGGCGAAGGCGAGCTCGAGCGTGGCGATCGCGTCGGTGGGGCGCTCGGCCGCGATCAGGGCCCGCGCCAGCCGTAGGCGCACGGCGACCTGCTGGTTGGCCTCGGTGGTCTGGAGCCGCTGGTCGAGCCAGCGCGCGGCCTCGCCCGGCTCTTCTTGCAGCAGGTGCAATCGCGCCAGATCGTCGAGGGCCTGGTTGGAGGGGTGCAGCTGCACCACTCGCCGCAGCGCCTCGATGGCGCGCGCGTTGTCGGAGAAATGCTCCTCGGCCAGCTTGGCCACGCGGGCCCACAGCCCCGCCGAGCTCTCGTCTGCGCCGCCGTCCTGGAGGGTCTGGGCCTGCTCGGCCAGCACGTCGGCGAGCGCGCCGAAGCGGCCCTTGTCGGACAGCACCTCGACCAGCGCCTCGACCGACGCGGGGTGGCCGGGCTGATCGGCCAGGTTCGCGCGCAGCGACTCCACGCGCCCGCCTTGGCGCTCGAGCGCCCCGGCGAGGTTCGACAGCACTAGGCGCAGGTCCAGCCGTCGCGCGGGATCCTGGGTGAGCTCGAGCTCGCGCCGTCGCAGCACCACGAGCTCGAGCACGCGGTTCTGCTGCTCGCACAGCTGCGCGGCCTCTTGCACGAGCGCCAGATCGTCGCGCCGCTCCTCGAGCACGTGGTCGAACAGGTCGATCGCGCGCGCGATGTCGCCGCGCTCGGCCGAGAGCCGCGCGGCCCGGATCTGCAGATCTTGGGCGGTGGCGGGCGACACGGGCAGCTGGGCCGCGCCCAGCAGCAGCCCTACTGCGCCCTCCTTGTCGCCATCCTCGGCGAGCGCACGCACGAGCTCCTCGCGCGCCCACGTGGTGCTCTGCTCGGGCTGTCGCTCACCGATCGCTGCTTCTCCGCGCGCGAACATTCGCGAGGCCCGCTGATAGAGGCGGGCCACGATGTCGCGCGAGGCATCGGCCTCGAGCTGACCGTTGGCCTCCGCCACCAGCGCGACCTCGGCCGCCTCGTGGAGCGGGTCGAGGTCGCGGTCGCTCAGCTCGTCGAGCTGCAGCAGCGTGGACACGAGGTCCGGCGAGGGATGACGGCGCTGGAGATCGGCGAGCAGCGCCACCGTCTCCCGGTGTCGCGGGTCGTGCTGCACGGCCCGCTGTGCGGCGGCCTCGGCCGCGTCGGGGTCATCGCAGTGATCGCGGAACCAGCGGGCGCACGTGGCCTGGAACGCGCGTCCGAGATCGTGGGGGAGCTCGATGTCGGCCAGCGCCTCGGCCATGCCGGTGGCGACCTCGGTCCACGCGTCTTGCCGCTGC
>JBFIJN010000210.1:0-14812 GCA_041600735.1 Nannocystaceae bacterium
GACCGTCGCGGGCGACGGCGAGCTCGGTGTCGAGGCGAGCCCGAGCAAGGCGCGACGATCACCCGTACCCACGATGCCGCTCGAGACGCCCCCGTAGACTCATGAGAAGCCCACGGCTGCTGTTGGTCGAAGACGACCCCGCGAACGTACGACGGGTGCGCGCGCTCTTGCGTGACTGTCGCGAGGACTTCGAGGTCCTGCACGCCGACCGCCTCGAGACCGCGCTCGCGCTGGTCACCACACAGTCCATCGACGTGGCGCTGCTCGACCTCACCCTGCCCGACGCGAGCGGTCTGGACGCGGTGCGTCGCGTCTGCGCGGCGGCTCCCGGCCTGCCCATCGTGGTGATGACCAGCGTCGACGACGAAGACCTCGCGCGGCGAGCCGTCGAGGCCGGCGCTCAGGACTATCTGCTCGAGGGTGCGATCGATCCTCCGCTGCTGCAGCGCTGCCTCTCCTACGCGGTCGAGCGCAAGGTGTTCGAGGCCCAGCTACGCCACCACGTGCTCCACGATGCGTCCACCGGGCTGCCCAACCTTCGCTTGCTGCTCGAGCACCTCGAGGCCGCGGCGCAGCGACGCGAGCGCCAGGGCACGCCGTTCGCCGTGCTGTCGATCTCGCTCGACAACCTCCGCACCATCACGGCCAGCTACGGGCTCGCGCTCGGGGACCGCTGGATCAACGAGGTCGCGCTGAGGCTGAGCGCCCTGATCCAGCGCGGCGACACGCTCGCCCGCGTGGGCCCCGAGCACTTCATCGCGCTCGTGGAGCTCGATGAGCCCGCGACGGTGCTGCGCCTCGCCGTGCGCATCCAGCAAGACGTGCAGCGCCGCGACCTGCTCGACGGGGAGGAGCTGTTCTCCACCGCGTCGATCGGCATCACCACCAGCGACACGCAGCACGAGCGCCCGGAGCAGCACCTACGCGACGCGATCGCGGCCATGGGCCAGGCGCGGGAGCAGGGCGGCGGGCGCCACCGGATCTTCGACGCGCCCATGCACGAGCACATGGTGTCGAGGCTGCGCCTCGATGGCGAGCTGCGCCAAGCCCTCCGCGCCGACCAGCTCGAGCCCTTCTACCAGCCGCTGGTGTGGCTCCACTCCGGTGAGATCGCTGGGTTCGAGGCGCTCGTGCGCTGGCGTCACCCCACGCGCGGCCTGCTCGCCCCCGCAGAGTTCCTCGGCGTCATCGAAGAAGCAGGCCTCATGCCCGCGCTGTTCGAGCGCCTGTTGCCGAGGGTGCTGGCCCAGGCGCAGGCCTGGCAGCAAGACGGCCGCCCCGCGCTGCTCATCAACGTCAACCTCTCGCCCAGCCAGATCACGGGGCCGGGGCTGGCCACGCTCATCGCCGAGCAGCTGACGCGGTTCTCGGTGGCCCCCTACTCGCTCGGCGTCGAGATCACCGAGAACCTGCTGATCGAGGACGACGACGCGACCGCGGCCGCGCTGCACCGCTTGCGCGACATGAAGGTGCGCGTGCTGCTCGACGACTTCGGCGTGGGCTACTCGGCGCTCAGCTGCCTGCACCGATTCCCCATCGACGGCATCAAGGTCGATCGATCGTTCATCGCCCGCTTGGGCGCGGGCGAGGACGGCGGCGCCGAGATCGTGCGCGCCATCGTCAACCTCGCCGGAGGCCTGGGCAAGAGCACGACCGCCGAGGGCATCGAGACCCCCGAGCAGCTCCGCTTCGTCCGCGCGCTGGGCTGCGAGCTGGGCCAGGGCTACTACTTCGGCCATCCCCGGCCCGCCCACGAGGCCACTGCGCTGCTCCAGCGCGGGCGCACCGATGGCCCCAGCCCGCTGCTGCCCCCCAGCCCCCGCGTCGCGCCCGGACACACTCGCGGTCGAGTGCTGCTGGTCGCCATCGACGGCGGCCTTCACGAGCGGCTCGAGTCGCTGGGCTACGAGGTGCTGCGAGCGGAGCGAGCCGACGCGGTGGAGCTCGCCGCGCTCGAGCAGCCGGAGGTGGTGCTGCTGCCGCTGGGCGAGCACGACCTCGACGACGCGGAGCTCTGCCGCCAGCTTCGCGATGCCGCCGAGTCGGGCGCGATCTCGGTGGTGCTGCTCACCGAGCTGCCCGAGGATCACCCGCACACGCTCGCGCTGATCGAGGGAGGAGGGAGCGACGTGGTCTCGCCCCGAACGCCGCTGGCCGTGGTGTGCGCTCGCCTCGACTCCCAGATCGCGGCGGCTCGCGCCGGAGCTCGGCTGCGTCGCATCGCGATGACCGACGAGCTCACCGGGGTGTTCTCGCGCCGGTTCCTGTTTGGCGCGCTGCGCCGCACGATCAAGTCGCTCAGCCGCCGTGGACCGGGGGGCGTGGCGATCCTGCTGGTCGACGTGGATCACTTTCGCCGCGTCAACGACACCGAGGGCCAGCTCGCGGGCGATCGCCTGCTCGCTCGCATCGCCCGCACCATCGATGGTTGCAGTCGCGACACCGACCTCGTGGCTCGCTTTGGCGGCGAGGAATTCGTGGTGGTGCTGCCCGACGTCGAGGAAGCCGGCGCACGCCACGCCGCCGAGCGGATCCGCGAGCGCGTGGAGCAACGCTGCCTCAGCACCGTGAGCATCGGCTGCGCCCTCATCGACCACGTACCCGTGGCGCTGATGCGAGAGAGCGAGCAGCTCGACCGGGTGATCGAGACGATGCTCCGCGAGGCCGACGAGGCAATGGCCGCCGCCAAGCGAGCCGGACGCAACGGCGTGGTGTTCAAGAAGCTGCGCTTCGACTAGCGCTCGCGCGCCGTCTCGGCGCGCAAAGAGATGGCGACGACCGGCGGCGTAATGCCGTCGGCCGTCGACCGAGCCTCGAATCAGGAGAGCACGTCTGTGATCCGCATGTTCGCGCCAGAGTGACTGGGACTATGGCGCTCGGCGTGGGCCTGAAGCTGGCGTTGCATCGCCGAGAACGCGTCGCGTAGCGCAACGCCGAGATCCTCGTGCTCGGGCTTGGGCTTGTCGTGGTTGACCACGAGATCCGCACCCGGAACGCTCAGCTCGATGTTCACGTGATACGCGTTGCCCTTGGTGTGATGACTGTGCGGCAACTCCACGACCACGCGGCATCCCGTGATGCGATCGTAGAAGCGGTCGAGCTTGGCGGCCTTTGCCCGAATGCGTTCCTCGATCTCCTCGGTCCGCACGACATTGCGAAACGTGATCTCCAATGGGAGCTTCATAGGCCTTCCTTCGTTTGGGCGGCGCCGAGAGCAACCAACCATTGCTGCTCGCCCTTCGACTCGGCGCCACGCGGTGTGATGTGCAAGCGGGAGAGCAACCCTCCTATTTTGACAGGCCATCTGCCAAAGTTGCCAGCGAAGTTGCCGGCAAATGCCGGCAAATGCCTGCAAATGCGCGAAAACCCACATCTGCCTACCCTGAACACGCGAACGGGGGCGCCCGACTCGCGCGGACCCCGGCGCCTCACAGCAGCCCGTGCTCGATCATCGCCTCGCGCAGCATGGCGGCGTTGGTGAAGCGCACCGCGCCCATCCCCTGCTCGCGCGCCGCGGCGCAGTTGCTCTCGCGATCATCCACGAACAAGCACGCGGCCGGCTCGACCCCCAGCGTGGACGCAGCGCGCAGATAGGCGGCCGGATCGGGCTTGCGCACGCCGGTATCACACGACACGAAGCTCCACTGCACGAAGCGAGAGAGGCCGAGCGCCTCCTCGATGAGCCGGTACCAGCGCGGATAATTCGACAGCGCGTGCATGGCCACGCCCCGCGCAGAGAGCTCCCGCAGCAGCGGCTCGATCCCCGGCAGCAAGCGGTAGCCCCGCCTCACCGCCGCGACGAGCCCGGCGCCATCCACGGGCCGACCGTCCGCGAAGAACCTCGACAGGAACGTCGCCTCATCGAGCGCGTCGAGCTCGAACTGCACCCATGCGCCCTCGCGCAGCAGCGGCACCAGCTCGGCCAGGCTCATGCCGAAGAAGCGCGGCACCTCCTCGAAGAACGGGTCGTGGACCAGCGTGTCCATCACGTCGAGCAGGAGCACCTTCGGCGCGGCCACGCCCCATCATACCTGGAGCAGCCGCGCCTCGGCCTCCTTGGGGTCGCACTCGAGCAGATCCCCGGCGCCGAGCTCGTTGCCCGGCTTCTCGTGCTCGTAGACCAGCAGCCCCAGCGCGTCGTAGTGCGGCCGAATGCGATCGGAGAGCAGGTGGATCTTCTTGAGGTTGGGGATCAGCCGGCGAAACATCGTGTTGCGAAAGCGGCTCATGAACTCCGAGCGCAGCACGGCGGCGTTCCACTGACGCCGGGACATCGCGTGGGCGTAGTACTCGTCGTAGAACTCGTGGGCGAGGAAGCGATTGCGGAGCAACACCGAGATCTCGTAGGCCCAGTCCTCGCGATCGCGGCGCTCGTTCTCTGGCAGCGCCGCGTAGTAGTCGCGCAGCGCCACGACCCCGAACGTCACGTGGCGCGCCTCGTCGGTGATGACGTACTTGAGCAGCTCCTTGAGCAGCGGCTCCTTGGTCGACTGGCGCATGGTGCCGAACGCCCCGAGCGCGAGCCCCTCGATCATGATCTGCATGCCGAGGAACTTGAGATCCCAGCGTCCGTCGGTCATCAGCGCATCGATGATGGTGTAGAGGTTGTCGTTGATCTCGTAGACCTTGCCGAGCTTCTCGGCGAGGTAGCGATGGAACACCTCGACATGGCGCCCCTCGTCGACCACCTGGGTGGAGCCGTAGAGCTTGCCGTCCATCCAGTGCACGGCCTCGGTGACCTGGCAGGCGGCAAACAGCGCGCCCTGCTCGCCGTGGAGGAACTGCGAGAGCAGCCACGAGGTGAGGCTGGCGCGCTGCTCGAGCTGGCGACGGCGCGGCAGCGTGCGGTACGAGGGCAGCTCCACGAGCGGCAGCGCCTCCTCGGGCATGAGATCGCGGCTCTCGTCGTAGGGATCGACCGTCGTGCTCCAGTCGAGCGCGGTGGCGGCGTCCCACTGACCGCGCTTGGCGAGATCGTAGAGCTTGGCGAGCTCGGGGCGGTTGCGCTCGTAGTCCCAGTCGAAGTGCGCGCTGTGGTGGGCGGGCATCTGCGCGGTGCGCCCCTGCTTGCCCTTCTTGAGCAGCAAGCCGCGGACGGCGGGACCGGCCAGATCGAGGAACACCCGTGGGTTGCGGCTGCGGCCCATCGGGCCGAGAACGGAGGGATGAATCGACGACATCGTTGAATGGTTCCTTGGTCAGTCGCGCAGCAGCAGTAGTCGCGCGAGCGTGCGGGATTGATCGTCGGAGCCCCACAGGGGCTCCCGCAGCGAGCCCGCGGCCGCCCGCAGCAGCGCATCGGCGCCCACCTGCAGCACGGCCGCGCGCACGGGCACGCCGGGGCGCAGCGCCCCCGCCCCGTGCTCGAGAATGAAGCGCTCGAGCTCGTCGAGCAGCGGCACCACCTGGCGCAGCAAGATCTTGCGGCCCGGCCCGCGCCCATCGAGGAGCTCGCGCAGCACGATGCGCGCGAGCTGAGGCTCGGCATCGAGGAACTCGGCGTAGCGCGCCACCGTGCGCTCGAGGCGGTCCGCAAACTCGCCCTTGGCCGTCATCGACTCGAGCAACGCGGCGCGCAGGCGTTCGAAGCAGCGCTCCACCGTCTGCGCGTAGAGGGCCTCCTTGCTGCCGAAGTGATAGAGCAGCGAGGGGCGCTGGATCCCGGCGCGCGTGGCGATGTCGGCCAGCTTGGCCGCCCCGTAGCCCACGGCCGCAAACGCCCGCTCGGCCGCCGCGAGCACCCGCTCGGGGGTGGCGATGTCGTTCGCGCCGGCAAGAGGTCGACCCATGCCCAAGTGTTTATCAACTCGTGAGTAGAATGCAACCAGAAAATAGACCTCCGAGTAGAATCCTGGCTGTGCCATGGTTTGGGGCGACGGAGCATGCGGCAGTGGCTACGCCAGCTGATGACCCTCAACGGAAGCCCCCGGGGCATCGCCGGCGGCTTCTCGTTGGGCCTGTCGCTCTCGCTGGTACCGATCCCGTTTGCGGGGATGTTCGTGGCCCTGGCGATGGCGCCCATCGTGCGGTGCAACCTGCCCGCCACGTATCTCGGCACCGCGGTGGTCAACCCGATCACGGGTCCCGCCTTCTACTTTGCCGAGCTGTGGCTGGGGCTCGCCGTGCTGGGCCGTGCGCTGCCCTCGTGGACGCAGCTGCAGGCCCTCGACATGGTCGGCTGGTGGGGCCTGTTCACCGACGCGGTGGGCCCGTTCCTGCTGGGCGCGAGCCTCTTGTGCGTCGCCGGCTTCGTGCTGACGTTCCCGCTGCTGTGGTGGCTCGTGGCGCGCTGGCAGCTGCGGCACCCGCCCGCGCCCCAGCGTGAGTCCGCCGAGAGCTGAGCGACGAGCCGCGCACGCAAAGAGGGCGCGCCTCCGTGGGGAGTCGCGCCCTCGTGGGCCGGCCGCGAGCGGCCGGCGGTGCGTCGGTCGGCCTACCGGCGACGGCGCATCGCGCCCAGGCCGGCGAAGCCGAGGAGCATCAGCACCGCGCTCGGGCCCCCGCCGCTGGCATCCTCGCCGCTGGTGCAGCTACAGCCGCCACCACCGTCGTCGGTGCCGGCCGTGCTGCCGCTACCATCGTCATCGCCAGAGTCGGCGCCAGAGGTGAAGTTGCTGCCGTTGGTCGGATCGACGGTGCCCGTCTCGTCGGCCCCGGTGTCCGCGCCACCGGTGTCGCTACCGGCCCCTTCGATGGTCACGATCGAGGTCACCATCTCGGCCACGTTGCCGTGGTAGTCGGAGGCCTCGAGCGTGATCGTGTACTCGCCCGGGGGCAGGCCCGCGAGCGTGAAGGACCAGTCGCTGTCGGTGGCCTTGAGCGGCGTGGCGTCCTCCCAGTTGGCGTCGCACACGTCGTTGGTGCACTGCGAGAACATGCCGCCCTCGACGCCGGCCGCCTCGAGCGCGGGCGACGAGATCGTCCAGCGCAGCCCGACCGCGGGATCGGCATCGGTCACGTCGACGTCCATGGTGACGTCCTCGCCCGCCATGATCACCGCGCCATCCTCGGGCACGATGTTCTCCAGCACGGGCGCGTCGGCGTCGTCGGTGCGATCACCGTAGGCGGCGAGCAGGTCCTGGTGGCTGTTCTGCCCCGGGCTGCCGTTCGCACCGTTGGGGCACACGAAGTGATCGACGCTCGTGCACTCGAGCGGCAAGAGCACCGGGGCGCCCTGGTCGTCGAAGCCGTTCTGCTGCACGCGGTCCGAGCACTCGTCGAGGTAGCCCACCGGCGCCATCGTGTAGTCCGGGACGTAGTTCATCACGTCCATCGGATTGTCGACGCCCTCGAGGCCCGAGATCCGGCCGAACTGATAGAGGACGGCGTGGGTGATCTCCGGGTCCATGCAGTTCATGGTGGAGCCCGAGGTGGAGATGATGCGGGCGCGCTGACGTGCCGAGCAGCTGATGCCGCCGTAGGTGCACGTGAACCCGGTGTTCATGTCGGCCGCCTCGTCGCTCGCCAGCAGCATCGTGTACGAGATGTACTCGGGCGGGCGCGTGTTGGTGACGAGCACGTCGTAGTCGATCAACGCGTCGCTGATCGCCGTCGTGAGACCGGCCGCGTCTGCGTACGGGTCTTCCTCGGTCTCCGCCGATGCGCCACCGCAGCCCAGCGCGGAGTTCACCTGACTACCGCACGGCGACATGCTCAGCGGACGCAAGGTGACGGGGTCCGTCGGGATGTACAGAATCCCCGGCTCGGCCGAGGCCAAGGTGGGGGCCAGTACGGCCATGGCCAGGGAGCTCGAAATCAAGCAAATGCGCTTCATGATCACTTCTTCTCCTCGCGATTACCGAGAATCGTGCAGGACGCTCGCCCGCGGCCGACTTCATGTCAACCCGACGGGCCGCATCGCGACCGTGACCCAACGCGGAGCCGGGATCGATCTTGCGGCAGGCGGTAGCGCCCCAGCCAGGTCTGCACGACGTTCGACCCCCGGGCCGTGCGTTGGCTCAACGACCCGCGAGGCGCTCCTCGTGCAAATCGGGACGCGAGCGCTCAGCTTGCCGCGCACACGAGCGGGATCTCGAGGCGCGGGCCGGCCTCGACCTCGAGCTCGCGCAGGCCAAAGCACAGCTCGCCGTCGATCACCGGGTCGAGCGTGGCGCCGGGGTGGGCCACCGCGCGCAGGTGCCGGGCGGGGCCGTCATAGACCTTGCGCCCCCAGATCGGCGTGCCGAGCACGATGTTCGGGAGGTTCGCGGCCAGCTCCCACGGCTGCATGCTGATCGCCTGTGCGTGAAGGACTCCCGCAGCCGCGGCGTGACGAAACGTCCTCACCACCCCGCCCAGGTTGATGTCGATCGAGCCGATCTGCAGCGAGGCGAAATCGTCGTAGCCGAGCGCGTGGCCGTCGAGCTCCACCCGCGCCCGCGTGGGCTCGAACATGGTGTCGGCGTAGTCGCGCAGCGAGTCGGGCATGAAGCTCCACAGCCGCCGCGGCGTGGTGCTGACCATGGCGCCGCCCAGCGAGTTGGCCAGCACCATGGCGATGGCGCGGCCGTCGACGGGCTTGCGCTCGTAGAGCTTCTCGAAGAAGCGCTGGGCCACGCCGCCGATGGCGCTGGCGAAGCCCAGACGATCGAGGTCGGGCTCCACGCCGCTGCGCCCGCGCATGCGAAACGTGTCGAGCTCGACCGTGCGCGGCATCTCCCCGCGCTCGAACGCCGCCACCAGCTGCCGCAGCACGTCGGTGGCCTGCCCGCGGATCCCCGCCTTGTGGGCCACGAAGTCGATGCTCCCGCCGTTGGCCGGCACGATCCGCGGCAGCCGCACGGGGGTCCGGCCGCCGGCGCGCTCGCGAGCCACCGCAAACCCCACGCTCAGCAGCCAGTGCAGCGTGCCGTCGCCGCCGTCGGACACCCAGTGATCGCAGCCCGCATCGAAGAGCTCGTGCATCACTGCGCGCAGCTCGTCGACGTCGGAGGTCTGCCGCACGATCCCGTGCCGCCCCACCGCGCGCTCGAGCTCGAGCTTGCGGTCGTTCCCCCGTCGTCGGCGGTTCTTCCCGGAATTCGGGTTCGTGACCACTCCGATGAGGCTCGACATGGCTAGCGGGCGGTCTACCACGGTGGCCACCGGCGTCACGCAGGCGTCACGGTGCGCACACGATTGCGCACCGGCCGAGGGGCGGCACTGGGTGCGAACGATGGACGGCGATGGTCCGGGCACGGGTGCGCAATCCTCCGCGCAGGGATCGAGCCGCCACCCCCGACCGCGCGCCGGGGCCGCTCAGCTCCGCCACTGTCGCGAGCGCGACACGCTCATGAGTAGCCCGAGCCCGATCATCATCGTGAGCACGTTGGAGCCGCCGGCGCTGAAGAACGGGAGCGTGATGCCCGAGACCGGAAAGATCTGCTGCACCATGCCGATGTTGATCACCACGTGCCAGAAGAACAGCGCGGCCACCCCCGTGCACAAGAGCGCGCCAAAGCGGTCGCGGGCCTGGCTGGCGATGTTGATCGACCACAGCGTGATGCCAAGGTAGAGCGTGAGCGCCATCGCGCCGCCCACGAAGCCCCACTCCTCGGCGTAGACGGCGAACGGGAAGTCGGTGAAGGGCTCGGGCAGGAAGCCGAGCACGTTCTGCGTGCCCTGGTCCACGCCGCGCCCGAAGAACCCGCCGTTGCCCACGCTGATCATCGCCTGGATCGTCTGATAGCCCTCGTCGTCGGCGTAGAGCTCGGGGTCGAGCCACACGTCGATGCGCATACGCTGGTAGTCGGCGAGGTAGCGCCAGCCGAGCGCGAACGAGACGATGCCGGCGAGGCCGGCCCCCATCATCGTGCGCAGGTGCAGACGCGTGACCGAGAGCACCGGGAACGCCACGAGCAGCAGCATCACGCCCGTGCCGAGGTCGGGCTGCTGGATCACCAGCGCGGCCGGCACGAGCACCATGGCAAACGGGATCACCACCGTGCGGAGGCCGCGTACCTCTTTGGCGTAGACGTCGTGGAGGTAGCGGGCGAGCGCGATCACCAGCAGCACCTTCATGAGCTCGGACGGCTGGATCCGGTAGTCGACCGTGCCGAGCCAGCGCCGCGCGCCGTTCACCTTGATCCCGAAGATCGGCACCAGGAACAACAGGCCCACCCCGCACGCGTAGGCGGCGTAGGCCAGCCGGTAGATCACGCGGTAGTCGAGGGCCGTGAACGCGAACATGATGACGGTGCCGAGCCCCACCCAGCGCAGCTGCGTGGCGACGCGACCGGTCCAGTCGCCCTTGCCCGCGCTGTTGAGGTTGAGCAGCGCCAGCGTGATCACGCCGAACGCGAGCAGCAGCACCACCCAGTCGACGGAGTGACGCACGCGGCCCCACAGGTCGCGCGGATGGCCCAACAGGTCGCTCATGGTGAGGCTCCGCTCGGGGTGCTGGCCCGGGACGGATCGTCGCGCCGCTGGCCGGGCAGCGGCGGCGGCTCGCCGTAGGCGCGCAAGGGGGTGTCGGTCTCGGAGATCGTGGACCCGATGTAGTGGCTCACCACCTTCATCACGATGGGCGCGGCCGCGTCGGCCCCGATGCCGCCGTGCTCGACCATGGCCACCACCACGATCGAGGGGTTGCTCGCCGGCGCATAGGCGGCAAACCAGGCGTGGTCCTGGCTCGTGTCCCAGCCCTCGATCTTGTGCTCCCCGTCGTCCGCGTCGGGATCGACCCGCCGCTTCTCGCGGCCCACCTGCGCGGTCCCGGTCTTGCCGGCGACCACGATGGTGGGCAGCCGCTCCGAGTAGGCGGTGCCCTCTTCGTCGTTGACCACGCCGATCAGACCGCGATGGATCCGCTCGCGATCGACGGGGTCGATCACCGGCTGGTCATTGCGCCGCTGCGGCTGGCTGGTGAACACGAGCTTGCCCTCGTTGGTCTCGATGTGATCGACGAGGTACGGCGTCATCACGTAGCCACCGTTGGCGATCGCCGCGTACAGCACCGCGAGCTGCAGCACGGTGGCCTTCACGTTGCCCTGGCCGATCGCGCTGTTGAGACGCACGCCGCCCTGGTAGGTGCCCTCGCGGGCCTCGAACTCCTCGGTCGGAATCGTGCCCCGCACCTCGCCGTTGAGGCCGAGACCCGAGCGCTCACCCAGGCCGAGCGAGCGCGCCACCTGCTCCATGCGATCGAGGCTGAGGATGTTGTCGATCGCGAGCTGGTAGAAGTAGGTGTTGCACGACTGCACGATCGCGCTCTCGAGGTTCATCGTTCCGTGCACGTGGGTGTCGCGAAAGCGACGGCCGCCGTACTTGACGAAGCCCTGACAGTCGATGGTGTTGTCGGGATCGAACTCGGGGTGCGAGAGCGCGGCGATCGCCGAGACGACCTTGTAGGTCGAGCCGGGGAAGAAGTGCTCCTGCACGGTCTTGTCGATGAACGGCTTGAGCGGGCTCTCGGCCCACGCCTGCCACTGCGCCGCGGGAATCGGCTGCTCGTAGAGGTTGGGGTCGAGCGACGGCACCGAGACCATGGCGATGATCTTGCCGGTCTTGACCTCCATCGCCACCACGCTGCCCGCGAGCCGCTCCGACAGCGCGTCGTAGGCCACGCGCTGCAGATCGAGGTCGAGCGTGAGGTAGATGTCCTGTCCGGGGATCGGGTCGTGATCCTCGGGGAGCGCCTCGACGGCCTCGTGCGGCGGATCGGCGACCTCGCGGTTGCGCGCGTCGACCACCCGCGCCCGCCGACCCAGGCGCCCGCGCAGGTAGTTCTCCCACTGGCGCTCGATGCCGGTCTTGCCGATGCGATCGCCCGGCCGATAGTTGAGGTGACGCGAGCGCTTGAGCGTCTCGGGGCCGATGTTGCCCATGTGTCCGGTCACGAACCCGACGAGCTGGGCCTCGGGGTAGTAGCGCTTGGAGCTCTCGCGGATCTCCACCCATGGATCGATGGCGTCGAGGCGCGCCTGGATCCGCGCGAACTCCTCCCAGTCGAGGTTGCGCCGCGTGATCTGGCCGTACTTGCCCTCCGCCTCGTTCTCGCGCAGCTCGTCGACCCGGGCCACGAATGCCGCGCGGTCGTCGTCGTCGACGAACTCGACCAGCGATGCGATGAGGTCGCGGGTCTCTTCATCCATGGGCACGCGCCGCCCCTCTTCGCTCGGGTGCACCCCGGCCTCGCCATCGCGCACGAAGCGAGCCCACGCGGGGATGTAGAGCGTGTACGCAGGGCGGTTGGTGGAGAGCGGGCGGCCCTCCACGTCGAACACGCGCCCGCGCGGGGCGTCGACGTCGACCACGTCGATGAAATTGCGCTCGGCCCGACGCGTGTAGTGGTCACCCTCGAGGATCTGGATCTGGCACAGGCGCACCAGCAGGCCGAGGAACATGAGCACGACCACGATCACCATGGCCTGGAAGCGGGGCCGGAGGTCGCGGAGGTCGTCGCGCTGGCGCAGGTTGATCATGGCGTGGGCCTCCCGCTCACTTCCCCGCACCGGTCCAGTAGGCCTGCTGGGGCGGGCGATCGTCGAGCCGCAGCGCGAGCAGCAGGCGATCGAGCCCCGCCATCAGCGGCGGCGCGACCAAGAGGGTGGCCAGCGCATGCCAGTGCAAGACCGCGACCGCGCCCCACAGCGCCTGGTGGGGCACCCCGAGCGGTCCGCCGAGCACGAACAAGATCGCGAGCGTGATTCCATCGAGCAGCACCGCCGCGACCATGCCCGCCGCCGCGCGGAGCACCCAGCCGGTGACCGCAAAGCGCCCCGAGGCCCAGCGCAGCATCAGGAACGCGAGCCCGTGGGCCAGCGCCAGCGTGCCCATGGGCGCGCCCTGATGGAGGTCCTCGAGGTAGCCCAGCGCGATCGCCACGGCGAGCCCGACGTGCAGCGGCATGCCGACGGAGAACGCGGCGTGGGTGAGGATGACCATGCTCGTGGCCGGCAGCATGATCGTCAGCGAGAGCACGTCGGCCATGCCTCCCACCACCGCGATGAGCAGCCAGCCGAGCACCAAGTAGACGAATGCGCGTAGCATGATCGGAGCGCCTACTGAGTGATCGGTTGCAGGCCGCGTGCCTGCACGGCCGGGCCCTCGAGCTCGCCGCGGGGATCGGCATGCGGCGCATTGGCGAGCACCACCCACACGACGTCGATGCGATCGAAGCGCACGGCCGGGATCACGTGGAGGCGCTGCTGGTCGCCGACCAGCGGCTCGATCTCCACCACCTGGCCCACGGGGTGCCCCTTGGGGAACAGCTCGTCCACGCCAGACGTCTGCACGATGTCGCCGACCTCGACCGCATAGTCCTTGGAGACCTCGAGCGAGCAGCTGTCCTCGGTGCGCCCCTCGAGGATCCCCTGGGCCTTGGTGCGCGCGAGCTCGACCGCGATCTTCGAGCGCGGATCGGTGATGAGCAGCACGTCGCTGTAGTCGTCGAGGGCCTTGTCGATGCGACCCACCACGCCATCCGGAGACAGCACCGCCATGCCCGGGCGCGCGTACTCGCTGCCGCGATCGATGCGGATGTTGACCACGCGAAAGAACGGCGACTGATCGACGCCCACGCGCTCGGCCGGGATCATGTCCTCGGTGACCTTCTCGCGCATCTGTAGCGCGCGGCGCAGCTGCTGGTTCTCCTCTTGGAGGTGCACGAGCCCGCGCAGCCGCTGCCGCAGCTCGCGGTTCTCGCCCGCGAGCCGCTCGTTGCTGTCCTGCATGCGCGCCTGGAGCACCCAGCGCTCGAAGAACGCCCCCAGCATGCCCGCGCTATAGGAGACCGCGGCCTCGAGCGGCGCGCCGATGCGCCGCACCGCCCGATCGAAGCTGCTCATGCGGTGCGGGTCTTGGGCCGAGTTGCGCAGCAGCAGCAGCGGAATGCCCAGCAGCACCACGATGAGGGCGCCGTTTCGGATGCTGCGCAGGTTGAAGGCCATGCCGGACCGCGGGGACGGCCGGGCGCAGGCGCCTTGTTCCAGGAGCTCGCCCGGTCCGCGTCGTGCAAACGTGCCAGCTTTGGCCGGAATGGCCAATGGAAGGGATTGGCGGGAGTAGCGCGGAGCCCGCGAGAGGGATCCAGGTACGCCGGCGGGAGCGTGGCGGTGGATCCGCGGCCCGCTGCGAGCGGGGCGGGCACCGCCGACGGACCCTCACCCGCCATCGACCCGCGGGCAATCGGCGCTCCGCACCAGCACCAGCTCCACGCGGCGGTTGAGCGCGCGCCCCTCGGCCGTGTCGTTGGGGGCGAGCGGCGCTTCCTCGCCGTACCCCTTGGCGACCAGTCGCTCGGGCGCCACCCCTCGCGCGATCAAGTACTCGCGCACGACCGCGGCTTGACGCTGCGTGGGTCGGTGAGCTCGATAGCGGTATTCCTCCGCGCTCTTCGAGTCCTGATGCGCGCGGATCTCGAACGAGATCGACGGGTAGCGCAGCAAGACCGTGGCGATCGCATCGAGCGTCGGCGCGGCGCTCGGCGCCAGCTGGGCCCGGCTCGAGGGCACCGTGAACAGCGGGCCTTCGATGATGCCGGTGAGCGCGAGGACCTCGTCGGGGACCGGCGCACAGATCGGGACGGGCGTGGGCGTAGGCTCGGGCTCGGCCGTGGGCTCGGGCTCGGGCTCCGTCTCAGTCTCAGTCTCGGTCTCGGCAGTGGTCTCGAGCGACCCCGTCGGCTCAGGCGAGCTGCCACTGGCTTCGGGCCCCGTCGACGACTGGACCTTGCAAGCCGCGACCACCGCCAGCACCGCGGCGAGCAGGAAGAGGCGCGCGCGCATCGGCCTCATCGTACCGCGATTCACCCGCGTGTGAGCGTCCTGCTCCCGGGCTACCATTCCCTTGGTGCACGCACTGAGCCGCCATCGACACGAGTACGCCGAGTACC